>NZ_CP009251.1:624170-936255 GCF_001941345.1 Corynebacterium stationis
GTTGAGTCAGAAACCATGTCAACCGTGGTTTCAAAGTTGATGACAGCTTCTGGGTGGTCCTGCAGGTTAGAACCAACACCAGGAGAGTCAACACGCACATCAATGCCAACCTCTTTAAGGTGTTCAGCTGGGCCGATACCGGAGAGCATCAACAGCTGAGGCGTGTTAATCGCGCCAGCAGAAATGATGACCTCACGCTTTGCGTTGAGAACTGCACGGCGGCCAAAAACATCACGCTGGTATTCAATTCCAGTCGCGTTGTTGTCTTCGTCGAACAATGCGGGAAACCCACATATCGGTGAGGATATCTAGATTCTCACGGCCCTCAATTGGGTGAAGATAGGACACAGATGAAGACGAGCGGGTGCCATCCTGCTTCGAGTTGATCTGGAAGAAGTTTGCACCGTGCTTGACGGTTTCTCCCTTGTTGAACTCTTTACGCGGAATGCCGACCTCTTCGCAGGCATCAAGAACAGCGACGCCAACCGGGTCAGTTGCCGGAACAGTCATGAGGTTGACCGGACCATCATGGCCATTTTGCTCGCCCTCGTGGTCATTAGTTTCTAGCTTCTTAATCAAAGGAAGCACATTCTCGCGGTTCCAGCCGGTTGCACCAAGCTTCTCCCAGAGATCAATGTCTTCTGCAGGAGTGTGGAAAGCGATGCATGAGTTGTGGGAGGAACAGCCACCAAGCACCTTTGCGCGGGAGTGGCGCATGAAAGAATTGCCATTTTCTTGCTTTTCGATGGGGTAGTCCCAGTCGAGCCCCGACTCCAGCAATTCTGGCCAGCGGTTGAGTGTGAGCACCTCATCATGCTTTGAATCGTGCGGGCCAGCCTCAAGAAGGGCGACGGTCACGTCAGGGTTTTCACTCAGACGAGCAGCCAATGCGGCGCCACTCGATCCACCACCAACGATGATGTAGTCATAGTCCTTCTGATCAGCCATTAAATTCTCCTTTTCGGTCTTTGCTTTTCTTGTTTGGTCTTGCTTGGTCTTGCTTAGTTGCTGCTGGTCTTATCTGGGAACCAACCCGTGACCGCAGGCTCAGTGTTTTGATAGATGTGCTTTGACTGCTGGTATTCCTCAAGCCCCGATGGTCCCAATTCTCGGCCTACACCGGACATCTTGAACCCACCCCACTCAGCTTGTGGCATGTAGGGGTGGTAGTCATTGATCCAGATGGTGCCGTGGCGCAACTTGGTAGAAACGCGGTGTGCTGTGCCCTGGTTGGAAGACCACACAGCGCCGGCCAATCCATAATCGGTGTCATTGCCCAGAGCAATGGCTTCAGCTTCAGTTTTGAAGGTTTCCACTGTGATGACAGGGCCGAAACCTTCTTCCTGCACAGCAGGGTTATCGGATTTGACCTGGTCAATAACAGTTGGGGCATAGAAGTAGCCGTCGGCTAGTTCATCTCCGCCCCAGTGACCGCCACAACGCAGACGTCCGCCGGCTTCGACGCCACGCTCGACGTAGGAAGTGACCTTGTCTCGGTGCTGCTTCGAGATGAGTGGACCGGTTTCTGCCTTTTCGTCGAAAGGACCACCCATGACAATGCCTTCAGCGCGGCGTACGAGCTCATCGACGAATTTCTCGGCGATGGATTCTTCAACAATCAGGCGGGTACCAGCGGAGCACACCAGTCCGGAATCCAGGAATCCGGCATTGAGCGCATTATCCACGGCGGCATCGAAATCGGCGTCAGCGAAGACGATATTTGGGTTCTTACCACCAAGCTCGAGAGCTACCTTCTTTACGCCTTGTGCCGCGGATTCTGCAATCTTCTTGCCGGTCTCCAAACCACCGGTAAAGGAGATAAGGTCAATTTCGGGATGGGAGGAAAGCACCGAGCCGACATTGGCGCCGTCGCCCATAACTACGTTTGCTACACCAGCTGGAAGACCAAGGGAATCCAGAACATCAGCAATCAACAACGTGGTTGAAGGCGTGAGTTCTGAAGGTTTAATAACAAATGAATTACCCGTTGCCAGCGCTGGTGCAATCTTCCATGAAGCCTGCAACAGTGGGAAGTTCCACGGCGTAATCATGCCGCAGACCCCCATTGGTTCATAAGCTACGCGGGATAGAACCGTAGGGTCACCGGCATCAACGATCCGGCCTGGGTTGGAATCAGCGATCTTGCCGTAGTAACGGAAGCAGTTAGCGATATCGTCCATATCGCCTTCGGCTTCAACAAGACGCTTACCGGTATCAAGTGCCTCTGCGCGGGCGAATTCATCTTTGCGGCGTTCGATTTCCTCAGCCACCTTGATTAGGAAATCGCCACGCTTGGAAGCTGCAACACCGGACCACACGCCAGATTCAAATGCCTCGCGTGCTGCCAAGATGGCCTTTTCTGCATCTTCTTTGCCGCCCTCGGCTACCTCGGCAACGAATTCTCCGTTGGCAGGGCAGGTGATCGTACGAGTGGCGCCGGAAATGGAGTCCACCCATTCACCATTAATGAAATGTTGATTCTTAGACAATTTCAGTACTCACTTTCCTAGTTAGAGTTAGTGTCATTTTCCGTTAGCTCGGAATCGACGGTACCTGTTCCATCCCACTCCGTGGGGGCCTCGGCTTCGACACCGGTAAAGGACGTGCCCGCGGTACCACCCATGGCCATGTAGGTGAGGTGGGTTTCATAGGAACTGACAACGTCTGCGATGACCTGCTCTTTTGTGAAATCCATGACGTTGACGCCACGGGTGCCGCGGGCGGTAAAGACCTCCACCGTGTGATAGCTTTTGTCTTCTTCGTCATGGTTCGGCGCCCACGCTGGGGTGGCATGCATAACAGGGCACAGCTGATACTTGAAGTCTTCTTGTTCGGGGAACTTCACTGTTACATCAACAAATGGCATGCCGTCTTCTGCAGATTCACCTTGAGAAAGCGTGACATCCGCGCCTAACTCACGAAGCTCAAGCGCAACCGTCGCTACGGCTGGGGTACCGGTCTCTTCAACGAACTTCCGCGCTTCCTCCGGCCCGGGGAATGCCATGCGGCCGGCAAGACGCTCTTGCCACGGAAGCGGTTCCGTGCCGGCGGCAGTACCGCGGGTTGCTAGAGCCACGGATTGAAGCCTGGAATCAAGGCTGCGGGTCTCTGCACGCAGCGCCTTGAGCACACTCGCCATGAGCAGGTACATCACCACTGAAAATGGCAGACCAATCAACACGGCCGCCGCCTGGAGGGTGTAGACACCGTTAATAAACAGCATTACTAAAGTAAGAGCACCAGTAATAACCGCCCACACAATGCGCAGCCACGGTGCGCCATCGGAGTCGCGTAGCGATGCCTTCGAGGTCATATTGGCCATGACCAGGGAACCGGAATCTGCCGAAGTGATGTAAAAGAGCATGCCGACGAATACTGCGATAGCGATCAGCACAGTGCCACCCGGGTACTGCGATAGTAGATTGAAGAAACCTGATTCGGGGAGGTCGACAGCTTCCTGGAGGAAGGCGTCATCGCCTGCCCGGAAGTAAGACAGCGCTGCGTTGCCGAAGATGGACACGAACAGCAGGATGAATCCGAATGGAATGATGAGCACGCCGAAGATGAATTCACGCAGCGTGCGTCCCCTCGAAATACGCGCGAGGAACAGACCTACGAATGGCGCCCACGCCATCCACCACGCCCAGAAGAACAGAGTCCAGTCACCCAACCACTGTTCGGCTGGGTAGCCGGGCGCTCCCTCTGTATAAGCGAAATTATTGAGCAGCATGCCGGGGAAGCGACTGAAGAAATCACCGATATTTTGAACCAGCTGGCCAAGCAGCTCAGCGGTCTTGCCGGTAATCAAGATCCACAGCAGCAGACCGAGCGCGAGCAACACGTTGAGCTCGGAGAGCCGGCGAATACCTTTATCAACACCGGAGACGGTGGAGAAGATTGTGATAGCTACCGCCAAAACGATTAGAGCAACCTGCACAGTAGCGTTTGTGGGAAGACCAAAGAGCTCCGAAAGACCGTAGTTGAGAAAGACAACTCCGATTCCCAAGGAGGTGGCAATACCAAAGATGGTTCCCAACGTTGCTGTGATATCGACAGCATTACCGGTCGCACCGTGGATGCGTTTGCCGAAGATGGGAGCCAACGCTGAGCGAATACTCAGCGGTAAATGGTAGCGATACGCGAAAAGCCCCAGGGCAACGCCCATGAGCGCATACATGGCCCATCCCGGAATACCGTAGTGGAACATGGTCCAAATCGCTGCCATGCGGGCGGCTTCGTCCGAGAGCGGTTCTGCTTCGGGCGGCGTAAGAAAATTTGTTGCCGGCCCCGCGATGGAGAAGAACATCAGGTCGACGCCGATACCGGCGGCGAACAACATCGATGCCCAAGTGAACATCCGATATTTGGGCCGAGAATGATCCGGTCCGAGCCGGGTATCGCCCACTCGGCCGAGGGCGATGATAATGACGAAAAGTACGATGATCCCCGCGGTGAGGATGTAGTACCAGCCAAGATTCGCAGCAATCCAGTTCATGGAGCCGAAAATCACTGTTTCTGCCTGCCCCGGAGCTATCCAAGCCCACAGGACGAAAGCAATGATCAGGCCCGCAGTTATGAAAAATACGGGCTTATTGACAGTTGAATGCTTGAATTCGTCTGAAGAACCAGTACTTGTCGGATCCTCAGAAGTGTCTCTTGAATGAGACTTGGCAAGGTATGCCATGAAACCTCCGTAATCCTTTTGCATGAAAATACCTGCGCAGGCACTCGTACTACGGTAGGGGGTTTCTAGCTCTGAAGCAAAAATAGATATATTTTATATTTTGGCGGCATTCCCGAGGGAAAACCTATATAATACCAAGAAAATTTTTCAATCCGGTAGCTAGGTATGCCTGCAGATTGATAGCGCAATAATACCGACGGGAATCTTCCGAGCTGTGCTTCAACGGAAAGCGGCGCTCAAAGAAACGTCGAAGATTCTCATGGTTGCCAAAGCCGGAATGCTGCGTCGCCGCGGTAGCGCTGTAGCGTCTGAAGGGCATATCTTGGGTTGAATGCAGCCACATACTTTCCATTCAGCATCCCGGTGGTATGTCTAATTCTTGCTGGAAGAGCCTGCCTAGGTGGCGAGAGTTGCCTGAGACGGCTTGCGCCACGCTTCCTAAAGAATGCTTTTCGTGAGGTTCAGTCTCAAAGGCGTCTAGGGCTTTGGGACAACTGGCTTGCTTACCACAGGGGCGATGTGCCAAACCACCATCTCTGTGGTGATGGTCCGGGCAGTCTACGTGCGGTGGCCTTTATCCGCGAAGGAATATGCTCGGTCGAAGTCAGTGAAAATGTCCGTAGAGGTGCTAAAACGGCAATGGTCAACGCGCGATGTATCTGGGTCTACCTCAACCTGGGGATAGTGTTTGTCCAGCTCAAGAATGCCTCGCCAATGCATAAACTTCTGATAGGACTCGTAGCATTCATATTCGAAACCAACTAACAGACTGTCTCGAGCAATCCCTTCGGTCTTGGCTGCGCGTGAAGCCAATCGGCGCCCGGATGATGAGGTAGTCCAACAGGGCTTCCTCTACAGGCGCTGGTTTAACAGCATTGGCAAGGGGGACTCCGCTGGGCCGGAGACGTCCATTAGCCTGGCTCTGGGAAACGCCAGAGCCAGGTTTTCTTCGAATTTTGCCCTAATTCTAAGAAGCGCCGGCACAGCATGTCGTTTTCCTGCTGCTGTGATCCAAGTAACATGGATTCAGTGTAGTGTGGTGTGGAAAGGTAAAGCGGAGCAGTGAAACCACACTATCGATATGACGCATATCTTTCTCAAGGAGTATGACGTGGCAGAGATTATTTCCGGTGTTACTATCCCCGATTCCAAGCTTGCCCAGGAAGCTACTGAGCTCGTTCGGGAATTTGCATCCCAGCTTATCTATGATCACTCGCGCCGGGTGTATGTATTGGGCGCACTGCGCGGGCAGCGAGATGGCATTTCCTACGACCCGGAGCTGCTGTATGTCGGTGCGATGTTCCACGACTTAGGCTTGACGGATAAATACGCGCGCAATGACCAGCGCTTCGAAATTGACGGTGCCGATGAGGCACGCCGCTTCTTGCTCTCTCACGGCGTGGGCGATGTGGATGCGGATAAAGTGTGGAACGCTATCGCGCTACACACCACCCCAGAGATTCCACTGCACATGGCAGCCGAGGTCGCCTTGGTTACCCGCGGTGTTGAACATGATGTCTTGGGCATTGGCTTTGACACCATTACCGAAGAACAGCGTGCCGAGATCGTGAAAGTGCACCCGCGTCCGGATTTCAAAAATCGAATCCTGCAAGCCTTCACCAACGGCATCAAGCACCGTCCCGAAACTACCTTCGGCAACGTGAAAGCCGATGTCTTAGAGCACTTTGTCCCGGGGTTTGAACGGGGTGACTTTGTAGAAGTTATCCGGTCGAATAAATGGCCCGAGTAGAAATACGTTCGACTCCGAAGAAAATCCTTAGAATTCTTCGTACACCGCTGGATCTTGGTTCTTGATCCGGCCGTCGTGACGCCCAAGCGCGGTTATGGCCGCGATTTCTTCGGCGCTGAGCTCAATGTTTACAGCATTCAGGTTGGACTTCTGTCGCTCCGGCTTGGTGGAGCGCGGTATGGGAACGATGCCGCGTGCGTGGTGCCAGGCCAGCGCGACCTCGCCACCGCCGACGCCGTGGCGTTGGCCAATCTCAACCAAGGTAGGTTCTTCGACCAGGCCGCGGCCATTGCTTAACGGACTCCACGCTTCGGTGATAATGCCGCGGGCATCGTGCCATTCCACCAGCTCTTGCTGCGGGAAGTAGGGGTGCAGTTCAACCTGGTTCACTGCGGGCAGCTCGCCGGTTTCTTTCTCTAGGCGCTCCATGTGCTCAGGTAAGAAATTGGAGACGCCGATGTGGCGCACAAGGCCGCGGTCGCGGGCATCGATAAGCGCTTGCCAGGCTTCAACATAAAGATCTTGATTCGGATTTGGCCAGTGGATGAGCAATAGATCTAGGTAATCGACGCTGAGGCGGTAGAGGCTTTCTTCAATGCGCGGGCGCGCGAGGTCGAATTTGTGAAAGCGGCCCGGTAGCTTGCTGGTCACGGTAAGCTCCTCACGCGGAACGCCAGAATCACGCAGTGCTACGCCGACCGCGCCTTCATTTTCATAGTTGTATGCGGTATCAATTAACCGGTAGCCGGTCTGGATCGCCGAGGTCATCGTCTCGACACCAGCAGCGCCATCGAGATGCACCGTGCCAAAGCCGATGGGGGGAAGCGAAAGAGAAGAATCATTAGTAACCATGCTCGCCACCCTAATGAAAAAGCCTGCATATCTCACTGCTTGAGGAAGAAACGCAGGCTAGTGGGGTAAAACGCTAATTATTAATGACCGTCGAGCAGCGTTGCCACGGACGCGGGGTCGGCATCGGAAAGCATTTGGCGAAGACGGTCATATTCTTCCGTTTCACCGATAGCCTGAGACGCGTGACCTAGCGCGGCAATAGCGCGCAGTACCCCTTGGTTAGGCTCGTGGTCAAAAGGAACCGGGCCCCAGCCCTTCCAACCGTTGCCGCGCAGGCGGTCGAGCCCGCGGTGATAGCCGGTGCGCGCGAAAGCATAGGCAGTAATGAATGCAGCAGGTTCTGCGGTGGTATCTGAAGAAGACTGGGCGGCTTTCAACTCCGCCTCAGCCAGCTCAGCCCACGCATAGGGGCTGGCAGGAAACTTCGCCGCGAGTTCTTGTGGAGTGTAGTTGGAAGCCTCCGCCTGGGCTGGGTCTTCCGGCAACTTTACGGGTGGTGGGGCAAGCATGTCATTAATTTCCATGCCTACCAATCTACCTGCCGGTGTTAGTTGGTGACGGCACTCATCGTGGCATCAGTTGGTTGCGCAGGTTGCTGGGCAGATTCTGTCTGGCCGCTATTCCATAATTCACTCACGGAAAGACCAAAGGAATACAGCGCGCGGCGAACAACCGGCAGCGATAGCCCGATGACCGAGGAAGGGTCGCCCTCGATGCGATCGATGAACCAGCCACCGATTGCTTCGAGAGTAAAGGCGCCTGCACACTCTAGCGGCTCCCCGGTTGAGGCATAGGCCCGGATATCAGCCAGGGTGGCCTGTGCGAAGCGCACAGTGGTGCGTGAGGTCTCTACATGGACTTGGTCTCCCCAAATGATGCAGTGGCCTGTTAAAAGCTCTGCGGTCTTGCCTGCTTGTTGCTCCCAGCGGGCGACGGTGGCGTCAACGGTGTGTGGTTTGCCTTGCAGTGTGCCATCTAAAAGCAGCATGGAGTCGCCGCCGATGACGATGTCGTTGGGAAAGTCTGGGGCGATTTCTTGTGCTTTGGCCATCGCCAGTTGGGAGACGACCTCAGCTGGAGCAGCATCACCGAGGGATTCGATAAGGCTTGCTTCATTCACGTGTGCCGGGCGCAGAACCGGCTCAACACCCGCGCCGCGCAGAATGGATGCGCGCGAAGGTGATTGAGAAGCGAGAATAATTTGCATGCGGGGAATTCTAGATCACCTTTGGTGCCTACACCTAAAAAGAAGCGGTGGTGCACAGATTTTGCAATCGTGTGCACCACCGCTTTTACGCGAAGACTGAGCGAATTCTAGTAGAAACGAACATTTCTAAACGCAGCTGGGTTAAATTGCAGCTGGGAGTTGAAACGGTCCTCGGGGCGGCCCCACAGGTTGCGTTCGCCGTGCTTGGAAACGCCTGCACCAGCAGCCTCGCGGCGGGACTGGTTGGAAAGCTGCGCAAATACTGCAGTTAGTGCCGCGATTTCACTTGCCGAAGGATTGCCTTTGACCACGTTAAACAGTGGTGCTGAGGGAGCCTTGGCGGCGGAGTCAGTAACAGTTGATGTGGTCATTTCTTTCTACTTTCCTTTTAAATACGGGTTATAGCGTGATGTTGCCGTGCTTTTTCAGCGCTGCGGGAACTACCTTGCGCTCAAGAAGGCGCAGGCCTTCGATGAGATGACCGCGGGTGGCATCAGGGGAGATAACTGCATCCACCATGCCGCGCTCGGCGGCCTGGTAAGGACCCATGAACTTATCTTCCAGCGCTGCCTTTTGCTCTTCAGTTGCATCAGCACCGTAGATGGACTCAGCCGCCTGGGAGGTCTGCGTTACCGCGATTTCTGCGGTCGGCCAGCCATAGGCTAGGTCTGCCCCGAGGTCTTTGGAACCCATGAACACATAAGCAGGTCCGAAGGCCTTGCGGGTGATCACCGTGATTTTGCCAACGGATGCTTCTGCGTAGGCATAGGCAAGCTTGGTAGCACGACGTACCAATCCAGCCTTTTCCACCTCCACGGAAGGGATGAAACCAGGGGAATCTACGAAGGTCACCACAGGGGTGTTGAAAGCATCGCAGGTGCGGATGAAACGCGCGGCTTTTTCTGCAGCTGCGGAATCAATGGCGCCCGCACCAGCTAGCGGCTGGTTGGCGACAATGCCTACGCTGCGGCCTTCGATACGTGCAAAACCGGTAAGCACGTTATCGGCAAAGCTGCCGCTTATCTCGAAAAACGATGCTTCGTCGACGATATTGTCAATGACGTCGCGCATGTCATAAGCGGAAGAATCCTCATCTGGGATGATGCTCAACAGCTTCTTGTCGTCTTCGCTGATATTTTCTGCAATCGAGCCAGCCATAATATCTGCCTCAGTGCGAGGTGCCTCCGCGCGGTTATTCACCGGCAGGTAGCCCAAAACATCGCGTGCCATAACCAGTGCTAGCTCATCGGACTCAGCAACAAGTTGCGCGGTTCCATTATCAGCATGCACGGCAGCGCCGCCTAGCTCCGCAGCGGTGACTTCCTCACCAAAGACTTGAGCCACCGCACTAGGGCGTGCTTGATGCAGTGCTGACTGCGTGGTCATGATGACAATATCGGACCAACCGGGAAGGAAAGACGCCATGCCCTCGGTATCGCCGACAACGATAGAAACCTGTGGAATCAGACCCGAGGCGGAAGTTGCACGAGCCATAATGCGGCCGTACATGCCTAAGGTGACAATGCCTTCTTCCACACGTGGGCCAGCCGAGGCGTGAATACCTACGATGGGAACACCCGTCTTGAGCGCGAGGTCATATAACTTGATGACCTTTTCGCCGTAAACCTCGCCTAAGGTGCCGTCAAAGATAGTTTCATCTTGGCTAAAGACACAGACCTTGCGTCCATCGATTGTGCCATAACCTGTCACTACGCCATCGGTCAATGGCTTATTGTGCTCACGGTTAAAATCCACCGAACGGTGGCGTGCCAAAGCGTCAGTTTCTACGAAAGAACCGGCATCGAGCAAAGCGTCAATTCTTGTCCGGGCAGTCAGCTGGCCTGCATCGTGGCCTGCGTCATCTGCGCCATCACCTAAAGGATGAACCGATTCGGTGAGACGACGATCTAAGTCTTCGATCTTGCCGGCTGTCGTTTTCAGATCCGGTTTATTAGTCATAAACAGCTAGTTTACAACCCCGACTAGCTTCGACATAGCGAGGCCAATCGGGGCGCAACTTCTTACAGCGGAATATTGCCGTGCTTGCGTGCAGGACGGGCAACGTTCTTGTCTGCGTACAGACGCAGGTTGCGTGCCACCATCTGACGGGTTTCGGAAGGCAAGATAACTGCATCGATAAGCCCGCGCTCTGCAGCCTTATATGGGTTGAGCATGTGGTCTTCGTACTCGCGCTCGAAGGACTTCGCCAACTCTGCTACATCCAGACCCTTCTCATGTGCCTGCTTGAGCTCCTTGCGGTAGATGAAGCCGACAGCGCCGGAAGCACCCATCACCGCAATCTGCGCGGTTGGCCACGCCAGGTTAACGTCAGCGCCCAGGCCCTTGGAACCCATCACGCAGTATGCGCCGCCATAAGCCTTGCGCATGGTCACGGTGATCTTAGGAACGGTTGCTTCACCGTAAGCGTAAAGCAGCTTCGCGCCGCGACGCAGAATACCGCTGTGCTCCTGGTCCAGACCTGGCAAGAAGCCCGGTACGTCCACCAGTAGAACCAGTGGGATGTTGAAAGAATCACAGGTGCGGATGAATCGAGCAGCCTTCTCGGAGGAGTCGATGTCCAAGCAGCCAGCGAAGACGGTTGGCTGGTTTGCAACGAAACCAACAGTCTGGCCTTCGATGCGGCCAAATGCCACGACAACGTTTTCTGCGCGCTCTGCCTGAATCTCCAAGAACTCGCCATCATCGCTCAAAGACTCAATGACTTCGCGGACGTCATAAGGCTGGGTTGGGGAGTCTGGAATGATCTCATCCAGCTTGAGGTCCTCTTCGGTGATTTCCTCTTCGAAGTCGGTGAGTTCCAACGGCGCCTGCTGGCGGTTGTTGGAAGGCAGGTAAGCCACCAGGTCGTGTACCCAGTCCAAAGCCTCTTCATCGCTTTGTGCGGTGTAGTGGGAGTTACCAGCATTGGTCATGTGTGCAGATGCGCCGCCCAGTTCTTCCTGGGTAACTTCTTCACCGGTAACGGTCTTAATAACGTCAGGGCCGGTAACAAACATCTTGGACTTCTTGTCCACCATGACGACGAAGTCGGTCAAAGCAGGGGAGTAGGCGTTACCGCCGGCGCAAGCGCCCATGATGACAGAAATCTGTGGAACTACACCAGATGCCTTGATGTTTTGGTAGAAGGTCTGGGCAATCCAGTCCAGGGAGACGGAGCCTTCCTGGATACGTGCGCCAGCGCCTTCATAAAGACCAATCAATGGGCGGCCGGTGGTAATAGCCAGCTCCATAATCTTGATCATCTTTTCGCCGTAAACCTCGCCCAGTGCGCCGCCGAAGACGGTGCCGTCCTGGGAGAAGATGCAGACTTCGCGACCGTCGATGGTGCCCCAGCCGGTAACGATACCGTCGGTGACAATCTTCTTTTTGGACATGCCGAAGTCGGTGGTGCGGTGCTTAGCAAGCATGTCGGTCTCAACAAAGGAGCCTTCGTCGAGCAGGTAGTCTAAGCGCTCGCGAGCGGTGAGGCGTTCTTGGGCGTGAACCTTCTCAACCGCAGTCTCACCCATGGGCAAGGTCGCTTCAGCGCGGCGACGCTTTAGTTCGGCAAGTTTGCCTGCGGTGGTGTTGTCGTCTTCCAAGCTGTCTAGATCCGTGAAAGGTGAGGAAATGGTCATGTTTCGAAATCCTAGACTCTATCCCCGCCAACGTCCACCATTCAATCCCAGTGATTTCCGTCACAAAACTAAATTGTGCTGGTCAGGGCTTTAAGAATCTTCGAAAAAAGATGAGAATTCCCTCGTGTTTTGACGAAGGTCACTTATTTTTCCCTCCAAAAGCTACTGCGCGGTAAGCCAGAAAAAGCCAAAAGCGGGAATCATATCGCCGCTGCGAATCTCGGTACCGGCCTCTACTGAGCCGATTTCCACGCGTCCGATTCCGCTGAGATTTGCCAAAGCTTGCGGAGGAATAGCCAGCGGGTGAGGCGCAAAATTATATAAGCAGACCAAAGGCGCTGAGCTTAAAGGATCTGATGCAATAACGCGGTCTTCGGCCTTCAGTGTGCGCGTGATAGCTAACAGGGCAGGCTCCGCGACTTCAATTGCTTCATAGTTACCAATGCCAAGTTCAGGATGGGCCTTGCGTGCTGCAATGAGCGAGCGGGTAAACCGCAGCAGCGAGTACGGGTCGTGGCGTTGTTCGGCCACCGAAATGC
Source organism: Corynebacterium stationis (assembly GCF_001941345.1). Lineage (NCBI taxonomy): Bacteria > Bacillati > Actinomycetota > Actinomycetes > Mycobacteriales > Corynebacteriaceae > Corynebacterium > Corynebacterium stationis. The sequence continues at coordinate 636,841 of NZ_CP009251.1, forward strand.
CCTCACCACCCACGATGGGGCGCTTGGGCGTATCGGAGGTAGTAAATCCCGCACCAGGGCCTGGTTCCCATTGCATCGGGGTGCGCACGGCATCCCGGTCTTGCAGCGAGGAATCATCGTGCATGCCGAATTCTTCGCCGTAGTACAAAAATGGCGCACCAGGCAGTCCGAACATCAGCGCAAACATCAGTTCAATCTTCGTGCGGTCATTATCCATCAAAGGCGCCAGGCGCCTAGCGATGCCCAAATGTGCACGCATCGAGTCGTCCGGCAAAAATGCCGAGTACAACAGGTCACGTTCGATTTCGGTGACCATCTCTAAGGTCAGCTCGTCGTGGTTGCGCAGGAAATTGCCCCATTGCGCGCCGGCTGGCAGATGCAGCAGCTCCGGCATGATTTCTACAATCGGGCTAGCTTGACTCGTCGCAATAGCCTGATACAGCCTAGGCATCAGCGGGAAATTAAACACCATGTGCACCCGGTCGCCGTCGCCGAAATACTCCCGCGTCTCTGCCGGAGGCTGATTCGCTTCGGCCACCATAAAAGCATCGGGGTAGTGCTTGTCCATGTGCGCACGCAGCTTTTCGATGAATTCCAGCGTCTCCGGCAAGCTCTCACCTCCCAGGCCATCGCGCTCATAAAGGTAAGGAATAGCATCAAGGCGGAAGCCATCAAGGCCTTTGTCCATCCAAAAATCGATGAGGGATAAGACTTCCTCATGCACGTCGGGGGTTGTCGTAATTTAAATCCGGCTGCTCTTTGTAGAAGCGGTGGAAGTAGTACTGTCCGCGAACTTCATCGAAGCTCCAGTTGCTGGTTTCAGCATCGGTGAAGATGATGCGGATTTCTGGATAGCGGTGCGGGTCATCGCCCCACACGTAGTAATCGCCATACCGGCCGTGGGGATCCTTGCGGGATTCCTGGAACCAATGATGATCCATGGAGGTGTGGTTAAGCGCTAGATCTGTAATCAACTTCATGCCGCGGGCATGAACTGCGGCGATGAGATCTTCGAAATCTTCCATGGTGCCGTAATCCGGGTGTACGGCGCGGTAATCAGCAATGTCGTAGCCATCGTCACGCAGCGGTGAAGCATAAAACGGCGAAAGCCACAGGCAGTCGATGCCTAGCCACTGCAGGTAATCGAGCTTTTCCGCAATGCCTTTTAGCGTGCCGATGCCCCTGCCCTCAGTGTCGTTAAATACGCCCACCAGGATTTGGTAAAACACGGCATTTTCATACCAACGGCGCGGAATATGAGCGTGTGTCATGGCTATTTCCAGCGTTCGTCGTAGTTGTCTCGAAAGTACTTTTTCTTCCTGCGGTAACACTGCCAGAAGGCGAACATAAAGCCTGCGGCAACAAACCCGGGCCAGATCAATGGATCGTCAGTAAAGACATTCATGATTGCTTGCACGATAGCGAGCACGGTCATAAAGCCAAGAAAGCCCAGTCCGGTATCCCATATGAGCTTGGCCTGTTCGGGATGGTATTTGCCAGACATGTTGCAGCCTTTCTGCTTAGCCCTTGACGCCACCGGCGGTAAGACCTGCAACGATGCGGTGCTGGAAAACGAGCACCATGATAATCAGCGGGATGGTCACCAAAGCTCCTGCTGCCATGGTTGCGGCATAGGGGTACTCGAATGCAGAGGGGCCAGAAAAGCGCGCGATGGCCACGGTCACCGGCTCAGTTGCGGTAGTGGAGAGCTGGCGCGCAAGCATGAACTCATTCCACGTGGTGATAAACGCGATAATCGCAGTCGTAAACAGTGCTGGTGCGGCAAGTGGTAACAAGATGAGGCGGAAGGCTTGGGCCTTGGTAGCGCCGTCGACACGCGCGGCTTCTTCCAATTCCCACGGCAATTGCCTAAAGAAGCTGACCAGGGTGTAAATCGTCAACGGCAGTGCGAAGGAAATATTAGGGATGATCATCGCTCGGTAGGTACCGATCCAGCCTAAGTCACCAAAGAGTTGGAATAGTGGAGTGACCAGCGCGATGCCGGGGAACATCGACGCAGCCAAGATGATGCCGGTGACAATACCTTTGCCGGGAAACTCCATGCGCGCGAGAACATAAGCGGTAAATACACCGATGGCCACGGCTAAAGCAGTGGTGCACAGCGAAATCAGCAAGGAGTTGCCGATCGCGCCGAGAAAGTCATTGCCTTTATCGGTAGCCAGGGCGTCTTTGAAGTTGTCTAAGGTGACATGCGTTGGCCACGGAGTGGTATCGAAGGTGTAATTCGAGTCGCGTAGTGCTGTGACCACCATCCAATAAAACGGAGCCAGGCCCCAAAACATGATGAAGATGATGCCAGCGTAGTGGCCGACCTGAGAGATCTTGGACTGTTTCATTAGCGCTCCTCCCTCGCACTCGGCGTGGCTGCGATAGCTCCAACAGGTATCCCGCCATCGTCGTCGTTGGTAGCAGCGTCGCTTAGCTCGTTTTCTGCTGGCTTTTTTAATCGCTTTGGCTTGTCGATGCCCGTCCCGCCCGCAATATCAGCACCCAAGAACTTGATGAGGATGAATGCGACCGCGAAGATGAGCAAGAAGATGAGCGTGGACATGGCTGATGCGGAATTGAAGTTGCCCTGGCGCATGTCTTCGACCACGAGCTGGGAGATGGTAGCGGTAGGGGAGTTGGAAGAGCCAGAAATCATAATCACCGGCAGGTCGTACATGCGCAGGGCATCTAGGGTGCGGAACAAGATTGCGACCATAAGTGCTGGTTTAACCAGTGGCAAGGTGATGTGGATGAAGGTTTGCCAGCGCGATGCGCCGTCGATGCGTGCGGCTTCGTAGACATCTTTGGGAATCATTTGGAGACCGGCCAAAATTAGGAGGGCCATAAAAGGGGCGGTCTTCCAAACATCGGCGATAATAACGGCTAGTCGTGCGGCCCACGGGTCGGTAGTCCACGCGATATTCTGCCCCAGCACGGAGTTGATGATGCCTTGCGGGGCAAACATGAATTGCCAGAGCTTGGCGGTCACGGCGGTGGGAATTGCCCACGGGATGAGTACGGCTGCGCGGACGAGTCCGCGTCCGCGATAGTGGCCATTCATAATCAGCGCCATCATGATGCCCAATAGGGTTTCTAAAATCACCGTGGTGACGGCGAAGAAGAGGGTAATTTTGACGGCCGGCCAAAAGTCCGTGGCGATGACCCCAGGCGGGCAGACCGATACTTCACCGGTCGGTGACATACAACGACTAGTGACCCAGTAGAGATAGTTTTCTAATCCGGCAAAGGCGCCTTCGACAAAAGTGCCGGTTTCGGGGTCGAGGCGGCGGTTGCCTTGGAAAGAGAGCATGATGGCGCGGATGACTGGGTAGCCAATAACCACGGCCAGAGTTAAAAGCGCAGGCGCGATCAATAACGCTGCGGGAAGGTACCGCTTGGCACGGGAAGTTTTCACAGAAATAGTGTCATTCCTTTGTTTGCTTGTGCACTTCGGTAAAAGAGCCCTCCATCATGGCAAACACTGTGCTGGTGTTGCTGGTGCTGCCTGTCACTTCATGCTCGCCTCAGTGCGTGTTGCCACTTGTTTGTTTGCCTAAAGACATTAGCACCCGCGCGGGACGGAGATAGAGTAAAGCCTTGAAGTCTGCTCACCTAGATGAGGGGGCAAGCGCCCGAATGTGCTTGCCGGCTGGAGCGAGACCTACCCCGAAAGGGCGCAATTTTGGTCAAATAACTCACCCAAATCGCCATTCGGTGATGTTAGGTTGCATAATTGGTGGGTGAGTTATAGCTCACAATTCTGTTGGGGTATAGAAAAGAAAGCCTCACAACTTTCCAAGGAGGATATGTGGCACGGGCAATTATCGTGGGTGCGGGCATGGTTGGTTTGGCAACCGCATGGCATTTGCAGGAACGTGGCTATGACGTCAAGGTTGTTGACCGCAAGGGCGTTGCAGCTGGTTCATCGTGGGGCAATGCTGGCTGGTTAGCGCCGGCTAAAACCATTCCGCTGGCAGAAAGCGGCCTGTGGGGACAGGCTCCATCTTTGCTGTTAGACCCAGATGCTGCACTATCGATGCCATTTAAAGTCGATGTTCGCTTGTGGTCATTCCTCGCGCAGTTCATGGCACACGCTTCGGATTCCGCGTGGGATAAGACGATGGAAAAGCTCACGCCGATCGACAAGGTCGCTCTCGATGCCTTCGACGAGTTAGAACTCGGCGGCGTGGACGCAACGTCCCACAAGGGCCCATTTGTCATTGGTTTCCAGTCTGAGTTAGACTCCCGTGGCTTCTTCAAAGAAATTGCTGGCGCTATTCGCTATGGCCAAGAAGTAGAGATCAACCGCGTGGAAGATCCACAGTCCATGGTTCCCATCCTCTCGGATGAAATCAAGGCTGTATACCGCCTCGAAGGTCAGCGCTTTATCGAGCCTGGCCCATACGTTGAAGCAATCGCTAAGGCCGTGACCGACCGCGGCGGCGAGGTTGTTACCGGCAAGACTGTCGAATCTGTCGAAGGCGGCGCTAAGGCAGCGGTAGTTTACGCTGACGGCACCCGCGAAGAAGCCGACAAGGTTGTTGTCGCTTCCGGTGCATGGCTATCCGACTTGGTCCGTGACCACGGCGTGAAGGTGCCAGTGCAAGCTGGCCGCGGTTACTCCTTCTCGGTAGCTACCCCAGAGCCCATCAAACACTCGGTCTACCTGCCGCAGCAGCGTATTGCATGTACTCCTTACCAGGGCCGCTTCCGTATCGCCGGCACCATGGAATTCCGCGACCCAGACGATCCACTGATCCCACGTCGTATCGAATCTATCGTCAACAACTCCCGCGTTGCCTTCCGCGACGTAGACCTAGATGACCGTCAAGATGAGTGGGTAGGCTCGCGCCCAGTGACCCCAGACGGACTGTCTCTAATTGGTGAAACCAAATCCAAGAACGTCTTCGTTGCCGGTGGACACGGCATGTGGGGCGTTGTCCTGGGCCCTGCGACCGGTAAGTACCTGGCAGAGCTGATTGACACCGGCGTGACCAATGATGTCATCAAGCCAATGGATCCGCTGCGCAAGAACCTCACCGCAGCTAATCCTTTCAAGAAGTAATAGCTAACAATTAACTACAGATAAAAAGCTCCTCTCCCTGACCAAGCGTAAGTTGAACTGACCCCCGAAAGTTAGACTGGGTTTAGTTTACCCCTTGTAGTGTTCGATGAACGGCATGATTTCGATATTCCATTGGAGTCATGCCGTTTAGTCGTTCTTGCCGGCGTTGTGTGTTGTACCAGGTGATGTAATCATCTATTTCAGCGATCAGGGCGTCGACACTGTGGAAGACTTCGCCGTGAAACATTTCAGCTTTGAGATGGCCAAAGAAATTTTCCATCACTGCGTTGTCGTAGCAGTTGCCTTTACGCGACATTGACTGCACACCGTGATGCTTTCCAATGAGATCACGCCAACTGGAATGCTGATACTGAAATCCTTGATCGGTATGCACTATGAGCCCTTTAGCTGGCTTTTCTAGCTCAAAGGCAGCTTTTAAACTCGCAGCTGTAAACGCCGTCGTCGGTGACGTAGACACCGTGAAACTTATAATCCGACGGTCACACAGGTCCATAAGCGGAGATAAATAGACTTTGCGGTTTGCTACCCGAAACTCAGTGACGTCACTGACCCACTTTTGATTCGGCTGGTCGACATCAAACTCGCGATTTAACAGATTCTCAGCAATGTTGCTGCTGTGTCCTTTAAAAGAATTGTAGCGTCGCCGACGACGTATCTTCGATGCCAGACCTTGCTGCTTCATGAGTTTATAGACCAGCTTCTTGTTGACCACTGTGCCCATATGACGTAGTTCTATGCACATACGGCGGTAGCCATAGCGTTGCCGAGACTGGTCAAATATATCCTTGATTGTCTTCTTCAGCGGTGCGTATTTATCTGGCTCATTAAGTCTGGCTTGGTGATAGAAATAGGTCGACCGTGCCAGACCCGCGGCTAAAAGTAGATCGTCAAGGCGGTACTGCGACTTAAGGGTGACAATGACTTGAGTTTTTAGCCGTGCCCCTGATTCCTTAAGTCCCGCAATTTTTTTAAATAAGCATTTTCGGCACGAAGCTTTTCAACTTCACGACGAAGTTTCGTTTCCTCAGTCAGCGGCACCGGTATCGCACTGTTGGTTGGACGGCCCTTCTTCTTTGGTTTTAGCCCGTCGTATCCATCTTTGCGAAATGCACGGACCCAAGTCCTAACAAGTTCGCTGGAGCTTAAGTTGTACTGCCGGGCAAGAGCCATGTATGTCTCGCCTGCTAGAGCACGATCAACAATGCTCTTTTTCGTCTCAAAGGAGTAGAACTGCTTCGTTGGTTTTTCCACAAGACATAGCCTGCCATGTAAGGACCAACGACGAAATAGGTGGCGCACAACTTCACGACTGACTTTCAATCGATTTGCTGATGCGGCATACCCGTAGCCTTCCTCAAACAGCTCTACCAGGTGAAGTCGTTGAGAAGGCGATAGTGAACTTCGTACACGCATAGAAAACTCCCCAAAAATTGGTGTCTGATTAATCAGTCCAACTTTCAGGGAGCAGTTCAAAGTCGGGGAGAGGAGCTTTTGCGACTAGCGCAAAAGCAGAAAGCGTAATTGCGCGAAGCCCTGTGTACTAGGACGCAGATTCGATTGCCGTCTTCATGTCGGCGGTGGCGTCGTCGACAGACTTGCCATCGGTAAGCGCTGCGTAAGCGTTATCCTGGATAGCCTTAGAAATAGCTGGGTAGAACGGGGAAACCGGACGTGGAGAAGCGTTTTCCAAAGATTCCTTCAGCGCTGGCAGGTATGGGAACTGCTCGATGAGGGACTCATCATCGTAGATAGAAGCTAGAACCGGTGGGAAGGAAGCTTCCGCAAAGGAGGTCTGGTTTTCTTCATTGATGACGAACTCGATGAAGTCGCGAGCCGTGGCCTTGTTCTCGGAGTTCACGTTGATGCCGTTGTTGTAGCCACCCAAGGTGGAAACACCAACGCCGTCCTTGCCAACTAGTGGCTGTACTTCGACCTTGCCTGCGGTTGCTTCAGCTTCCTCGGCATTGGTGTACATGTAAGGCCAGTTGATAGCGAAAGCGGAATCGCCTTCGGTAAAGGTCAAGTTGGTCTCTTCTTCGGTTGCCGCGGTGGACTCACGGGAGATGGTGCCATCTTCGTAGGCATCAACGAGAGCCTGCAGGCCAGCCTTGGCCTCATCGGAGTCAACGGTGACGTTGCCGTCTTCGTCCAAGACCTTGCCGCCCCAGCCTTCCATGAAGCCAATGGTGTTCACGGTGAGGCCTTCGTATTGCTTAAGCTGAGTGGTCAAACATGCGGTGCCATCTTCGAGTGCTTCACACGCAGAAGCGAGCTCATCAAAGGTAGAAACCTCATCTGGTGCCAACTCAGTGTTGCGGAAGAGCAACTGGCCGTTAGTGTTTTGCGGAAGTGCGTAGAGGGTGTCGTTATAGGTTGCAGATTCCACGGTTGCTTCGAGTAGCTCGGAGGTATCAACTTCCAAGTCACCTTCTAGCGGTGCAAGCCACTGGTTCGCAGCAAAGTCGGCGGTCCAAATAACGTCCAAGGCCATGACGTCGTAATCAGAGTTGCCAGCCTGCAGGGACTGCACGAGGGTTTCGCGCTGCGCGTCAGCTTCACCTGCGAGCTCCGACAAAGTGACTTCTTCATCGGGGTGTTCTTCATTCCACTTTTCGATGATGGGAATGAGCTTATCCGTGTCATTTTTACCCATGGCGAAGGTAATCGGACCGCGGCCTTCAGAACTGGAGTCGTCGGAAGCTGCAGCATCCTCGCCATTATCGGATGCGGAATCTGTTGAAGAATCAGAGGAACATGCAGAAAGAGCCAACGCTGCAACAGCGGTGGTGACTACCACGCCGGTGCGAGTTGAGCGGAAGATGGACTTCTTCATAACGGTTGCTACCTTTTCTTTAGTGGAACACCAATTAAAATCACCCTAAGATATAGGCACTACCAAACGGTAGGTTTTAGGGAATTTCCCCCGCCACGGGGGTAAGCGTGGGGTGAAGTTTCTCGATCCAGTGTGCTTGTCGATGCACGTATGCTTGACGCATGGATAGTCGCACTGACACTTTGGATCTCGAAAGAATTCGCGCCGAGGTTGTCGATACAGGTTTGTATCCGGTAATCGAGCACGCGGCGCAAACCGGCTCGACCAATACTGATTTAATGCAGGCGGAAACCGTGGCGCACGGCCAAGTGCTGCTTGCCGATGAACAGGTATCGGGCAAGGGCCGCTTGGGCCGCGTGTGGTCCGCGCCAGCGCGGACACAAACTATTCAGTCAGTAGCATTGCTGCCTACTTCTTTAGAGCACTTAGGTCTTTTGCCCCTCGCTGCGGGCTTGGCCGTGACCGATATCGTCGACGGCGCACGTTTGAAGTGGCCGAATGATGTGCACATCGACGGCAAAAAGCTGTGCGGAATTTTAAGCGAGGCCGGACCGGTCGGCGGGGCATCAAGCGCTGCGCAAGGCAGTGCCTTCGGTACTTCTGCTGCGGGCAGTGGACCTGCCGCGCGGGTGATTTTGGGTATGGGGCTCAATGTGTCCTTAACCAAGGAACAGTTGCCGATAGACAACGCCACCTCCTTGGCACTGGAAGGACTGGAAACCGATCGCACGGAGCTTACGATTTCTTTGCTGCGCGCATTGCACACGCGCCTTGCGCAGTGGGAGCGCAATGACCCGCAGATGATGCAGGATTACAGGAAAGTATCTGCATCGATAGGAATGAATGTGCGACTTGAAGCACCAGGCGGCAACATCTACGGAGAAGTTTTAGGTGTGGCCGATGACGGGAGAATCAACGTCGGTGGCGAATACTACTCCGCAGGCGATGTGATTCATCTTCGCCCTGATAACCGCTAACTAGTAAGATAAACGCCCATGAGCATAGTAAAAATGGGACGCGGTGAGGTCAAGCATGTCGACGTCACCGCGCCCTATCGTGCTTTGCTGTGGCCAGTACTGGAATTAATCCTGATTACCGGCATCTGCTGGATCGCCATTGGCTGGTTAGACGTCCAAGTCAACAACCAAGGATTAGATGTCGCTTTGCGCAATGCCGTGGTGGCGCTATGGGCAGGGCTTTCGCTGTGGCGCTTTGTGTTGCCGGTGACGCGACTGCGCCGCAAGCGTTTTATCATCACCAACCAGCGCGTCATCGCTCGCGCCCCGACTCTGCAAGGTCAAACGGATTCCATTCCTTTGCACGATATCGTCGGCGTGCGCCGTCGCCGTGGCGGAATCTCTTTAGCCATCCGCGGCTATGACCGCGCGATCCATTTCCCGGATGTGCCGAAAACGAAGCGCATCGAAAAGCTGCTCAATCAGCAACTGTCTGAACTCGCCTCTCCCATCTGGCGATAGTGAGGGCTTACGGGGGAGGATACAGAGCCGAACACGGCTTTTTAGAGCCTTGCCGCTATTATGAAACGCGTGAGTGAACAAGCAGGAAACCCAGACGGAAACCCTCAAGCACATGTTCCCGGCATGCCGGTTATCGCCGTTATTGGTGATGGCCAGCTAGCTCGCATGATGCAAACCGCCGCCATTGAGCTCGGCCAATCGCTGCGCCTTCTTGCCGGCGCACGCGATGCCTCTGCGGCACAAGTATGCGCGGATGTAGTGCTTGGTGATTACACCAACTACGACGACTTGCTCAAAGCCGTCGACGGTGCCACCGCTGTCACTTTTGACCATGAGCACGTGCCTAATGAGCACCTCACCGCGTTGATCGATGCAGGCTATAACGTGCAGCCACAACCTGCTGCGCTGATTAACGCCCAAGACAAATTGGTTATGCGCGAGCGCCTCGCCGAGCTGGGCGCACCCGTGCCGCGCTTTGCGCCGATTGAATCTGCCCAAGATGCGTACGATTTTTGGACCTTGACGTCCGGGCAGGTCTGCCTGAAGGCGCGCCGGGGTGGCTACGACGGCAAAGGCGTGTGGTTTCCGAATAATGAATCTGAGCTGACTGCTTTGGTCTCTGACCTTTCGCGCCGCGGCGTGGCCTTGATGGCTGAAGAGAAGGTTGCGCTGGTCCGCGAGCTTTCCGTGCTGGTCGCGCGGACTCCCTCGGGCGAGGTTGCTACTTGGCCGCTGACTGAGTCTGTGCAGCGCAACGGTGTGTGCGCTGAAGCTGTCGCGCCAGCCCCAGGAGTTGACCCGCAGCTGCAGCAACGCGCTGAGACACTGGGTGAAAAGATTGCCACCGAGTTGGGTGTAACTGGTATGCTCGCGGTAGAGCTTTTTGCATTTGCGAATGAGTCCGGTGCGGAAGATATCGCGGTTAATGAACTGGCAATGCGCCCGCACAATACCGGCCACTGGACCCAAGATGGTTCTGTGACCTCCCAATTTGAGCAGCACCTGCGCGCGGTGATGGATGAGCCACTGGGGGATACGTCCACGCTTGCCCCAGTCACCGTGATGGCCAACGTCTTAGGCGCTGACGAAGACCCAAGGATGCCAATGGGCGAGCGTGCCCGAGAAGTGGCGCGCCGCTTCCCGCGAGCCAAAATCCATCTCTACGGCAAGGGGCATCGCCCAGGCCGTAAGATTGGCCACGTGAACCTCACCGGTGAGGACGTAGAGGCAACCCGTCGCGATGCGCGCTTGGCTGCGGATTTCCTCGTGAACGCCGCGTGGTCTGATAACTGGTCCGCTAAATAGCAAGATGTATCAAGATATATAAGGAAAGAAATGACTGCACCGCTAGTTGGGCTCATCATGGGCTCTGATTCTGATTGGCCAACCGTTGAACCAGCAGCTGAGGTTCTCGCCGAATTCGGTGTTCCTTTTGAGGTGGGCGTGGTCTCTGCGCACCGCACGCCGGAAAAGATGCTGGATTACGCCAAGCAAGCCCACACTCGCGGCATCAAGGTGATTGTTGCTTGTGCCGGTGGGGCAGCGCACCTACCAGGCATGGTGGCTGCAGCAACTCCTTTGCCAGTTATTGGTATTCCACGTGCCTTGAAAGATTTGGACGGTCTGGACTCTTTGCTGTCTATCGTGCAGATGCCAGCTGGGGTTCCGGTTGCGACCGTGTCTATTGGCGGCGCTAAGAATGCTGGCTTGCTCGCCATCCGTACCCTGGGCGTGCAGTACTCAGAATTGGTTGAACGCATGGCCGAGTACCAAGAAAATATGGCCAAGGAAGTTGAGCAAAAAGACGCCAATCTTCGCGCCAAGCTCATGGGGGACTAGACCTTAGCGTCATGCACCAGGCCGATCCCATCGTGGTACTAGGTTCCCGGGTGACCAATGGTCAGCCCGGGGCCTTATTGGTGTCGCGTTTAAATAAAACGCTGAAGCTTGCAGCAACCATGCCGGATTCCGCAGTTATTGTCTCCGGCTGTGGGGAAGCAGCCGCGATGGCCAGATATCTCATTGCGCATGGGCTGGAGCCTGCGCGCATCGTGCAAGAACCAGCGGCTACTAGCACCAATGAAAATTTAGAGAATTGCTTCGCGGTCGTTGAAAACGCCACGGCGCTACACGTTGTCACCAATGAATTTCATAGTTTGCGCACGCGGCTGTGGGCATGGCATTTGAACATTCCCATTAAAATGCACGTCGCGCTGACGCCGGTAAAGCACCGACTGCGCAACTACTCGCGTGAAATACTTGCCACCCCGCATTCTGCTGCGCGCATTGCGTGGCGCAAAATTCGCGCGCGCTTTTAAGAGCTTGTGAATATTCTTCTCAGCAAACTTCGCAAAATACTGACCCCAAACTAGTGTGCGGAATCATAATCGAATTTGCCACCGCGCTGTTTCACACTACAATTTCGTTCAAGCCACAGAACGCTAAACCACCCACCATTCCGGTTTAGCGCTGCACGATGTCCCCACCCAGAGGACAGAGGCCATTTTTATTGGCTTTGGTGAATTTTTAAGAAGCAGAAATCTTTAGTTATCTGGGAGCAATCACTATGTCTGAAAAAGACGATGCCTTACAAGCATCCATGACCACGAAAGAACGTGCGCGTGAGGACCGTTCTGCGGCAATTGCAGTGACTGCTTTCCCCGTGTTTATTTTGCTCGGAACTGTACTCGCCTGGATTTTCCCGGCACCGTTTCTACCGTTAAGTGATTACATCAATCAATTTTTGATGGTGATCATGTTCGGCATGGGATTGACCCTAACAATCCCGGACTTCAAAGAAATTGCGCGACGTCCGCTGCCAATTTTGATTGGCGTTATTGCGCAGTTCGTCATCATGCCGCTAACCGCAGTCTTCGTAGCCAAGGTACTGGGACTTAACCCTATGCTGACCGTTGGCCTGCTCATGCTTGGTTCGGTTCCCGGCGGTACTTCGTCGAATGTGATTACCTACCTGGCGCGCGGCGATGTCGCCCTATCTGTTGCGATGACCTCAGTGTCTACCTTGGTATCTCCAATCATGACGCCAATATTGATGCTGCTTCTCGCAGGTGCACAAACCGATGTTGATGGTGCCGGAATGGCATTGAGCCTCGTCCAAACCGTCTTGGTTCCAGTCATCGGTGGCTTGGTCTTGCGCTACCTGCTAGACCGCTGGATCGGCTACATTGCGCCAGTTCTGCCATGGATTTCTATCGTCGGTATTGGCGGCGTGGTTTTCCCGACCGTGGCTAATAACGTGGACCTGCTGGTTCAAATGGGCGTTATCGTCTTCGCAGCGGTGCTCCTGCACAATGTGCTCGGCTACACCTTGGGTTTCTTTACCGGCAAGGCGCTGAAAATGCCAGCTTCTTACAATCGCACCATGGCTGTTGAGATCGGCACGCAATCTGCGGGTCTAGCCTCTGGTATGTCTGCGAAGTTCTTTGCTCCAGAAGCTGCCCTGCCTGGTGCGTGTGCTGCGGTGCTGCACAACATTACTGGCGCAGTCTTTTCAGCAATCGCACGCAGGTTCCCAACTGAGGATGAAGTTTCAGTTGCAGCGCCTGACGATGCCAAGGCAACCGCACCTGTAAAGGCCTAGCCCACAAGCCTCTTCTGATCTTCCTATCACTCACTTAGCTCCGAAGCATTTCCCAATAATGCTTCGGAGCTTCTTTTCGTTGTGCCCGTTAACGCCATTCCGGGATCTACGGGGAAAGGGATCGCCGAATTGGCTAACTAGCCTGGTTGACTAGTTAGCTTTTGCTAGCTGTGGGGATCGCCCTGGTTTTAGATGAGGTTCATCGCTCCCATGCTGCTCACGTGGTGGGTGTTGCCCACAAGCTTTCCGCCTGGGGTGTGCAGGCGGACTTTGCCGCGGTGGCGGCGCATCCTGCCGCGGCTCGGCTTCCCTTTTCCTCGCTTATTTTTTCTTTTCTGTGACCCGGGATTAGCCGGGTCACCGTCGTCGTTGACGCCGTTGTGGTACTTACACAGCATCGTCAGGTTCGAGGGTTTGGTGTGTCCGCCGTGTTTGTGGGCGTCGATGTGGTGAACTTGGCATCTATCGGCAGGTACGGTGCAGTCTGGCCAAGGACAGACGAGGTTCTCTGCCATGGCGAGAGTGCGAAGTTTGTCTGATGCGAATCGGGCTTCGTACAAGTTCACCGGTCCGGCGGTGGGGTGGAAGAGCCCGACGTAGAGTTTGTCACCGAGGGAGCCTTCCATTGCGGCGTTGATGAACTCGGCGCCGGTCATGGTCGTGCCATCGGATAAAGCGACGATGACTTCGTCGCCTTTGCCGCAGGAGACTTTCGCGTAATCCTCGAGACCAATGGCAATCACGGTGCGGTATTCCGGCTTGATTATCCCAGTGCCGGTGCCCTCGACTAAGTCCCAGAAGGGCGTGAGCAACGCTTCAGAGCGTGGTTGGTCCTCATCGTGCTTGATGCCAGCATCAAGCGTCTTTTCTAAATCAGTAATACGGCGTTGGGTATCGGTAATACTAATGGTGCGAAGGCCGTCGATGACTCGGCCGAGACGCACCCCGGGTTTCTTTTTGGTGTCGCCGCCTTCTTCCATGACACGTTTCTTGGCGTAGGCTTCGACTTCTTCGAAGGTGCCTTCGTAAGCGATAAGTTCAGCGCGGAGTTTCCATGCGGCGCCGCGGGTGTTGAGTTTCTTGGCGTGTTTGTTGACCATTTCTAAGTATTCGAGGCTTAATTGCCTTGCTTCAGCAAGAGCTACTGAATCGCGCTGCACCTTGGGAGAATCAGCAGGACCAAAGAAAACTGTGGCTAGCCGGGTGTATTTTCGCGCCGTGTTCAGTGGCATCAGGTCACCGGCGAGGTCGTGTGGGGAGCACTCGTAAACGTCGCGGAGGATGGGTATTCCGCTGGTGTAGAAGAGTTTTATTATTTGTTGTCCGTTCATAACTTCGACACTAAAAGCCGCCGCAAGCCCGCGCTAGTGCAAGCTTGAAAATCTGTGGATAACTACGTTGACGCGTCACGCAACTGGCAAAGCTATCCACAGGCGGGCGCGAAGAGGCCGAATCACACCATATTTTTGTTGATGTTGACACATCCCCCGCGTGGGGGTGTAGTAGTTCACAATATATTCAAATTATTCTATGGTTAACACTGTGTGAACCTGCAGCTAGTGGACCTAATTAGTGCTTGCTCTTTCTTTTCGCCTCCTGATCGGAGGTATTTATTAGCGGAATTACGTCAAAATTCCGCCAGAAGTACGGCATATTAATTCCAATGTGGATCCCACAAGGCCCCTCTAATTGGACCCCTGTCAAGGAGAAAATTTAAAATGACTTCTTCCCGCCGACGGGCAAAATTTCTTGCCCCAGCTTTTGCACTAATGACCGGCCTTGCGCTTACCGCTTGCGCGAGCACTGGTGAGGACTCCGGCTCCAATGACGCGAGCGGTGACTCTGGCGCAGAGTCTTCATCCGGCGCCCTCGTGGTTGGTACCACCGATAAAATCACGCGCCTTGACCCCGCTGCCTCCTATGACAACGGCACCTCCCAGGTAGCGCGTCAGGTCTATGGCTACCTCATGGAATCTGAACCGGGTTCTGAGGACCCAACCCCTGTGCCATCGCTAGCTGAGAGCGGCGAATTCACCTCACCTGGTGAATTTACGGTGAAGCTCAAAGAAGGTCTGACCTTTGCCAACGGCAATGAACTTACCTCTTCGGATGTGAAGTTCTCCTTCGACCGCCAGATCGCGATTGATGACCCGAACGGCCCAGCATCATTGCTCGGCAACTTGGAATCGGTGGATACTCCAGACGATCTGACCGTGGTCTTTAACCTCAAGCAAGAAAATGACCAGACCTGGGTAGGCGTTCTGAACTCGCCAGCTGGTCCGATTGTGGATGAAGAAGTATTTTCTGCAGACTCCGTTCTGGATAACCAAGAAGTAGTAGATGCGGAGCCATTTGCAGGGCAGTACACGATTTCTAACTTCTCCGAAAATGAGCTCATTAGCTACACCCCGGTTGATACCTACCAAGGTGTTCTGGGGGAAGCGCAAAATGACGGCATTGACGTTCGCTACTATGCGGACGCTTCCAATATGAAGCTCGATATTGAACAAAATAATATCGATGCCGCCTACCGTTCACTATCTGCAACCGATATTGAAGACCTCCGCAACGCAGATGGCGTGCAGGTCATCGACGGCCCCGGCGGCGAAATCCGCTACATCGTCTTCAACTTCAACACCCAGCCATTCGGTGCAACAACCGAAGAAGCTGATGAAGACAAGGCACGCGCCGTACGCCAGGCAGTCGCCGCATCGATTGACCGCGCAGCGATTGCGAAGGATATCTACCGCGATACCTTCGCGCCGCTGTACTCTGCAATCCCTGATGCGATGATTGGTGCCACCGAGCCGGTCAAGGACATGTACCTCACCTCCGATGGTGGTCCAGACGTCGATAAGGCAAAGCAGATTCTGGAAGACGCCGGTATTACTGAAACAGTCAACCTGGCGTTGCAGTACAACCCGGACCACTATGGGCCATCGTCAGGCGATGAATATGCGATGATCCGCTCCCAGCTTGAGGACACCGGTCTTTTTACCGTTGACCTGCAATCCACTGAGTGGGTGCAATACCAAAAAGACCGCGTCCAGGATGTCTACCCGCTGTACCAGTTGGGCTGGTTCCCAGACTTCTCTGATCCAGACACCTTCCTGACCCCATTTTTCACTAAGGACAACTTCCTTGGAAACCACTTTGACAACGACGAGGCAGATGCCTTGATTCGTCAGCAGGCAGTGACCGAAGACCAAGCAGAGCGTGAAGAACTACTGGGTCAAGCTCAGGAAATGATGGCTGAAGAACTCTCTACCGTGCCATTGCTGCAGGGACGCCAGTTCGCATTCGCGGCAGAGGGCGTAGAAGGCGTTGTCCTCGATGCTTCTTACCTGTTCCGCTACGGCTCTTTGTCGAAGTAAGCACGTCCTACTCCCCGGCGCAGTCCCTTAAAGCGAAAGAAAAGTAGAGCTATGACAATCGCAGCCCCCGAAGTGGTTGCGGAAGAGCAAGAAACGGATAAGGCACGTGGTGGCGGTTTTTTGCGCTACGTCCTTATCCGTTTCTTGTTGATCTTCCCCACAATTTTCATCCTCGTCACCACGGTCTTTTTCCTCATGCGTTCCACCGGTGACCCAATTACAGCGGCTCTAGGCGGTAGGCTTTCCGCCGCGGACCTAGAACGCCGCATTGTCGATGCCGGCTACGATCGCCCACTTTTGGTGCAATACTTTGAGTACCTGGGCGAAATCGTCCGCGGCGACTTTGGAACTACCTTTACCGATGGCCGCGAAGTAACCGCCATCTTGACTCAATATGGTGCGGCCACATTTGAACTGGTGCTTTATGCACTCATCGTGGCGCTAATCATTGGTATTCCTTTGGGTATGATTGCCGCGCGCTTTCGTGACCGTTGGCCCGACGGTATCCTGCGGGTCTTTACCATCCTGGCTTATGCCACGCCGGTATTCTTTGTCGGCTTGCTGCTGAAGCTGATCTTCTCCGTGCAGCTGGGCTGGTTTCCCATCTCCGGGCGGGTGTCGACTTCCGGCGCGAGCACTTTGAACCGAATTACAAATCCCACACCGTTTTATTTGCTTGACGCCATTCGGCTTGGCGATGTCGACGTGATCATTGATTGCCTACGTCACGCCGCCCTGCCGGCGTTGGCCTTAGGACTGTTAATTGGTGGCGTGTTCTTACGTCTGGTGCGCACCAACTTGATTGGCACCTTAGAGCGTCAGTACATCGAATCCGCTAGGTCTCGGGGTGTTAAAGAATCCCGCTTGGTGACTACCCATGCGCTGCGCCCGGCACTTATCCCGGTGATCACGGTGATGGGTATGCAGATTGCTTTGTCCTTGGGTGGGGCAGTGCTGACCGAGACCACCTTTGAGTGGAACGGCCTAGGTTTTGTGCTGGTCCAATACATGCAGGCTCGTGATTTTGTCGCGGTGCAAGGCATCGTGATGCTCATGGCTGTCATCGTGGCAGTTACTAACTTCATTGTTGACATCATCGCCGCGCTCATCGACCCGAGGGTGAGGTTCTAAGAAACCATGGCTACTAATCAACCTTCTTCACAGGCGCCCTGGAAGCGCTTGCCGATTATCAAAGACGTCATCCGTTCAGCTGGTCTGCAGCGCGCAATGCTGATTGCTGGTTTGATCATCACCATTGGGTTTTTGATCACCGCGCTTTTCGCACCGTTGATTGCTCCGTATACGTGGGCGCAAACCTCGGCGGAATTCGGATCTTTTGGCACCCAACAGCCACCGTCTTCCACCAATATCTGGGGAACCACGGTGTCTGGATTCGATGTCTTTTCCCGCGTTATTTGGGGAACCCGCACGGCCGTGGCAGTCATCGTTGCTGCGGTGGCAGCGTCGATGATTCTAGGTGTGCTCTTGGGGCTGGTCTCGGGCTATATCGGAGGCTGGCTCGACCGCATTTTGGTCATGATCGCTGATGCGGTTTATGCATTTCCCTCCCTGCTTTTGGCCATCGTCATGTCCATTGCACTGACCGGTGGCCGGTCCAGCGCAATCGGTGGTATTGCGGCGGCAGCACTATCAATCACGGTGGTGTTTATTCCGCAGTACTTCCGCGTTGTGCGCGCCGAAACCGTGCGGCTGAAGGCAGAGCCTTTTGTCGAATCAGCGCTTGTGGTCGGTGCCTCGCACTGGCGAGTAATGATTGTGCACATCTTCAAAAACGCCACGCGCACCCTGCCGCTGATTTTCACACTCAATGCTGCTGAAGCGGTGCTAACGCTCGCAGGCTTGGGCTTTATCGGCTTCGGTATTGAGCCCACCTCTGCTGCGGAATGGGGCTATGACCTGAACCGTTCAATCTCCGATGTCACCTCTGGCATTTGGTGGACTTCCATTTTCCCAGGCTCGGCCATAGTCCTGGCAGTTCTGGGCGTGACGCTGGTGGGGGAATCGCTCAATGACTTAAACGACCCACGTCTGCGCATTCGCCGCAAGCGCAAAAAGACCCACGGTTCCCGATTCGATAGCGACAACGGCGAGAGCGTCCACGAGGTGAAAAATGTCTAACCCACAAGCAGCTGACCGCTCCATTAACCGCGTCAGCATCGAGAATCTCAACGTCGGATTCGACACCGATGGCGGATTCGTGCACGCCGTGCGCGGGGTCAACCTGGACGTCGGGCAAGGCGAAATTGTTGCGCTCGTCGGCGAATCTGGCTCCGGCAAAACCGTCACCGCGCGCTCCATCTTGTCACTAGTGGGCGATACTGCACACTCGGAAGGCATCGTCTTGGTCGAAGGCCAAGACGTGCTGGCTAAAACCGGGCAAGAACTACGCAAAATGCGCGGAAGCGATGTCTCCATGGTCTTTCAAGAACCGTCGAGCTCTCTCAATCCCGTCTTTCCTATTTGGTGGCAGATGGCCGAAGGATTGCGCGCGCATAATCCAAAGATTAAGCGCAAAGAAATCCGCCAGCGGTGCATTAAAGCTCTGACCGCCGTAGGCATTCCGGATCCGGAAAAGCGCATCGACCGCTACCCACATGAATTTTCAGGTGGGCAAAAGCAACGCATCATGATCGCGATGGCGCTAGAACTGGGGGCGAAAACCATCGTGGCCGATGAACCAACCACGGCTTTGGATGTCACCGTGCAAGCAGAAATCCTGCAGCTGCTGCGAAATCTGCGTGATGAATATGGAACCTCCATCGTCATCATTACCCACAACATGGGTGTGGTTGCTGATCTCGCTGATTCCGTGGCCGTGATGTACGAGGGCCGCATCATTGAACGCGCACCCGTCCGTGAACTTTTCGCGAATCCGCAGCAAGACTACACCCGCAAATTGCTCGCTGCGGTACCGCACTTGGGCGAGAAATCTTTGACCGGAAATTACACCGCCGAAGATTTCCGCGAACTAGATTCGCGCGAAGTCATCGTGGAAGCCAAAGGCCTGGAAATTACTTACCCGGGACGCTTAGGCGCACCAGCCTTTAAGGCCGTCAAGGAAATAGATTTAACCATCCGACAAGGTGAGGTTTATGGTCTGGTGGGAGAGTCCGGCTCCGGTAAGACCACCATCGGCCGCGCCATGGTGGGGCTAGAAAAGGCCACCGGCGGATCGCTGAAAGTACTCGGCCAAGAGATGCGCGGGGTGAAAGGAAAAAGCGTGCGGGAGTTGCGCAAGCGCGTGGGCTTTATTTTCCAAGACCCCGCGACGTCCTTTAATCCTTATTTCACTATCGAGCAGTGCATTGCGGAACCTTTGCTGATCAACCGGCCAGAGATCTCTGCCTCGCAGCGTCGCGACCGGGTAAAAGAATTGCTCGAAGCGGTGGAACTGCCGGCGGCTTTTGCCGGACGCTATCCGCATGAGCTTTCCGGCGGTCAGCGTCAACGCGTATCGCTGGCGAGGGGATTGGTGCTCAATCCCGAGCTGGTAATTGCCGATGAGCCAACGTCAGCGCTGGACGTCTCGGTCCAAGCGGTGGTCTTGGAGCTTTTCCAGTCGCTGCAAAAAGAGTTTGGCTTCGCCGCGCTGTTTATCTCCCACGATCTGGCAGTTATTGACATGGTCTCGCATACCGTGGGTGTCTTGTACCACGGCGAGCTGGTGGAATCTGGCCGCGGCGTTGATGTTATGCGCACGCCACAAGATGAGTACACCAAGAAGTTGGTGGCATCCCTGCCAGTGCCCGATCCAGTGGAGCAAAAGAATCGCCGTGAGCTTCTAGCATCGCTGCGTAACGATGCTTCCTAGGACTCAACACTTTCCACGGCATTCGATGCGGCTTTCTTTAAAGCCTTATCGATGCCGTGTTTGAGTGTTGGACGGGAATGCTTCAAGGGGTGGGCAATAGCGCGCAGCCCCATATATGCAATCTGATCAGCGGCCTGGTTAAGCGGATCGCCGGCGTGGCCGAGCACTCTGCGAATTTCTACTTCGCAATGGCCGTGGAGGTTTTTCCAAGCTTGATCAAAGCGCGAGCGTGACGCTGGGCTCAGCCCGCGCCACCTGCGCGCCCGCGGATTTCTTCTGCGCGAGTTCTGCTCGCGCGAATTCCGTGAGCCATTTCGGCGGGTATCTGATTTCTCGCCGGAGAGAATATAGTCCACGGCCTCTAGTGCGGCGACGGAATCTGATTCAATGATTGCCTGTTGGGCACCAATTTTGTGCAGGTACTTCAGAGCCAAGGTAAGGGATTCTAATTCCAGCTCATCGGTGGAAGCTCTAGATTCTTGAGTGTGCAGTTGATAGTCGCCGGTGCTGGCAACAAAACACATGGCTCCTTTATAAACGGTATCGGAGGAGGCATCGGTAGCAATGCGCACCAGTTCATCCTCAGCAACTTGGGCTTTGGCCTGCGAAAACTGGGGCCACCAAAAAGCTGGGGTAGTGGGTACCGGAGTGGACTGAATATTCTCAGGGCGCTCACCGGTTCTTTTCGCCTCGCGCAAAGCAGCGTGGTCGTCTTTCTTACGCTGCATGGCGGCGCGTTTACCGGCGCGGTTCTTCTCCGAAAAACTTCCAGTGACCAGGTAACCACGGTCTTCTAGAACGGCGCGCAATAAAGTCTGTCGCCGGCCAGTAACAATCCAGGCTTGTCCGGGAAGATTTTTTAAAGCGTTTTTCAACTCCGCGATGGTGCGTTCTACAACATCACCTTTGGTAGTGCGGCCTCGGCGGACAAAGCGGGCGCGCTTGGAATCAACCGCGATGACCCAGCCTTCGATCTTTTGATCTTTTGCGGATTTCCACGGCTGGTCCCACAAAGCAATGGCGACGTGGATGGGGCGACGAACCATATCGTCGGTGACCTGGCGCGTTTTATAGGTGCGCGATTGCGTACCAAGCAGCGCTTCTAGGTCAAGACGTGGATCGGACATACCCACTAGTAAACCGCATCCTTGCGTACTAAGCACATCGTGGCGCGTGTAAACGCATACGGCATACCACTTGACGCTGAAGTTGTGGGTTTCCACCCCCGGGGACTAACCCTGTGAAACTCACCCCCGAAACCTCACCCTTCCCGTTCAATGGAAGTAGGCAAGTGCAGGTCACGACAATTTTCTACCAAAATCCAAGTACGCTCAGCGCACTTTAATGAAAGGAGTAGCCGAACCACTAGTGTGATGTGTATTAACCCCGGCCATATCGTGACGCCCGTAACCCCATCCGCACGACGTGGTCAGCAAGGATAAATTCTCAGGAGGATTTTGCGATGTCAGAACCAGTGACACCTTTGACCAACGTTGGAGTCGGTGACGTGTGGGCACCCCGTGCATTCCCGGAATACCGCACCACGATTAAGCGCAACCCAGGCAATGACCTCATCATGGTCAATGAGCGCCTCGGCGAAATCACCGGCCCAGTATTCGGTGAACAGGACTTGGGTGGTCTCGATAATGACATGACTTTGGTCAACGGTGGCGAAGCCGTCGGCCAGCGCATCTTGGTCCATGGCAAGGTCACCGGCTGGGATAATAAGCCCATCCCCAATACCTTGATCGAGGTATGGCAGGCGAATGCTGCTGGACGCTACCGCCACAAGAACGACTCCTGGCCAGCACCTTTGGACCCACACTTTAATGGTGTCGCCCGTTGCTTGACTGATGCTGAAGGTAACTACAGCTTCTATACCATCAAGCCTGGTGCCTACCCATGGGGCAACCACCACAATGCATGGCGCCCAGCGCACATCCACTTCTCGCTGTACGGTCGCCAGTTCGGTGAGCGCCTGGTCACTCAGATGTACTTCCCGGATGATCCAATGTTCTTCCAAGACCCAATCTTTAACTCGGTGCCAAAGGGCGAGCGTGAGCGCATGATCTCCGTCTTCGACTATGACCAGACCCGCGAAAACTGGGCACTGGGCTACAAGTTCGACATCGTCTTGCGCGGCAAGAACTCCACCCCGTTTGAATAAGCCGACCCAGATTTAAAAGGAGCAGAAAATGCGTATTGATAAATCTCCGAACGGTGAGTTCCGTTACGGCGAACCAGTTGTTGCAGACCAGGATGAAGCCGAATTCGGCGTGACTCCATCCCAGACCGTGGGCCCTTATGTGCACATCGGTCTGATCCGTGAAGGATCCGAGATCATCGCTGAGGGCGAAGATACCGTCGAAATCACCGTGACCACCATTGATGGTGATGGAAACGCGATTGCAGACTCGATGATCGAATTCTGGCAGCCTAATGCCGAGGGGGTATTCAACTCTGAATATGACCCACGTGCAGAAAATGTCAGCGCCGAGGGCTTTCGCGGTCTAGGTCGTGCTTTTGCCGATGAGACCGGTACCTCGACCTTGCGCACCATCATCCCGGGCCAGTTGGATGTCATCGAAGGCTATAGCCCAGCACAGCAGGTAGAAGCACCGCACATCAAGGTTGGGGTCTTTGCCCGCGGCATGCTGGAGTGCTTGTACACGCGTTTGTACTTCCCAGAATTTGCTGAGGCAAATGCGCAAGATCCTGTCTTGCAGCTTGTCGATGAAGCACGTCGCGACCTGCTCATCGCGCAGAAGACCGAGAAGGGCTACCACTTTGATATCTACGTCCAGCACGTAGATCCGGCACAGGAAACCCCTTTCTTCGACATCGTGGCCGAGAACTAGGCCCGCATTACTGTAGGACACATGACATACCCGTATTCACGCAGCACCTATTCCGATATCGCAGGTGGGGACACTGCTGTCCACTCGTTGATTTCAGATGAGCAGTTCCTCGGAGCTATCGTTGAATTTGAAAAAGCTTTGGCCACAGCCGCATATGACTGTGGTTACTTGACCGAATCGGAACATGCCGCGGCTGTTTCGGCGATAGATTCTTATGAGCTGGATGTAGAAGAGATCTCGCAGCTTTCTGCAGCGGGAGCGAACCCTGCGATTCCCATCGCTAAGCAGCTCAAAGCTCTCGCTGGTGAAGAAGGCATCAAAGGCATCCATACCGGCGCTACCAGCCAGGACGCCATTGATACGGCTCTGGTATTGGTGTTCAAACGCGGTGTCGCAGAGCTTATCGATGCCACCTCGCACACCATGCGCATACTTGCCGGGTTGAGTGAGCTATTCGCTGACACCCCAGCTGTGGGCCGCACCCTGGGCCAAGCTGCGCAGCCGATGACTTTCGGGTTGATTGCGGCGAACTGGCTGGAAGCACTCCATGATGCATGCCAGGAAGTTGAGCGCGCTAGTGCATTACTTCCTGTGCAATACGGTGGCGCGACTGGAACTTTGGCCGCGACCCATCCTTATGGCGTGAAGATTCATGACAAGCTCGCGAACATTTTAAAGCTCGAATCTCATCCACGAGTTTGGCATACAAACCGTGTACCTTTTGCCCGCTTGGCCTCGTCTCTAGCAGTGCTAGCTGGTGCCATCCGCAAGATTGCGGGCGACATCGTGTTCATGTCTGCCACCGAAGTAGGGGAGCTAAGAGAAGCTACCCCGGGTGGTTCTTCTTCCATGCCGCACAAGGCCAACCCAGCGGCCGCGATTGCTGCTGATGGATATGCCCGGCGCGCGCCGGGGCTTGCCAACACCATGTTGGAAGCGATGGATTCACGTATGCAGCGTGGTACCGGTAGCTGGCATGCCGAGTGGGCGAGCTTGCGTGAGCTGGTTGCGGTTACGGCTTCTGCACAGGCTCGTCTTTTTGCCAGTCTCAATGGCATCGGCATCAATAAAGAGGCGATGGAAAACAACCTGCTTGATACCGGCGCCGTTGGCCATGCGCAGGAGTTGATCCAAGACATTCTTCATCGCGCGGAGTCGCTTCAAGATCCGCACCGCGAAGATGATTGTTCGTACTGCACGCCGTGGCAAGACGCGGTTCGTGACAGCAATAAATTTACTAAGGAATAACAATGACTCAGCAGAATCCAGGACCTGACTATCAAACCGGACGCCAGGCAGCACACGATACCGGCATGGCTAATCGCCGCGCGGTCTTGGGGGATGCCCACGTTGATGCTTCGGTGGAGAAGATGACCCCGGTGACGGAAAAATTCCAGGACTTTATCACCCGCACCGCGTGGGGCGATGTCTGGCAGCGCGATGGGCTTGATTTCACCGAGCGCCGTTTGCTCACCATCGCTATCTTGACCGCGGTGGGCAATGACGGCGAGCTAGACATGCACATTCGTGCTGCACTACGCGCTGGCGTAGATGCGGACAAGATTGGTGAGGTGCTGTTGCACACCGCCATTTATGCAGGTGTTCCTAATTCCAACCACGGATTCGCTTTGCTCAACGCTGCAGTTAAAGAGCTTGAGGGATAGATAGTTATGCGTACTTCTATTGCAACGGTCTGCCTATCCGGCACGCTTGCTGAAAAGCTCCGCGCTGCTGCCGATGCAGGCTTTGACGGCGTAGAAATCTTCGAGCAAGACCTCGTTGTCTCCCCGCATTCCCCTGAGCAAATCCGGGATCGGGCAGCCGAATTGGGCTTGACTTTAGATTTGTACCAGCCGTTTCGTGACTTGTTGAGCGTGGAAGAAGACGTCTTCCAGGACAACTTGCGCCGGTTGGAATCCAAGTTCCAGCTCATGCAGCGCCTGGGCATGGATCAGATTCTGGTGTGCTCCAATGTCGCGACCGCAACGGTTGATGATGACGATGTGCGTGTGGATCAGCTTCGTCGTGCCGGCGAGTTGGCCGAGCGTTATGGCTGCTATATCTCTTATGAAGCTTTGGCGTGGGGTAAGTACGTCAACACTTATCAGCATGCTTATGACATCGTTGCCAAGGTGGATCATCCACATGTCGGCACGTGCCTAGACTCATTCCATATTCTTTCGCGCGGAGATGATCCCAGCGGTATCGCGGATATGGACCCAGCAAAGATTTTCTTCTTGCAGCTTGCCGATGCCCCCTCGATGGAAATGGGCATCTTGCCCTGGTCGCGTCACCACCGGGTATTCCCTGGCGAAGGCGATTTTGACTTGAAGTACTTCATGGAGCAGGTCGCGAAATCTGGCTACGACGGTCCTGTGTCTTTGGAGATTTTCAACGATAAATTCCGCGAAGCTGACGTTGCGCGCACCGCGATTGATGGTCTGCGCTCCTTGATTTGGCTGGCGGATAAAACTGCTGGACGCGTGCCGGATTCGCAGATGGAATTTCCGCAGCTTGCCGATGCCCAAGCACCTCGTGGCTTTGACTTCGTCGAATTGCGCACGGGACGTCTTGGTGAAGTTACCCGGGCTTTGCACCAGCTGGGCTTTAGCCTGGGCGGCTACCACCAGTCCAAGCCGGAATTTCAGGCGTGGGTGCAAGGCGATGTTCGCATCATCGTTGAAGATGAGGGCCCTACCGGGGGCGCGACAGCGGTGACCGGGCTCGGTGTCATCGTTGATGATGCCACTGCAGCAGCTGAGCGCGCGATTTCGCTGAAAGCGACCCCCGTGCCTCGTGTGACTGGGGAAGATGAAGAAGACCTTCATCCGGTTTATACCCCGAGCGGATCGGAGCTGTACTTCTGTGGGCCTGGCCCGGATGGAAAGGGTCGCACTTGGGTTCCAGAGTTCGGCTTTGGCCCAGAAGATATCACCAGCGGAAATGCCGATAAGGCGCTGATTAACTCGGTGCACCACATTGCATTGGCGCAACCGCGCCACACTGCTGCTGAAACCAGGCTGTTTTACTCTTCTGTATTGGGCTTGGATTCTGCGGCGCCGGAATTCCTGTCTTCGCCAGCAGGCCTTGTGCACAAGCAGGCCATCGAGGGGGAGAAGGTTCACTTTACAGTCTCTGCTGCGCCAGAAGGATCGGAGCAGGGCGGATTTTTTGCCGAAAACTACCCGGAGCACATCACCTTCCACACTGATGACGTTTTTGCCGTCGCACAGCGTGCTGTTCAACGTGGTTTGAAGATGCTGGCTATTCCAGAAAACTACTACGACGATTTAGCAGCCCGCTTCGGCTTAGAACCTGCTTTCATAGCGCGTATCAAAGAGTTCAATATTTGCTACGACCGCAGTGACAATGGCGAGTATCTGCACTTTTACACCGCGCCTTTGGGCAACACCTTCTTTGAGGTTGCAGAACAACGCGGTGATTACAGCGGCTTTGGCTGGGCAGATGAACCCATTCGCTTGGCTGCGCAGTATCGCGCCTTGCGTGACGATGTCCGCGGCATCCCGCGCTAACCCGCCACATCCTTTAAAGCACAAAATTTGAATCGCAAAATTCTAAAACACTGAAAGTTTAAGAAAATATGACAGATAAGACCCTACTGCTTGGCCTGATTGGCCACGGCATTGCCAAGTCTCGCACTCCAGGGATGCAAGAAGCTGAAGGCTTGGCGCAAGGAATTCCTACGACCTACCGCATTATCGATACCGGCGAAGCGCCAGCCAAAGACTGGGCGTTGAAGGATCTTTTGGATGCCACACGCACCTTGGGCTTTAACGGGCTCAACATCACCCATCCGCACAAGCAGGAAGTCTTGGAATTTCTGGATGAGGTTGACGAGCGCGCGGCAAAGATTGGTGCGGTCAACACCGTGGTAATCCGCGACGGCAAGTTCTACGGCTACAACACTGATGTCACGGGCTTTGGCCGCGGACTAGAGCAGGGACTTCCTGATGCCAAGATGGACAATGTCGTACAGGTTGGCGCTGGGGGAGCAGGCAATGCCGTGGCGCATTCGGTGATTGCAGCGGGTGCGAAGAACCTGTTCGTAGCCGATCTTGACCCGCAGCGCGCGCAGCAGTTGGCAGAAAATGTCACCGCATCCTCGCCCGTCGAAGCGGGAACCTTTACCGTTACCGGCGTTGATATGGCCGATGTGGAAAAGTACATCGTCGAAGCTGACGGCGTCATCAATGCAACTCCCGTTGGTATGGCGCAGCTACCAGGCACGGCTTTTGATACCTCCATCTTGAAGCCTTCGCAGTGGGTCAGTGACGTTATTTATCTGCCGTTGGAGACGCAATTGCTGCGTGAAGCTAAAGAAATTGGCTGCTCCGTCATTGATGGCTCGGGCATGGCGGTGGGACAAGCCTTGGATGCTTTCAAGTACTTCACCGGCCTGGATGCTTCTGCGGAGCGCATGCGCGAGACCTTTATCGCGCAAGGAGAATAAAACCTCATTTGGAAGCTCGGGCTTTGAACGTATAGTTGATACATGGCGAATTCAAAGTCCGGCGAAACCGTTCTTGAGCGCTGCGTTCGGGTGCTCGAGGCTTTTGATATTTCTCACTCATCGTTGACGGTGAGTGAGATTTCTCGTCGAGCGAATTTGCCGATGTCGACTGCCCATCGGCTCGTCGCCGAGCTTGTCGAGATCGGGCTTTTGGATAGGCGCGAAGAAAAGGCTCTTGTTATGGGGCAGCGTGCGTGGGAGATTTTTGCGCGCAGCAACCCGGTTGAGGAGCTCCGTTTTCGCGCGTCCTGTCTTAGAGGGGGTGCACTCAGCGGTGCAGCAGTTTACCTCGCTGGCAGTTCCGCAATTCGATGATGACCAGGTGCTCTTTATTGAGCGTTATACGCGTTTCGGGGACGCGAAGATCCGTGCGACTCAAGGCGGGCGTATGGATTTATTTGATAATTCTAATGGCATCATCTTTTTAGCGCATGCGCCTTTTGATGTGCTCGAGCGCGTATTTTCAAAGCCGATGGTGTCCCAAACCGATGGCAAAACTTATGACCCGGATGCGGTCCAGGAGCAAATAGAATTTGCCCGCCGCACGGGTTATGCGCGAATTGCTAATGGCATGGTGCGCGAGAATGTCGCTTATGCCGTTCCTTTGATGGGCGCAGATGGCCGCGTAGTGGCTGCCATTTCAGTAGTCGGGCGTGTTGAAGAATGCGATGACGATGTTATTTTGACCGTGCTCGCGGCATCAGGAAACCAGCTTTCGCATGGTGATAAGCCTTTGATTCTACCGCGCTTTCCACGCCATGGTCGTGCTTAGCCGGCGCGCACAGCTCCTGCACATAGCCTGTGGTTCGTGATATGAACTACTGTCCCATAGGCGAATCGGGGGAGATCACCCCTTGCTACCCCCGTTTGGAAACTCATGGCCCTTGAGCTGTATCTTTTCCATACTTCGAGTTCGGCTGCCGCACCAAAAACAATGTATTCCATTGAATGGAAAACAATTAGGAATGTGTTGTGCCTCTCACTAGATTACTCGTATCGCTGTAAATCCCGTTAAGTAGGGAGAATGGTTGTGACTAAACAAA
This sequence comes from Corynebacterium stationis, assembly GCF_001941345.1. Classification (NCBI taxonomy): domain Bacteria; kingdom Bacillati; phylum Actinomycetota; class Actinomycetes; order Mycobacteriales; family Corynebacteriaceae; genus Corynebacterium; species Corynebacterium stationis. Next base: position 665,486 of record NZ_CP009251.1, read on the forward strand.
TCGTAGGCACACTGCCCCAGGCGTCAGCCGCCAAAACATCTGTCGAAGAATCGGCGCATGCCCATCGTCAAAGCCCTCGCAAAGCAGCTCTAGCTTCTTTCCTTGGTTCCACTCTCGAGTATTACGACTACGTGCTCTACGGCACGGCATCGGCTTTGGTATTTAGCCGTTTGTTCTTTGATTCCAACAACCCCACCATGGCCACCATTGGTGCACTGATGACTTTCGGTGTTGCGTACATTGCCCGTCCTTTGGGTGGTCTGGTTATGGCGCATATCGGTGACCGCATCGGACGCAAGACCGCGTTGATGATCACCTTGATGATCATGGATATTTCTTCTATCGCCATTGGCCTGCTGCCAACGTATGAACAGATTGGCATTACCGCCACTATCTTGCTGCTGGTCTGCCGCATCGCCCAGGGCTTCTCTGCAGGCGCAGAATCTGCCGGTGCATCGACAATGACCATGGAGCACTCGCCAGAAGGCAAGCGCGGATTTTTTTACTTCCTCCGTCATGCTGGGCTGTTCCGCAGGTAACGTACTGGCCGCTTTGGTCATGGTTCCGGTCATGATGATGCCCGAAGATGCCATGATGTCGTGGGGCTGGCGCATTCCATTCCTGCTTTCTGCACTAGTGCTGGCAGTTGCATACTTCGTGCGTACCCACCTGGAAGAAACCCCAGTCTTTGAAGAAAATGAAGCAGAGACAGCTGAGCGTAAGGCACCTGCTCTTGAGGTGCTCAAGAAGCAGCCATTGGATGTTGTTCGCGTCTTTTTCATCACCTTCTTCTCTGTCGTGCAGTCCACCTTCATGGTCTACGCGCTGAGCTACGCAACTGAGCACACCAATATTGAGCGCTCAACCATGCTGGTTGTTAACGCAGTAGCGATGGGTATCTCCATGATCACCATCCCGCTGGCAGCAATGCTGGGTGACCGCATCGGCCGCAAACCAACCTTGCTTATCGGCGCAGTCGGCTGCATCATCACCACGTACTTCTACTTTGATGCGCTGACGAATGAAAATATCGTTCTTGTATTCGCACTGTGCATCATCAACCAGGGCTTCTTCTACTCCTGCTGGAACGGCGTGTGGTGTGTCTTCTTCCCAGAGATGTTCGCTCAAGAATACCGCTACACGGGTATGGCAATGGGCAACCAGCTCGGCCTGGTTCTGACCGGATTTGCTCCCGCCATCAGCGCGGCAATCTATGTCACCTTCAGCTGGCAGGGCGTTGTCTACTTCGTCGCAGGCTGCATCCTCATCTCGTGCGTATTTATTATCTCCACTCGCGAGACCGCTTTCACCAAGCTCGAAGATCTCGGACGAAAGTAAGACAATGTCCCAGAACAGTCTCCGCGTCGGAATCATCGGTTGTGGCGTAATTGCTAAAAATCACGCCCTCGCTTTTCAGGCCCACCCGCAAGTTCACGTTGTTGGCGTCGTTGATATTGATATCAATCGCGCCCAGGAATTTGCTACGCAGTGGAATATTGCTCAAGCTTATTCGGATGTTGAGGAGCTTTTAAGCTCCGGTATCGACGCGGTGACAATCTGCACGCCGCACCCCACTCACGAAGCACTTGTTATGCAAGCTGCCGCTGCCGGGGTGCACGTCATGTGCGAAAAGCCGCTGTCAACGGATGACCAGGCCACCCAACGCATGGATGCAGCGTGCGAAGAAGCTGGGGTGTTACTCAGCGGCATGTTCCAACGACGCTGGTGGCCAGCAGCCCAGGAAATTAAAGCGGCAGTCACTAAAAACCCAGCGATTTTGGGACACGTGCAAGTCGCCTTGCACCGCGAGCTGAGCTACTACACCAAAGATGCGTGGCGCGGGAGCTGGGATGCTGACGGCGGCGGGGTCTTGATGAACCAAGCCGTGCACTACATTGACCTTTTGCTGTGGTTTATGGGCGAGGTCGTAGAAGTGTCCGGTCGGATCAATTCCTTCAAGCATGCCGCAAATATCGAGGTTGAAGACTCTGCGGTGGCCACTCTAACCTTTGCCTCCGGGGCAATGGCCACCTTGAATTTGACCACCTCGACCACGCCATCGTTAGGCGCTAGCGTGCACGTCACCACGGATAAGGGCAGTTCTTTGACCTTATTGGAATGGCCAGAAGGCGCTGAAGCACGGAAGATCACCAACGGTCACGGCGATGAAATCGAATCCTTGCCGGCCTATCCACAGGGGGTGTTCCCGAACGTCGATCTGCGCACCATCAATGATCAACACATTGGCTTTCATACCAAGCAGATCGCGAATTTCGTTGATGCCGTATTGGGGGAGCAAGAATTGCTTGTCGATGGCCCCGAGGCCACCAAAGCCCTGCGCACCCTACTTGCTATCTATGAATCCCATCGCACTGGACAGCCCGTAAAACTCTCCAATGCGCCGTGGCCTACAGTCGTCACGGTGCCTGAGTCCGTGCACATTTAAGCGCTTTAGACAGTCAAGGATTAGTAAATTGAGTACACGTGAGCTGGGAGTTGCTCCTTTATCCACGCTGACAACGCCACCGGATGAATTTATCTACCTGGCGCATGAAGTGGGCTTTGAATTTGTCGGCCTGCGCGTTATCCCCGTAACTCCGCAGGAACCGCAATATGATCTCTCACCTGGTTCGAAGCTGCATCGCAAAGTAACCCAGGCCCTGGAAGATACTGGTCTGAAGGTTAAAGACGCCGAGTTTATCTTGCTCAAGGGCACAGATCAGCGCACTGAGTGGATGACTGCTTTTGAACGAGCTGCTTCCTTAGGTGCGCGCACGCTTACGGTGGCAGTCGGCATCACTGATATGGCAAAGACCGCAGAGATTGTCGCAGAAATGGTAGAAGCTGGTAAAGAGTTTGGAATTACTCCAGCTATCGAACCGATTTCCTACCAGGGTGTAAACAGCCTCGACCAGGCAAAGCAGCTAGCTGCGACGGGGAGTTTGATTCTCCCAGATACCTTGCATCTGCACCGCGGCGGCATGAGTCCGCAGCAGCTTGCCGAAGTCACCTCGTATGTCCCACTGATTCAAATCTGCGGTGCAGAAGCGCAGCGACCAGCAACGCGTGAGGGATTGGTTGATGAATCCCGCGGGGCACGTCTGGCACCTGATGAAGGCGCTAACGATGTCGTGGGCTTTGTGCGTGCGCTGCCACGCGAGATCCCTGCCAGCGTGGAATCGCCTAATGATTCCTTTGTTAATGAGCATGGCGCACGCGCCTGGCTGGAAAAGCTTTTCCGCGCAGGCCAAGCAGTTATCGAAGCAGCAGAGGCTGCCGATACCGCAAATCCTTAAATCCCTTTAAAACCCTGAAAATCCCCTAAGGAATATGAACATGGCTAATTCTTCTAATTCTTCTACTTCTTCGGCTCCTTCCGAGTCTTTTGACGTAGTCATCGTCGGCTCTGGTGCCGGTGGATTATCTGCTGCGGTCACCGCGGCTTATCACGGTCTTTCGGTATGCGTGGTGGAAAAATCCGAGGTGCTAGGCGGCGCTACTTCATGGTCAGGCGGATGGGCGTGGACTCCTGGCACGCACTTTGCCAAACAAGATGGAGTAGTAGAAAGCAAGGAAGAATTCCAGACCTACCTGCACAGTGTCTTGGGTGAGCGCTACGACATTGAAGCTAAGAATATCGATGCCTTTTTGGAAGCTGCCCCTCACATGGTGGAGTTCTTTGCCAAGAAGACCTCCCTGGATTTCACCCCGGGCGCAAAAATCCGCGATATCTACGGCCAATTGCCATCCGCTGGCACCGGACACCGCTCAGTTGGTCCGAAGCCTTTTGATTTGAAGGAAGTTAAGCCATCTTTGCGCAAGAAATTGCGTCATCAGCTGTATGAAACTTCCTTCTTCGGCATGGGCATTATGGCAGGCGAAGATCTGACCAAGTTCTTATCTGCTTCCCAATTAGATCCGCGCGGATGGATCCACGCTGCGCGTCGCGTCATAACGCACATCTTTGACCTTCTCTTTTATGGCCGCACCATGCACCTGGTCAACGGCACTGCGCTGACGGCACGTCTGGCTAAATCTGCTGATGACCTAGGCGTGGAACTGTGCACCAACACCACGGCCCTAGAGCTTATTAAATCTGATTCCCGGATTTCCGGCGTGAAGGTGCAAGGTGAACAGGGCAGCTACATCCTCGAAGCGACAAAGGGGGTTGTACTGGCGACTGGCGGCTTCCCGAATAACGTGGAGCTGCGCCGGGAGCTATTCCCCAAGACCCTAACCGGTCAAGAGCACTTTACGCTTGCACCTGAGACGACCACGGGCGATGGCTTGCGCATGGCGCGCGAGGCCGGCGCGCACTTTGTCGACGACAACCACTCGGCGGCTGCGTGGTGCCCAGTATCGCTCGTGCCCTATTTCAACGGCAAGACAGGCGTCTTCCCACACATCATGGACCGCGCTAAGCCAGGCTCCATTGGCGTTACCAAAGACGGCAAGCGCTTTGTCAATGAAGCCAACGGCTACTTCGACTACGTCGACGGCATGATTAAAGCAACTAAAGACGGTGACCCCGTCGCCTCCTGGCAAATCGCCGACGCCAGCTTCGTGCGTAAATACCCCTTAGGAATGGCGAAGCCTTTCCCTATGCCGCTGTTTCCATACCTTGCCTCCGGCTATCTAAAAAGGGGCAAGACCATCGAAGAACTCGCCCGCAAATGTGGCATCGACCCGGAAGGGCTCAAGGCCACGGTCGAGGAATTCAATGCGAATGCACGCGCCGGTAAGGACCCAGAATTTGGCCGCGGGGAAACAGAATTCAACCGCTATGGAGGAGACCCAAAGGTAGGGCCCAACCCGTCGTTGGGACCCATTGAAAAGGGACCATTCTACGCGGTGAAAGTTCACCCAGGCAGTTTCGGTACCTTCGCCGGAATCGCCGCGGATGAACACGGCGCGGTATTAGATAAGGAAGGAGAAACAATCGAAGGCCTGTTTACGGCAGGCAATGACCGTAATTCCATCATGGGTGGCTTTTATCCCGCCGGCGGCGTCAACCTTGGCCCCGCATTGGGATTTGGCTACATCATCGGCCGCACGCTAGCCGGTGCGAAACACTATGAAGTTAGTGGAAAAGAATCGACGCTATAAAAGTAACTATCTCGCGATAGTGTGAGTAAATCTCACACCTTTAACCCCAAGGACTACTGACATGACTGAAATGCCAGCTACACCTTCTTGGATGGGCGCACCGAAACGCCCAGCCATTCTCAAATGGTTATCCAAAATCGAAGAAGTACTCGGAGCACTTCTTGTACTTCTGATCTTTGTTCTTCTGACAATCCAGGTATTCCAGCGCTACCTACCTGTAGCCACCCAGCCGTGGATTGGGGAAGTATCCCGCTACGCACTGATGGCCTTGGGCTTTATGCTCGTAGGCTCATTGATGGGGCAAGGCCGTCACCTCAGCATCGAAGCCATCATGAATGTCGGACGCCCCGAGTTCAAGCGTTTTGTTGTGGTGATATCTTCCATCCTCAGCGCCATTATCTGCGCCGTGCTGGCGCAAGACTCTTGGGCACTGATTTCCTCAGATACCGGACAAACGCTGCAAGTAACCGGATTCCCGATGTGGATCTTGTACATCATCCCTTTCTTCGCTTTTGTCTCCGGCACTGTTCAGGCGCTGGCCAACATTATTTGGGCGCCTGTAGAAAATATTGAAACCATCGAAGAAGAAGCATTGCGGGCGGTGGACGCCGAGACTTCGGTCGCTGTTTCCACGAACTCTCCGGGTGACAAACTCGACGGCGGAACCCTTAATGAGGAGGCGCGTTCTTAATGACTATCGCAATTTTGATTATTGCTATCGCCATATTAATGGCCATCCGCGTGCCCGTGGCACTCTCAATTTTGGCCCCCAGCTTGGTGTACATGCTGGCGACTGGAAACAGCCCCGGATTTACCATGCGCATTGCAGCCGATGGCATCGCCAGCTTCCCGCTACTGGCCGTCCCACTATTTATCCTGCTGGGCACCGTGGCGAACTACTCCGGTGTTGCGGATCGCCTCTTTGATTTCGCAGAATCCTTGCTCCACCGCGTAACCGGCAACCTCGGTTACGTCAACGTGATGGCTTCTGTCGGCTTTTCCTGGATGTCTGGTTCGGCTTTAGCCGATGCCGCAGCGATGGGCAAGACCCTGGTGCCCGCAATGGAGCGCGCCGGGTTTAAGAAATCCTTCGCTACCGGTCTAACTGCTTCCTCATCACTGATTTCGCCAGTGATGCCGCCGTCAATCCCGGCTGTTATTTATGCTTCGGTCGCAGCAGTCTCCACCGGCGCGCTCTTTGCAGCCTCAGTTCTTCCGGCGCTGCTGCTGGCTGGAGCATTGCTGGTCGTCGTGGCGTTTTATATTGCACGCCATAAAGATGAACTCGTGGGTTCTGCAGATGAACCGCGTCCAATCGGGCAGGCCACCGTACGCGTATTAGGTGCATTGCTAACACCCGTCATCATCTTGGGCGGTATCTTGGGCGGATTCTTCACTCCGACTGAAGCAGCTGCTTTGGGTGCGCTCTACATCATCATCTTGGGTTTTATTTACAAAAAGCTCACCGTGGCAACTCTATGGAAGGCCTTGCGCGAAACCGCAGTAACCACCGCGTCGATCATGTTGATTATCGTCGCCGCTACCATCTTGGGCTGGATTCTAGCCCGTGAGGAAGTTCCACAGGCACTGTCGTCGTTGATGACCGGCAACCTAAATTCTGCTACGGCCTTCTTGCTTGTCACCGCCGTATTGCTGCTTATTTTGGGAGCTTTTATCGATGCCACAGCCTTGCTTCTTATCACCGTGCCTATTCTGTTGCCGGTGGCCACTGAGTTTAACGTTGACCCGATTCACTTCGGCGTGGTGACTATCCTGGCGCTGATGACGGGTCTACTCACCCCGCCAGTGGGAACAGTGCTCTTTGTAATGAGTTCGGTTCTACGCATGCCGGTTGGTGACGTATTCCGCGGTGTTATTCCATTCCTTGTGCCAATTGGAGTGGTCTTGCTCTTGCTGATTTTCTTCCCCGCCATTGTCACCGTCGTTCCCGCCGTAATTGGAATGTAAGGAGAAATTCCGATGACTAAAAAATCTATTTCCACTGCGAGCTGGGGCGCACTTGCTGCTGGTGCAGTGCTTGTCGCCGGTGCACTAGTTGGAACCAGCGTCATTCATGATCACGCCGTGCGCGGTTCGGAGCAACTGACTTTTGCCAATAGCTATAACCTCAACCACCACCACAACGCGTGCGGTACCGCGCTTGTGCAACAGCAACTCGTTGCCAGTGATTCCGAGCTGCAGCTCACGGTCTTTCCATCGAGTCAATTAGGCGGTGACGCAGAACGCGTCGCATCTTTGCTGGATGGCGATATCGATATTGACCTGCAGGGCTCTTCGGCTTTGGCGTCTGTCTATGAACCGATTGGCGTGATGGACATGGCCTATGTCTTTGACAACCCGGATCACCTCTTCGAATGGTTCGATTCGGAAGCTTCTCAGCAAGTCAAAGACGATTTTGAAGAAGCGACCGGCGCAAAAATTTTAGGCGTTTGGTACCTGGGAGATCGTACTTTCTCTGCCAATGCTCCGGTGCGCACTCCAGAAGACCTCCAGGGCTTGCGTTTGCGGTATCCAGAAACTCCCGCGCACCTTGCATCGGCTGCGGCGGTCGGTGCAGAACCAGTCGCTGTGGCTTTTGAGGAAGTCTATCTTTCCTTGCAGCAAGGGCTTGTCGATGGCCAAGAGAATCCCATCTCCCTGACCGCCGAAAACTCACTCGATGAGGTCGTGGACTATGTCAGTCTGTCCCGCCACGCGGTGGGCTCTCAGCTCATCATCGTCGCGGGAGATACTTGGGAGCGGCTAAGTGAACAAGAACAGGCTGACCTTCAAGCTGCAATCTCTGATGTGCGCGCCCAAAACCGCCAGTGTGCTGATGAGGATGAGCAAGAAACCATGACGCGCTGGAAGGAACAAGGAACGCCGGAGATTATCGAAGATGTCGACCGCGAAGCCTTTATGGAAAAGGCGCATGCCTACTGGGAAGAAAACCTAAGCCCAGAAGAATTAGAGGTCTATAACTCTATTCGCTCGGTGAAGTAGCGCTCCTAACCGGCGAGCTGCTTCGCGCAAGGTGTCTTCACCTGCTTGGGAATAAGATAAGCGCAGCGCATTGCGTCCGCGGCCATCGAGAAAGAATGCGGTGCCTGGGATAAATAAAATGCCTTCCTCCATTGCCTCATCCAATAAACCGGCTGAGGCATCAATAGTTTCTGGCAGTTCCACCCAGATGAAAAATCCACCAGTAGGGTTGACCCAATTACAACCTGCAGGAAGGAATTCCTGCAGGGCTGCATCGAGAGCCTGCGCACGACGGTGGTACATGTCAACATTGGCGGCTAAGACCGCATGCCAATCGACCTCGCGCAGGTATTTCGCGGCAACGGATTGGCTCAACGGGGAGGGACAAATTCCGGAAGCTTCGGCCGCTGGTACCAAGCTGGCGTGCACCATGGCTGGGGCATCAGCCCACCCAATGCGAATACCGGGCGCGAAGATCTTCGACAGGGAACCTAGATAAATCACATTATCTGGGTCGAGCGTGCGCAGCGCTGGAGGAAGCTTGACCCCAAAGTTGATAAGACCGTAGGGATTATCCTCGACGATGAGGATACGGTGGGCACGGCAGAGCTTGGCGATGTCTTCCCGTCGCTTGTGCGACATCACCACGCCTGAAGGGTTGGCGAAGTTGGGAATGACATATAGGAGCTTGATATCGGACCCAGTGGACTGTGCATGAGCAATGGCTGCCTCGATGGCATCGATGGTAATGCCTTCATCGTCGCCTTCTAGCTGAACCACATGTGCCTGCATACCGGCAAAGACATTAAGCGCACCAGAATAAGAGGGTGCAGCTGCCAAGACCGTATCACCGGGGTTGAGGAAGAGCTTGGCTACCAAGTCCAAAGACATCTGCGAACCGGATGTCACCAGAATGTCTTCAGGAACAGTCTCGATGCCTTCTAACGCCATGGTCTTTTGGATTTCAGCGATGAGATCCGGCTGACCCACCGTTGTGCCGTACTGAAATGCAGAGAGGCCCTGTTTGATCACGACGTCGTTGCTTATGCGGGTAATTTCCTCCCACGGCAAATGCGTCAGTTCCGGGTTGCCTCCCGCCAAGGAGATGACATCAGGGTTCATCTCCATCTCAAAGACAGCACGAATGGGCGAGGGCGCAAAGTACTGCGCACGCGTAGCAAAACGCTCATTGAGGGGGAGGAGACTAGTGCGCTTTGAAGCAGACATCAGTGATATTCCTTTTCATCTCATCACCGCCAGTGCAGGTGGGTGGCGGTAGATAACACTTGCGCTCTGTTTGAGCGCCCAGTGCAGTGCTTCCTTTCAATGCTATCTAATGACTTAGCGCGAAATGCTGACTTTGTCATGAATATCAGTTATTGCGGGTGTCGCTTTATCAGACACCGTGCCCACAGTTCTTAATATTCGGCCCAGGGCTGCCGATTTACAACATATCTTCAGGCTCTAAGAGCCGCCGTGTTAGGGTTGATATTCGGACAAATCAAGATTCTGAAGTAGACCGAGCCCTCCAGTGGTGGTGATATTTGTTACTTCATCGCAATTTGTGCACTAAAGTGGCACATGTCCTAATCCCTAAGTAGGAAGTAAAATAACGTGACTACCTCTCAACCCCAATCGAATATGAATTCGGGCGCGACGCCAGTGGAGTCAGAGGAGAAAGCATCCAAAAAGCGGCGTTTGAGACTGCAGACGGATCCTTTCATTTTCTTCGTCTCGGGCGGCTTTATTGTGGCCTTTGTTGCGCTGACTCTCGCATTTGGAGAGCGCGCCCGAAACGTGTACTCCGTTGTCTCTGGTTGGCTATTAGACAACCTTGGCTGGATGTACATTGGTGGCTACTCCCTTATGTTCGTCTTCCTAATCGGTATTTTCGTATCCAAGTACGGAAACCTCCGGCTGGGAGACGACGATGAGAAACCCGCCTACTCCGTGCCAGTCTGGTTTGCGATGCTTTTTGCGGCCGGTCTAGGCGCTACCTTGATGTTTTGGGGCGCAGCTGAGCCTTTGCACCACAGCTTCAACCCGCCGCGCGGCGATTTCTTGCCGATGAGCCAAGAAGCCATTGACCAAGCATTTGAATTTACGTACTACCACTTTGCCGCACACATGTGGGTACCTTTCGTGCTTCCAGGCTTGGCCTTGGGATATTTCATTTACAAGCGCAAGATGCCAGCACGTTTGTCGTCGACATTTTCGCCACTGCTTGGTCGCAAGGTGTACGAATGGCCAGGAAAACTTATCGATGCCCTCTCGATCATCGGTACTGTCTTCGGTCTCGCGGTCTCTGTGGGCCTTGGCGTGCTGCAGATCAACGCAGGTATGAACATCATGTGGGATGTCCCGCTTATCTCCGGCGTGGAATTAGCGATCATCATTGTTGTTACCATCGCAGCGTCCGTATCTGTTGCTTCTGGTCTCGATCGCGGCATCAAGATTTTGTCGAACCTTAACATTGGTGCGGCCGTCGTCCTGATGGTTTTCGTCCTGCTGATGGGACCGACGTTGACGCTGCTGCGCCATACAGTCGAAGGGGGATGCGGACTGTTTTTAGGATTGTTTCGGTTATGAAGCTATCAGGTTTCGGTGTGCATGGATGCTTATTCCGCCGAGAGAGTCTTTAATTCTGACTTTGTTGTAAAACTCAATGTAGGAATTTACTGCTTCTTCAAGCTCATCTACCCTGTGCCAAATCTTGTGGTAGTACATTTCATTTTTCATCCGGCCAAAGAAGCCCTCACAAGCTGAGTTATCTGGTGAACACCCTTTTTTGGACATAGATCTAATGATTCCGGCCGTTCGGGTTATGGTTATCCAGCTATTGGCGCGGTAGTGAGTGCCCCGGTCAGAGTGCACAACAAGCTTGTTCAACGCTGTTGGTGGATGGGATTCAAGCGCTTCTATAAGGGATTTCTCTGCTATTTCCATCGTGGGATGGCGACCGGTTTTCCATCCGACAATCTTTCCGTCAAAACAGTCCACAATGGCCGAGAGATAAACTTTTCCGTTGCTGGCTACAAACTCGGTTATGTCGGTCAACCACAGCATGCTTGGCTCGTCTGCATGAAAGTTTCTTTTGACGATATTCGGCGGCGCTGGAGTTATTTCCCCTGCGTAGCTGGAATATCGAATTTTCCTTCGCGGGCTACGAACTGGGATTGCCATCTCCTGCATTAGCCGGCGGACGACCTTTTCGCTAATAGTGATACCCTCATGACGCAATACCCACCAAGTTCTGCGATAGCCGTAAGTAAAGTGGCTTTCCTCAGCTATTTCAGCAATGCGCAGCCTGACATCTTGTAGCGGGTCTAGGCGAGCCTGGGCTGCGAGTTGATAGTAGAACGTAGAGGTAGAAAGGCCTGCTGTTTCCAACAGCATGGGAAGCGGAAGGTGGTTTCGGAGTGCGTCAACTACCAGAGTCTTCTGAAGATTGTTCAGTGCTCCCGGAGTGACGCTGTCGTCTTTTTTTATTAACATCAGCTCCTCAGCCATCACTGCTTTTTCAACCATCAATTGAGCTGCCAGCTTCTTTAGCTCTTTTGGATCGTCTGGTAGCGAGGCTTTGAGAGATTTCTTGGTCGGGATTTTTCTTTCAGTTCTTCGTTCTTCGTTGGACATCAGGCCCCATTCGCCGAGTTCACGATATGCTTGCGCCCAACTGTATACGCTCATCTTCGTATACAGATCGAGTTTGTCGGCGATTTCCTGAGGACGTAGGCCCTCTTTGTACATCTGCACAGCTTCAAGCTTGAGCTTCCAAGGATAGGAACGTAGCTTTGTGGCTTGCTTGCGTGGCTTAGGACCCGGCTTGAGAGGCTCCCGCAGCCATTTGTACATTGTCCAACGGCCTGGGTAGCCCAGATTGCGGATCGTTTCCACGACAGATTTGGTTCGTCGATACTCCGCGACAGCCTTCTTGCGTTCTTCTAGGGTGTAGGAACGGTTCACTAGGAAAACCTTTCAGGATTCCGTCCGCATCCCCAAGCGTTCGGTAACTACGGCTCGTCCTTGCCGGAGATGATGTTCTGGACGGATTCCTTTGCTGAGAATCCTGGCTGGCAGGGTACTTGGACCGTCTTCTACTGGGCATGGACTATTTGCTGGTCACCATTTGTCGGTATGTTCATCGCGCGCATCTCGCGTGGCCGTACCGTGCGTGAATTCATCGGCGGCGTACTAGCGTTGCCAACTGTTTTCGTGGTCATCTGGTTTTCTATCTTCGGCCGCGCGGCGATTGAGATGGAACTATCTGACCCCGGGGTTCTTACTGGACCGGTGGTCGAAGACGGCGATACTCCTGTCGCACTATTCGCGCTTTTGGAGCAGTACCCGATTTACGCCATCTCTGGTTCTTTGGCAATCTTTGTCATCGTAATTTTCTTCGTTACCTCGATCGACTCCGCAGCCCTTGTCATAGACTCATTTGCCACCGGTGAAGAAAATAAGTCCCCCGTGTTCTACCGCATCGGTTGGGCTATTGCTGTTGGCGCGGTGACCGCTGCGCTGCTGTTTATCAACGACACTGGTATCGAAGCCATACAAGAAGTCGTCATTATTGTCGCACTGCCGTTCTTCATCATGATGTTTTGCATGATGTACTCACTGCTGAAAGGCATGGGGGATGATTATGCGGCAGAGCGTCGCATCGCCACGCGTCACTGGGAGAAGACAGATAGCCCCGAAAAACTTGAAGAACATGAATCCCGTCCTGCCCCTGGTTTCGATGCTGACGGTAACGAGCTAGGTGTACCTGAATTTGCCTATGACGAAGAAGGACGTTTCCATATTCCAGGCCATGTGGTGGTTGACGGCGATGTTTATCTCGGCGGCGACGTCGACAATGAATATGAACCGGAAACCCCGCCTGAAGGTCCAGGAAACGAGGCAAAGGCCTAACAAAGTTTAAAGCTTTGCGCGTATTATCTTTGGAATAGATTCTTGCCTTAAAGCGGTCAGGTGCATTGGATAGGCGGCCGCTTTAACCGCGGCAAGCTTATGGAAAATCCAGGATAAATTTGCTGCCCAAGTGCGATTCCCATCTGAGATGGACTCCGCGCTTGGGCAGTTGCCGTTTTACTGGGAAAGGCAAGTATCCGGTAGCTAAGACCGCTACTGTCGCTGCCTTGTTGCTCACTGTTGCTAGAAGGAATGAAAGAGCATTTCTGCGAACTAAAATTCTGCTTCTCGTGGGGTGTGGAAATGACATCACAGACAACGGCGCTAACACACGTTGCATCCCGGTAATCCTCATGTGCTCATCTTGCGCAAGCGTTCCCGTATAAGGAGCGCCGAGCGCCGCATACTGCCGGTCATTGACCTATCCGTTTTAGTTCCTGGCTTGTCACAATGGTGATGACGTGAGTCGCTGCTTCATGGTGTTCCGTCTTAGCCAAACTAAAACCTTGTACGTGGGGAGAAGGGCTTAAAATTTAAGACTTTTAATTTTTAATTCATAGCCGCTGAACAGTCGCTTTCTACCGAGAATGAAATTAATTGCTTGTCGGGCTTGAAATTACGTGATAGAGATAAAGAGTCCATGCGGGTGCCACTAAAAGTGGCTGAGATCGGGCTAGTGAAGTCCGAGACCGTTGAACCTGATCCGGTTAATGCCGGCGTAGGAAATAGGAGACTTCATTGTCTGATCGTAATGTAAATTTGCCGACCCCTTTGAACGCGACCAACGAGGCTCAGGGTGCGCAGACATCCGAACAACATCCAGCTCACAGCCTGTCGTGGCTCGAAGATGTTGAACACGGAATCAGAGTGCCAGTAACCGCAATTGCCCAATCTGATTCCCCAGATGGCACGCCGAATGAACCGTTGAAGGTCTACCGGACCATGGGTCCTGGCAGCGTTCCGGAACAAGGCCTTGCGCCTTGGCGCGCCGAGTGGATAGCCGCATTTGGCGACACGGAAACCTATGAAGCTCGTGGTGCACGCCTCGAAGATGATGGCCGCACCGCTGTACGCCGTGGCGCGCCGTCCCAGCAGTGGCAGGGAAGCAAGCCGGTGCCCCTGCGCGCGAAATCCGGTAAACGGGTAACCCAGATGCACTACGCGCGTAAGGGTGAGATAACGCCGGAAATGCGTTATGTGGCGCTGCGTGAAAACGTCGACGTGGAGCTCGTTCGCAGCGAGGTCGCCGCGGGCCGGGCGATCATCCCTGCGAATATCAACCATCCCGAATCGGAGCCGATGATCATCGGTAAGCAATTTTTGGTGAAGATCAACGCCAATATCGGCAACTCTGCCGTTACCAGTTCCATTGACGAAGAAGTCGCCAAGCTGGAATGGGCGTCGAAGTGGGGCGCGGATACCCTCATGGATTTGTCGACCGGAAATGACATTCACACCACGCGCGAGTGGATTCTGCGCAATTCACCCATTCCGATTGGCACAGTCCCGATTTACCAGGCATTGGAGAAAGTCGATGGCGACGCCAATGCGCTGACCTGGGAGATCTACCGGGACACCGTTATTGAACAGTGCGAGCAGGGCGTTGATTACATGACCGTCCACGCGGGCGTGTTGCTGCGGTATGTGCCGCTCACCGCCGACCGAGTTACAGGCATTGTCTCCCGGGGTGGCTCGATTATGGCCGGTTGGTGCCTCGCTCACCACGAAGAAAACTTCCTGTACACCCACTTTGATGAGCTGTGCGAGATTTTCGCCGCTTATGACGTGGCATTTTCGCTTGGCGATGGCCTCCGTCCCGGCTCCATTGCCGATGCCAACGACGCCGCGCAGTTTGCCGAACTAGACACCCTGGCTGAGCTGACCCAGCGCGCGTGGGAATATGACGTACAGGTGATGGTCGAAGGGCCAGGGCATATTCCGCTGCACAAGGTTCGCGAAAACGTCGAGCGGCAACAAGAACTCTGCAAAGGCGCACCTTTTTATACGCTGGGCCCGCTGGTAACAGATATCGCGCCGGGCTATGACCACATCACCTCCGCTATCGGCGCAACCGAAATCGCACGCTATGGCACCGCGATGCTGTGCTATGTCACCCCGAAAGAACACTTAGGTCTTCCCAACAGGGATGACGTAAAGACCGGCGTGATTACCTATAAAATCGCAGCGCACGCAGCAGATGTTGCCAAGGGGCATCCCGGTGCCACCGCGCGTGATGATGCCCTGTCCAAGGCACGCTTTGAATTCCGGTGGAATGACCAGTTCTCGCTTGGTCTGGACCCGGTAACAGCCCAGGAATATCACGATGAAACTTTGCCGGCAGAACCAGCAAAGACCGCACACTTTTGTTCAATGTGCGGTCCGAAGTTCTGCTCAATGAGGATATCGCAAGATATCCGCGACACCTATGGCAGCGCCGAGGCCCAAGCTGCTATTGCTGGCATGCAGCAAAAGAGCCAGGAATTCCTCAACGCGGGAGGGCAAGTCTACCTGCCACAGCCGACCATCGGTGCCCCAAAGTAATCAGCTGACTAACAAGCTGGCTTTTAGACCACCTTGTGGGTCAGGTTTGCTGGACGGGTGTAGGTGTTGACCACAGGGGACCACTGGATTGCGTCATCGACAATCTTTTCTAGGGTCTCACGGTCAGCATCGCCGTCAACATCAACGTTGACCTGGACATCGGAAACACCTGGGCGCTTATCATCGCTCAAGTCGCCAACGCCCCAGACAGGGGAGACGTCAATGTTGGATTCGATATCGATGTCGATCTTGGTCAGGGTAACGCCACGGTGGGTAGCGATTGCCTGGATGCCCACGGAGATGCAAGCTGCTAGGCCGGCCTGGGCGATTTCGGTTGGGTTCGGCGCGGAGTCATCGCCAAGCAAAGCTGGTGGCTCAGACACCAAAACTGGCTTCAGGTCGCGAACCTGGGTGTAATTGCGGAAGTGTCCATCAGCCTCGGTGTGAGTCTTGATGACCTTCTTGCCGCCTTCTGGGGTATCGATATTCTTCTGACGCAACGACGCCAGCTTGTCGGCATCGATAGCCTCGAGTGGTTCGCCGGCCTTGTGATTAGGGGTGAGATCAGACATTAAAAATTCTCCTTCTTTCGTGGAATGTTTCCCACAATACGCGCCTTGAATGTAAATCGCTAGACAGCTTGGTTCATTTTATTCACACCGAGCGTTATATTAAATGCGCTCGTGGCGGCCTTGTCGGCTTCTTGAATAAACCAGGAGTCGGTCCCTGGCAGTGGTGGGGAAATAGTGGTGTCCGGGTACTGCGCGTGCGCGGGGATACCGACCATGTGTAGGCGTGGGTCTTCGTGGCCTTCGGCATCAAGCACGCGGCGCGACTGCGGATGTTGTGCGACTGATGCGGTCGGCAATTCCGTGCCATCTTCGGCGATATCGCTAAAGGCAACGACGCGCTTTTTCTCTACTAAGTCCTTCATGAAGGAATCCACCGGCATCTTGCGGATATCTGGCTTGTGCACCCAGGCGTCGAAAAGCGTGGTGCCGCGATAGCGCACGCCGCCGGAATAGGGTGAGCTCATGGTCCATTCACCGGTAGTACGGTCGGTATCGAGCAGCGGATAGCCACCGATGAACTTCACGACGCCTGCCTCCACGAGCGCCATGAGCTGACGCGTGCGGAAGATTGGTGGGCCGGAGCACGCCAGTTGCGCCAGCGCAATGGCCTTATCAAACATGTGGTGGCGCGATTCCACGGTGTATCGCCCTTCCGCCCCCAGCACCTGGGAGGGCTTGCGGGAAAAGCCCAAAGACCACAGGGCAGCACGCACTGGGCTATCTTGTCCCTGCTCGGCATCGCGCAGGTCTTCTTCCAGGCGCTGCATCACATACGCGGTGAGCTCTTGCGTGTTATCGAAGTTGGCTGGCAAAAGATGCATCCAGCGCAGCAGTGAAAAACGCTTGGTGGTGTACTTTTCGATGACCTCATCCATCGCGCTGACGCCATTAAAGACCACACTGGCATCAACCTCAGCGTCATCGATAGCCTGCACAATGGTGTCCAAGTCGGCCTTGAGTGCTTGTGGTTCTACGCGGGCCAAAGTTTTGACGTATGCGTGGTAAGCATCGCGCAGGACCGCTGGCCAGACCTCCACGTCATAGTCGATAGAGCGACGACCCTTACGATCGGAAAGATCCGCAACAACCTTCTTTAAACGGGGAATCTCCGCTGCTGGTGGCAATCCACCATCATCAGACTGTGGCATAAACGGGTAACCGCGCCTGGAGCTCGCGTAATACGTTGGCTCTTTACCGGTGGCAATATAACGCAGCCCACTGGCCGCATCTGGGTCCTCGACAAACTGCCCACCGCGTTCTTGCGTGGTCAAAATCAAAATATCGAAAAAGCCCATCCCTAAGCCGCGGGAGAGTACCTTTTCATTGTCCTTGATGGAACTAACATCCTGCTCAATTGGGTTATTTGCCCGAATCCAGTTGAGGCCTGGATGAGTGTCCAAAGTTTCTTTGATCCACTTTTCCTGCGCGGCTAGGCCCTGTTCTTGCCAACCTGTAACTGCAATGGTTGCCGAAGCTTCGACAGTTTCACCGTTATCTAAAGTGATGATGTCATAATTATCAGCTTCTTCGATGCTGGTGGCACGGGCCTTGTGGCTACGTACAGTGACCCACGACGGAATATCTTGCAGAACAGACTGATAAAACCACACTAAGTAATAGCCGTACAGCGCGCGTAGGGGATAAGACTCCGGGCGGAGTTCTTCTAATTCTTCGCGGCTAAAGCGCTCCCAAAGGCCATCGTCAAGCGGATGCTGTGTGACGTAATCCCGCTTTGCGCGGGTTACCTCCTCCTCGTGGCCTAAGTGCAGGCGCACCCACTCATAAATGGTGGGGCCTTCCACCACCGGCGCCTCCACCGTCGCGCCGGGCTCCGAAAAGAGTGTCATGCCGTGTGCGAAAGTATTCATGCACAGCGCCTTGGTCTGCGTGGTATCCCAAATCCGGCCACCGCCATGCTGTGCGTCATCAATTAAATGTAGATGGAATTCTTGCGGCGGGTTTTCCACCACATTAAAGTGCGCAACAAGCCGCTCCAGCGTCGATACGCCGCGCGGCCCTAATCCGATGAGCGCAATGGAAGGCGAAATAGTTGGCATAAAAGTTTCATCCCTAAGATTCATAGACCATAAAGTCTGTCGTTTCTTCCGTCGACTATACCAACCTGTCTACTAAAATTAGTAAGAGCGGTTCATAAGTAATTCTTCTTTGACTATTTGACCGCCAGCTAGGCGCCTGACCACCAGCTCCGGTCTGCAGCAAAATCCGGAATTTCATTCAGAATGGCCAAGAATATAAATGGCCACTAGCAGAGCTTGTTGAATTAAAACTTCGAATAGCGCAGCAGTTCCTATTCTCTAGGTAGGAGAGTGCCGCTGATTGCGCGGTGCGACATTGTAAGCCTCTCGCCAGATTCGGGTGTACTAAGCGGCAAAACTATTGACTGTCTTGGGTTAGGGATTGGAGGTACCAGAATGCCTGCCGCCCCTTATCGGCCCGAACGGCCTATTTTCGCGATTCTTAATGATATAGCCGCAGGTGGGCGAAGCTCTTCTCCGCATATGAGGAGGCCTAGATTTTCACAATCGATACGAAAATAACAAGTTGTCCCAATCTGATTTACAGCGGGCGTGGATACAAGGGTGTGAAGCTAGCCCTGAAAGTAGGCAATCGCGAAGCTGGCGCCTAAAGTAGCTCCCTGTGTTCACCGTCGCAGCAGTCATTGTCGTAGCCATCCTCATCGGCGCTTTCTTCCAGCGAATTACAGGCCTTGGGGTAGGGCTGGTTGGTGGTCCGGTTCTATCTATCTTTCTGGGGCCGGTTGCTGGCATCACCATGGTTAACGGGCTATCGATTATCAACGCAGTTAACAATGCTTGGGCGGTGCGTAAGCAGACGGACTGGCGCAAGTTCCGACTCATTTCGGGAGCGTTGGTGGCGGGATCTTTGCCGGCTGTGGCCGTAATTTTCTTTCTTGAGGGGCCGTGGCTGCTGGTGGCTATCGGTGCGTTTGTGCTGCTGGCGCTGGGTATCTCTCTTTTTCCGGCCGATAAATTTAACGTGTCGCCGGATGCCAAAGGCCCACTTTTGGCATTCGGTGCAGTCGGTGGATTTATGTCAACCATCGCGGGTATTGCAGGACCCTCTCTTACGGTGTATTCGCGTATTACTGGATGGGACTATCGGGAATTTGTGGCGACGCTGCATCCCGTTCTGGTTGTCGCGAATACCGTTTCTTTCCTGTTGAAGCTCGTCTTACTTGGCGGGGTCGATTTCACCGGTACTCCGCTGTGGCTGTGGGTGCTTGCCGTTGCGATGCTTTTTGTGGGGGCCTGGCTGGGCGACCGCGTAAGCGCCCGAATTTCCACCTCGATGGCGCGCTCTCTTGCTACTGCCTTGGCGGCCGCAGGAGCGGGCGCCGTATTGATTCGTGGGCTTATGCAGTTAGCGTAGGCTTCAGAGTTTTCCCAGGAGCAATGCTGCGATGCTAAGTGAGATTGGTTCTCCATTACTCAACAGCCCATAGATAGGTACGCTGAGTAAAATCAGCGCGGCGAGATATGAAGCCGGGGGTACCTCGCCAGCAAGCCCTACGCAAAGCACCACGATCTGCCTATCCCGGTCGATGCTGCGGACCAAGCCACTGCGCAGCGGGGCGGTACGAGCCGAAAGGGCTGCGAGCGAGCCACTGGACGTAGCGCGTGACGATGTTGAGGGCACTGCGGATATTTTCCGCTTTTCCGCTTTTCCGCGGGAAGTAAGGGAAGCGCTGTCGCGCTACGAAAAGTTCGCTATGGTTGCCTTGACCGGCAGTGTCGGCAGTGACAGAGGCTGTCAGTGGCACCTTAAAGCGCGTGCATCCGGAACTCGGGACAGGAGTGTAGTGCGGTTACCCGCATCGTGGTGGATGCAGAAGTAGAAACTCAGCTGGTAGAAAAATTAGTCAAGCAGATTATCACGCTGATGGTTGGGAACCCATCTGAAGGCGAGCACATCGAGCAGGGATTCTTGCCGTTTGCACAGCAAGAGACCGCAGACCGTGACGGCTTTATCGCGCCAACTGTTCTTGCTAATGTCCTGCTAGACATCGAAGCAGCACAGGAAGAAATCTTCGAATCCGAAGACGAAGCGATCAACCGCGCGAATCAAACCCGCATGGTTTGGGTGCGTCGGTATGAGCCATTGATGCAGCGCGCTCTATCATGTACCACGCAAGATCGTTGTAGGTACCGTAGGAGTCAATTCCTACCTCGTGCTGGCCAATGAGGCTCACATTCGGATTAACCACGCCCGTCATGCACGCAAGTGCGTGCTTAACGGAAGCGCAACGTATGAGGTAGTCAAACGCACAAAGGCGTGGCCTAGAGACTTTCCTCGGACCAGATCTTCGCTATTTCATAAGCACAATTAGCGTCCTACTAGCGTGGTTTCAAAGTTATGCATATCGGGGCGGTAGCAGTGATTGCCTAATTCGATGACCTGCCCGGAATTGTCCAGGGCTACACGTTCAACGGTGAGCAGCGGGCCGCCGTCATCGACATGCAGCAGGCGGCTTTCATCACCAACCGCGCGCCGGGCGCCAATCTTTTGATTCGCAATCTTTAAATCCACACCGCGGCGGCGCAGTGCATCGTACATGCCGCCGTCTTCTAGCTCTTCGCGGGTGATGTCATTAAAGGCTGGGGGAATGTGGTTTTCCAAAATCGCCACGGGGGTATCACCAGCGGAGCGAATGCGGCGAATGAACAGAACCTCATCACCAACAGAGACACCAAGCTTTTCCGCGATAGTGGAATTCGCCGCCAGCAAGCGATGCTCTAAGACTTCGGTCTTTGGATCCAGGTTGGCGTTTTTCAAGTCATTGTAAAAAGACGTCAGCTCTACCGGACGCGTCACGTGGCTTTGGACCACCTGCGTGCCCACGCCACGGCGGCGCACCAGCAAGCCCTTGTCCACGACTTCTTGGATGGCGCGACGCACGGTAGGGCGGGAGACGCTGAGGCGCTTAGCCAAAGAGATTTCGTTTTCTAAGCGCGTGCCGGGAGGTAAAACGCCATCGCGAATTCCATCTTCCAGGCATTGTGCTACCTGGAAGTAAAGCGGGACCGGGCCGTTGCGGTCTAGGTCTTTAAAAAGTTCGGCGGGCCAGACCGGTGCGCTGGATGTCATGGGCTTCCTTCTCTGCTCGTCTACCTTTTCGCATGCAATACGTTAGGACAATTGAACAATATTACTTTGACGGTGATTTGTCCAGAGCTTTTAGGGCTTTAGACCTGGGAGGAATTCACCTATCAGTTGGTTTATCTTGCGGTTTTGTAAAACGACGGTATCACCCGGCGTGCGAATTCGTGCAGTTTTAGAACTTTAAATGTGGTTTTTGTCAGTTTACAAGCCGTCTTTGTTAGCTGTTTTAAAGATTAATGCACCCAGTGGGGTGGTGTAAATACGCTGTTCGGGGGCAAAGTAGGTGCTAGCCAGGCGGGGTGATGTGCGTGATGAGCTGCAGATATGTGTTCGTCCTGCGGATGGAAAAGAATTTTTAAAGAACCCCTTGCGGCTTCATTTGAATGTGCTATTGTCAGGACATGCGGCCGTGAGGGTCGCCACAATAGATTTAATTTGAGTGAGAGGTTGCAGGAGTCAAATGGCGTATTTAACTAGCGCTCACGAAGTTCTGGCCATCGGCAGGCTTGGCGTGGATATCTATCCACTACAGTCCGGCGTTGGGCTAGAAGAGGTATCTTCTTTCGGCAAATACCTAGGCGGATCCGCAGCAAATGTCTCTGTTGCAGCCGCACGGCACGGGCACAATTCCGCACTGCTATCACGAGTAGGAAATGACCCACTGGGTAAGTACCTGCTCAATGAGCTGGAAAGGCTCGGGGTAGATAATCAGTACGTCGCTACTGATCCGACTTATAAAACCCCGCTGACTTTGTGCGAAATTTTCCCACCAGATGATTTCCCGCTGTACTTCTACCGCGAGCCCAAAGCTCCGGATATGTGCATCGAGTCCTCTGACGTCAAACTCGAAGATGTCCGCGATGCAGAAATCTTGTGGTTTACCCTGACCGGTTTAAGCGAAGAGCCAAGCCGCGGCGCACATCAGGAAATCCTGAACACCCGCGCCCGGCGCAAGCACACCATCTTGGACTTGGACTACCGCGACATGTTCTGGAATTCCAAGCAGGAAGCAACAGAGCAGGCACACTGGGCACTCGAGCATGCCACCGTTGCGGTCGGTAACAAGGAAGAATGTGAGGTCGCCATCGGCGAAACCGAACCAGAACGCGCCGGCAAGGCGTTGTTGGAACATGGCGTGAAGTTGGCCATCGTTAAGCAAGGCCCCAAAGGCGTGCTGGCCATGACTGAAGATGAAACCGTCGAAGTGCCACCGGTGTGGGTCGATGTTGTCAACGGCCTCGGCGCTGGCGATGCCTTCGGTGGCGCGCTGTGCCACGGTCTGTTGTCCGACTGGCCACTCGAAAAAGTCCTGCGCTTTGCCAACGCGGCAGGCTCGGTGGTTGCCGGACGCTTAGAGTGCAGCACCGCCATGCCAACCACTGAAGAAGTTGAAGCAGCCCTAAGTCAGAAGGTCTAGAGATGACTGCACCACAAATTTCACCAGCGAGCTTTGAAAAGCTCCGCACTATACGTGCTGAAGACCCCAATGCGGTTGCGGAGAGTTTCCGCAGGCGTAAAAAGCGCACTTTGCTTGGCGATGATGGGAAGTTGTTCATCGTCGCCGCCGACCACCCGGCGCGCGGGGCATTGGGCGTCGGCGATAACCCCACCGCCATGGCCAACCGATATGAACTGCTAGAACGCATGGCCATTGCGCTGTCACGCCCCGGGGTAGACGGTGTGCTGGGAACGCCAGACATCATCGATGACCTGGCTGCACTGGGTTTGCTAGACGGGAAAATCATCGTCGGTTCCATGAACCGGGGTGGACTGCGCGGGGCATCTTTTGAAATGGATGACCGCTACACCGGCTACGACGTGGCGAGCATGGCTGAACGCGGCATCGACTTTGCCAAAACCCTGGTGCGCATAAACCTAGAAGATGCCGGTACCTCACCAACATTGGAAGCCACTGCGAAAGCGGTCAATGAAGCCGCTGCAGCGCAGCTGCCGATTATGTTGGAGCCCTTCATGAGCAACTGGGTTAACAACAAGGTCGTCAATGACTTAAGCCCCGATGCCGTCATCCAGTCCATCGGCATTGCAGCAGGTTTAGGTAATGATTCCTCCTATACCTGGATGAAACTTCCAGTGGTCGAAGAGATGGAACGCGTCATGGAAGCAACCACCATGCCGACCTTGCTGCTCGGTGGCGATAACGGCGGTGACCCAGATGCAACCTATACCTCCTGGCAAAACGCCCTGTCTCTGCCAGGTGTTCGCGGACTCACCGTGGGACGCACTTTGCTCTACCCGCACGATGACGATGTCGCCGCTGCCGTCGATATCGCAGCGAATATGGTCCACCCGTCCTTAGTACCTTCCGCCTGATTTCTAACCCTGTACTTCCATCCCTTAAAGGAACACACATGTCTGAAAAGCTCATTAACCACTGGATCGATGGCAAAGAAGCCCCATCGGCCTCCGGCAACACCGCAGCCGTATACAACCCCGCAACCGGTGAAGTCACCGGCCAGGTAGCACTAGCCAACCAAGAAGAAATTGATGCCACCATCGCATCCGCTGCCAAGGCCGCGAAGGTGTGGGGTGGGATGTCCATCGCCAAGCGACAAGCCGTTATTTTCAAGTTCCGTGAACTGCTCAATGAACGTCGCGGCGAATTGGCAGAGATCATCACCGCTGAACACGGCAAGGTGCTCTCCGACGCCATGGGGGAGATCATGCGCGGCCAGGAAGTTGTGGAGCTGGCGACCGGCTTCCCACACCTGACCAAGGGCGCTTTCAACGAAAACGTATCTACCGGCATTGATGTCTATTCCATCAAGCAGCCACTCGGTGTTGTCGGCATCATCAGTCCATTTAACTTCCCAGCCATGGTGCCCATGTGGTTCTTCCCAATCGCAATTGCCGCCGGCAACGCGGTTATTTTGAAGCCTTCCGAAAAGGACCCATCTGCAGCACTGTGGATGGCGAACCTGTGGACTGAAGCAGGCCTGCCTGATGGTGTCTTCAACGTCTTGCAAGGTGACAAGCTGGCTGTCGATGGCCTGCTCAATAGCCCAGAGGTCTCCGCTATCTCGTTTGTGGGCTCCACCCCGATTGCGAAGTACATCTACGAAACCTCGGCGAAGAACGGCAAGCGCGTGCAGTCGCTCGGTGGCGCGAATAACCACATGTTGGTGCTGCCTGATGCTGACCTGGACTTGGTTGCTGACCAGGCTATCAACGCTGGTTACGGCGCTGCTGGTGAGCGCTGCATGGCTGTATCGACCGTGCTGGCGATTGACTCTATTGCTGATGAGCTCATCGCCAAGATTGAAGAGCGCATCGCTACCTTGCGCGTCGGCAACGGTGCCGGCGATGAAAACGGTGAGCCACACTTGGGCCCACTCATTTCCGAAGCACACCGCGAGCGCGTGTCCGGCTACGTCGATATTGCGGAAGCCGACGGCGCAAAGATTGTTGTCGATGGCCGCAGCTGCAGCGTGGAAGGCCATGAGGAAGGCTTCTTCTTCGGCCCAACGCTTATCGATGACATCCCCACCTCCTCCCGTGCCTACAAAGAAGAAATCTTCGGCCCGGTACTGTCGGTTGTTCGTGTTGCTTCCTTTGATGAGGCAATCGCACTCATCAACTCCGGTGAGTTCGGCAATGGCACCGCAATCTTTACCAACGATGGTGGTGCGGCGCGCCGCTTCCAGCATGAGATTGAAGTCGGCATGATTGGCATCAACGTCCCCATCCCGGTGCCAGTTGCCTACCACTCCTTTGGCGGCTGGAAGAACTCACTCTTTGGCGACGCCAAGGCCTACGGCACCCACGGATTCGACTTCTTCACCCGGGAAAAGGCGATCACCAGCCGCTGGCTCGACCCAGCAACCCACGGTGGCATCAACCTGGGATTCCCACAAAACGACTAGCTAAGTGAGCAGGAGAGGACATGAGCACAATGGGCACTGAGGAACGTTGGTTTCATAAAAAGGGCGATTTGGCTAGAGCTGGGTGGCAAACCGTTGTTGACGCCGATACCCCGGGATGGCAGTACACAGGCATTCGCATCGCAGAGCTTTCCGATGGCCAGTCTCTATCCTTAGACGATCTGGGCGTGGAGAGGATCTTCATCCCGCTCGCCGGGCACTTTCAAGTTGCGCACAACGATGAAGTGACCACGCTGAATGGACGCAAGTCTGTCTTTGATGGGCCCACTGATGTGCTCTATCTTCCAACGAATACTGCTGCGACGTTATCCGGTGAAGGCCGGGTAGCAGTGGCGGAAGCACCAACCAAGGAGCCGAAAGAGTGGAAGTACATTCCACCAGAGGGCACCCCGGTGGAGCTGCGCGGCGCCGGCCGTTCTAGCCGCCAGGTGCACAACTTCGGCACTCCGGAGGCACTCGATGCTGCACGGTTGATTGTGTGCGAAGTGATCACCCCGGGTGAGAACTGGAGCTCCTATCCACCGCACAAGCACGATGAGTACAAGCCGGGGCATGAGTCCAAGCTGGAAGAAATCTACTACTTCGAATCCGCTCCTTCACGCGTGGGCGGAAACCCCGACGCTGCCGATGGCGCCTTCGGAATGTTTTCTACCTACTCATCACCGGCCGGCGATATTGATATCAACGCCATGGTTTATACCGGTGATGTGGCCCTTGTTCCTTATGGCTACCACGGCCCAGCTGTGGCAGCACCCGGCTATGACTTGTACTACCTGAATGTCATGGCAGGACCTGATCCAGAACGCATCTGGTTAATTAATGACGACCCTGCGCACGCATGGGTTCGTGAGACTTGGAATGGGCAGGAATTTGATAACCGCCTGCCTTATGAACACCGGGAAGGCTAAATAAATGGCTGCTACAAAAACAATGACGGTCAGTCAGGCACTCGTTGAGTTCCTGGGGCACCAGTGGACCGTTGACGGTGAGCACCGCGAGCGCACCATCGCCGGCATGTTCGGCATCTTTGGCCACGGCAACGTTGCCGGTATCGGCCAGGCACTGAAGCAGTACAACGTGGATGAGCCAGAGCTCATGCCGTACTACCAGGCCCGTAATGAACAGGCGATGGTTCACCAATCCGTCGGCTATGCGCGTATGCACCGCCGCCGGGGCACCTATGCATCGGCAGCTTCTGTCGGCCCAGGTGCAACCAACCTGCTCACCGGCGCGGCGCTGGCTACCACCAACCGCCTGCCAGCGCTGCTCTTGCCCAGCGATACTTTTGCAACACGCGTGGCAGACCCTGTTCTCCAGCAACTCGAGCAGCCGTGGGATATCGGGCTGACCGTCAATGACGCATTCCGTCCGGTCTCGAAATTCTTCGACCGCGTGCAGCGCCCGGAACAGCTATTTTCCATCGCGTTATCGGCGATGCGCGTACTGACTGACCCAGCTGAGACTGGTGCCGTGACGATCGCCTTGCCAGAGGACGTACAGGCAGAAACCTTCGAGGTCCCGCTTGAATTCCTGCAGGACCGCGAGTGGCACATCCGCCGCCCACGCCCGGAGCGTGAGGCCTTGGCGCGTGCTGTCGAGGTCATCCGTAATGCGAAGAATCCAATGATCATCGCAGGCGGCGGCGTGCTGTATTCCTCCGCAGAACAGCAGCTGCAGGCCCTGGTTGAGCAGACCGGCATTCCGGTCGGCACTTCGCAGGCAGGCGGCGGCGTGCTGAATTGGGATCACGCGCAAAACCTCGGCGGCGTCGGTGCTACAGGTACCTTGGCTGCGAACCGCATTGCTGGCGAGGCGGACGTCATCATCGGTATTGGCACCCGCTACAGCGACTTCACCACCGCTTCACGCACCGCGTTCCAAAACCCAGACGTGAAGTTCGTCAACATCAACGTCGCGTCTTTCGATGCCTACAAGCACGGTTCGCAGCTTCCAGTCATCGCCGATGCACGCGAGGCCATCACAGAGCTTATGGATGCCTTGCAAGGATTCCGCATCACCGAGGACTACGCGCGTTCTATCGCGGAAGCTAAAGCCTCCTGGGATGCCGACGTGGACAAGGCTTTTGCACCCTCGAAGCTGGCTCTTCCTGGACAGCCAGAGATCATCGGTGCGGTACAGGAATCCACTGCACCAGAAGATGTCATCATTCAGGCGGCTGGCTCTTTGCCAGGGGATTTGCAAAAGCTATGGCGCGTGCGCGATCCACTCGGCTACCACGTGGAATATGCCTTCTCGTGCATGGGATATGAAATCGCTGGTGGTATCGGCGCCAAGCGTGGCCTCGATGCGGTGGGCGATGACCGCGACGTAGTCATCATGGTTGGTGACGGCTCCTATTTGATGCTGAACTCTGAACTAGTTACTGCCGTTGCCGAGGGCATCAAGGTGATTATCGTGCTCATCCAAAACCACGGCTACGCCTCCATCGGGCACCTGTCTGAAACGGTTGGTTCGCAGCGCTTTGGTACCTGGTACCGCGAGTACGACGAAGAGCACAAGAACTTCCAAGGCGAGCAGATTCTGCCCGTTGATCTGGCCATGAATGCCCGCAGCTACGGCCTTGATGTCATCGAAGTCGAGCCCGGGGAGAACTCCATCGAAGACCTGAAGAAGGCCATGGCTACCGCCAAAGCTTCTGACAAGTCCACCTTCATCCACATCAACTCCGACCCGCTTATCTACGCACCTGATGGCGCCGGCTGGTGGGATGTCCCGGTTTCTGAAACCGCGACCTTGGAATCGACCAACACCGCCCGCGAGGAATATCTCAAGCAACAAGCCTTCCAGCGCCCGCTTCTTGGCTAATCCGCCTGACCACAAAGTAAGGAACAACAATGACCACCTCTGTACCTTCTGATACCAAAGCCGCCTCCGTCGCCGGTGAAAACCCTGGCCTGCGCATCGGAACCGCACCTGACTCCTGGGGCGTCTGGTTCCCCGATGACCCGAAGCAGGTCCCGTGGGACCGCTTCCTGGATGAAGTAGTCAAGGCTGGCTACACCTGGATCGAGCTCGGCCCATACGGCTACCTGCCCACCGACCCACACCAGCTGGAAGACGAACTGGGCAAGCGTAATCTCAAGCTTTCTGCCGGTACCGTATTCACCGGTTTCCACAAGGGTGAAGAACAGTGGAAGCGCGCCTGGGACCAAGCACTCGATGTCGCAGGTCTTGCTTCCAAGCTGGGCGCTGAGCACCTAGTTGTCATCCCTGACCTGTGGCGCTCCGACGCCACTAGTGAGGTATTGGAATCACGCACTTTGGACGATGAAAAGTGGGCTAAGCTCGCCGCCGGCCACGACCGCTTAGGCAAGGCATTGCTGGAAGAATTCGGCATGAAGCAGCAGTTTCACTCCCACGCTGACAGCCATATCGGCACCACCCGCGAGGTTCTGCGCTTCTTGGAGGAAACCGACCCACGCTACACCAACCTATGCCTGGATACCGGCCACTTTGCTTACTACGGCGGCGATAACGTCAAGCTCATCGAGGACCATCCAGAGCGCATCGGCTACCTGCACTTGAAGCAGGTCGATCCATCATTGCTTTTCGATATTTTGAAAAATGACGTGCCATTTGCCGATGCCGTTGCTCAAGGCATCATGGTCGAACCACCGCATGGTGTTCCTGACCTGGCGCCAATCATTGAAGCTGTTTCGAAGATTGACTCCGATATTTTCGCCATCGTTGAGCAGGATATGTATGGCTGCGATGTGGACTACCCATTCCCAATTGCTGAGCGCACCCGTAAGCACATCTTCGGCTGCACGCACTTCGCCCGTATCAAGTAAACGAAAATCCACCAACCTAAAATTTTTAAGGAAATCATTATGACTAAGAGTCTTCGCGTCGGCGTCGTTGGTGCCGGAGCAATGGGTGCGGACCACATCGATCGCATTAACAACCGCACCTCCGGTGCTCACATTTCCGCCATCGTTGAACCAGATGCAGGCCGGGCCGCCAAGGCGGCTGAAAATGCGCCAGGTGCGAACACTTTCTCTAAGATTGAAGACGCCATTGCTGCCGATGCAGTCGACGCCGTTCTGATTGCCGTTCCTGGCCAATTCCACGAGCCGGTCCTTGTTCCAGCGCTGGAAGCCGGCCTACCCATTCTGTGTGAAAAGCCGTTGACCCCTGATTCTGAGTCTTCACTTCGCATCGTGGAGCTTGAGCAGAAGCTGGACAAGCCACACATTCAGATTGGTTTCATGCGCCGCTTCGACCCGGAGTACAACGAGTTGCGCAAGCTGGTGGAGTCGGAAGATGCCGGCGAGCTCCTCATGCTTCGCGGCGTGCACCGTAACCCAACCGTGGGGGAGAACTACACCCAGGACATGTTGATCACTGACTCCGTGGTGCATGAGTTTGATGTCATTCCATGGCTCGCAGGCTCACGTGTGGTCAGCGTGGAAGTTAAGTACCCCAAGACCAACTCCCTGGCACACGCGGGGATGAAAGAACCAATTCTGGTCATCATGGAATTGGAAAATGGTGTGCTGGTGGATGTGGAAATGAACGTGAATGTTCAATTCGGCTACCAAGTCGCTACCGAAGCAGTCTTTGAAAAGGGGCTGGCCCGAATAGGTCAGCCAGCAGGCCTGCAGCGCTGGAGTGCTGGTCAGTTCTCCGTGAAGGATCATGAGGACTTCACCACTCGTTTCGCAACGGCATATGACCGCCAGATTCAGTCCTGGGTGGATGCAGTTCATGAGGGTACTTTGGTGGCTGGTCCAAATGCATTCGATGGCTACCTGGTGGCATTGTCCTGCGAGGCAGGCGTCAAGGCTTTGAACGAAGGTGGCGTTGTTCCAGTTGAAGCAGAATCACGCCCTGATTTCTACGCATAAATTTTCAAAGATTCCTGTTTAAGAAGGAGAATCCCTTATGGTTCGCATTGCTTTTGACCCAACGCCTTTGCATCACGACTATGACTTGCTGGAATTTCCAGATGTCACCGCACGCTTGGGCTATGAGTACATGCAGATCACTCCGCATGTGGACTTTGGTCCTTTCTTCCGCCATCCCAAGGCTGACGATGATCTGGTGCAAGCGCTAAAGAAACGCGCCAAGGACGCGGGCGTCAAAATTCCAGCCATCTTGCCGGTGCACCGTTTGTCCTGGCCTGATGAAAACCTGCGGGTAGCTGCGGTGCGCAATCTCAAGCGCATCATTGAGCTGGCAGTGGATCTGGAAGTAGACACCCTGAATACGGAATTCTCGGGCCGACCAGAACGTCCTGAGGAATCAGAAGACGCTTTCTACCGTTCCATGGAAGAACTCCTTCCCATTTTGGAGCGCGAGGGCATCAAGTTCAACATCGATCCGCACCCGGATGATTTTGTCGAAGACGGCGTTGAAGCGTGGCGCGTAATCCGCGGCTTGAATTCCAAGCAAGTGGGCTTTGTCTACGTTGCGCCGCATACCTTCCATATGGGAGACCAACCAGAAAAGATTCTCACCTCAGTCGGTGATCGTCTCGGCGCTGTGTATTTGTCAGACTCCTTCGACCATCACAAATCCCACGGTCTGCGCTACATCACCAACCCACCGGGTAATGCAGTCCGCGTGCACCAGCATCTCAAGATCGGTGATGGTGACGTTGATTTTAACGAGCTGTTTAAGTTGCTTCGGACCACCGGCTACCTAGACCGCGAGGATGCCCTTCTGGTATCCAATGTCTTTGCCGAAGATGAGACCTTCCTTGATGTTTCGCGCTACCAGCTGCAAAAGATCAAGGAGTTGGTCGACAACGCTTAAGCGCTAACAGCCTAGGCGTTAACAGGCTAGACGCTAACACCAGATACGGCTCGGGAATCCTCCAGAAATTGCAAGGACTCCCAAGCCGTTATGCATTTCATCTCCACGGAAGGAGCACGCTTATGGCTCAGACATGGTCATTTAGCGTCTCTATTGCCTTGCTCGCGGCCGGGGCACTGTTTCTAGAGATCCTCGACGGCACAATCTTGACCACGGCGATTCCTGCCATCGCGAGCGAATTTGGTGTGGGCGCAGGCGAGGTCAGCCTCGTGCTGGTGGCCTATCTAGTAGCGGCAGCCGTCGGCATCCCTGCGGCCGGGTGGCTATCAGATCGCTTCGGCGTGCGGTCAGTTTTTCTGCTGGCACTTCTTGTATTCACTGTCGCGTCGCTTATCTGCGCACTTGCTCCTAACCTAGGCCTGCTCATTGCGGCACGTGTTCTGCAAGGCCTCGGTGGTGCGCTCCTTGTGCCGGTTGGGCGATTGGCCGTTATTCGCGGAACAGATCCCAAAGACTTACTCGATGCCATCGCATTTTTAACTTGGCC
Source organism: Corynebacterium stationis (assembly GCF_001941345.1). NCBI lineage: Bacteria > Bacillati > Actinomycetota > Actinomycetes > Mycobacteriales > Corynebacteriaceae > Corynebacterium > Corynebacterium stationis. The sequence goes on from NZ_CP009251.1 coordinate 696,967, forward strand.
TGCGCTTGTCGCACCAGTTATTGCACCGGTGCTGGGTGGTTTGATTACCGACACCATTGGCTGGCGATGGATCTTCTTCATCAACGTGCCACTTGGAATAATCGCTCTTATCGCGGGAGCGTTCATCCTGCCTAAAGACACAAAGGTTTCCACAGGGCGTTTCGATGCGGTGGGGTTTATCGGCGTTGCCATCATCATGGTCGCGCTAACTATCTGCGCAGAACTTCTCACAACCGAAGTAGACCACCGCGGGCTGTATGCCCTGACACTGGTTGCCATTGCCGCTATCACCACGGGGTTCATCACCTGGCGGCTGCGCACCCCGGGGCGGCTTTTCGATGTCACAGTGCTGCGTATCCAGACGTTTCGAGTAGGGAATGCATCGGGAAGCATCTACCGGCTGGTTATTACTGCCTTGCCGTTTATGTTTACCCTGTTATTCCAACTGTCTTTTGGCTGGTCTGCGACCATGGCAGGCGTGATGGTCGTGGCGCTTTTCGCAGGAAACGTCGCGATTAAGCCTTTTACCACGCCAATCATCCGCAGGTTCGCCTTCAAACCAGTGCTGATTTTCTCTAATGCCGCTGGTGCCATCGTTCTAGCTTCATTTCTGTTCGTCACGGCGGAAACACCGCTGGCAGTCATCGGCGTCTTGTTGTTTGTCTCCGGAGCGCTGCGCTCGTTAGGGTTTAGCGCCTACAACACTCTGCAGTTCGTGGATATCGGACCTGAGCAAACCAATAACGCCAATGTTCTATCGGCAACGCTGCATCAGCTCGGTATGTCTCTCGGCATTGCCGTCGGCGTCATAGCTATTTCGCTTGCGCCGACTTTCGCGTGGGCGTTTCCCCTCGCAGCCGCGCTATTCATATTGCCTCTCTTGGGCGCTGCGATGCTGCCACCAAGTTCCGGCGCTAGTGCCTTAGAAACCAAACAACCGAGATACCCCAAGATTAAAAGTGACAAGAAAGTAAGTGAAAACCTATGAATGTCCGTATTGGATTAGTTGGTTATGGAACCGGTGGGCGATATTTTCACGCGCCCTATATTGAAGCCTCCCCGCATTGTAAATTAGTGGGTGTGGTGGCACGTTCTGAAGCCTCGAAAGCAAAGGTCGAAGAAGATTTCCCTGGGCTTCCGACCGTTGATTCATTGGAGGCATTAGTGAATCTTGGTGTTGACGCGGTGGTTATTTCTACGCCACCCGATACGCGCCGAGACCTGGTTTTAGAGGCGATTGACGCAGGGGTGGCAGTGGTGGCTGATAAGCCCTTCGCCCCAAATGCTCAGGCCGCGCAAGAGCTTGTCGATGCCGCCGAGAAGGCCGGGGTTCTCCTCAACGTTTTTCACAATCGTCGCTATGACACAGACATCGTCACAGCCATGAAAATCAGGCATTCGCTTGGGCAGTTGCACGGTCTGGACTTGCGTTTTGATCTCAATGAGCGGGATTCTTTGGAGCTGGGGCCTGAAGGAGGTCTGCTTCGGGATTTAGGATCCCACGTAGTCGACCAGGCATTGATGTTGATGGGACCTGTACGTGAAGTAACTGCTCATCTCAGTTTTATCGAAAGCGCCGAAGGACTCACAGATAAGAGCTTTCGCATCATCATTGAGCATGGTTCGGGTGCTGTATCCACGATTTCTGCGAGCAAGGTAGATTGGCTGGTATCGCGTGAGATTCGCCTAATTGGCGAACATGGTGCGTATGTCTCCGATTTTCGTGATGTGCAAACCGAAGCCATCAAGAAAGGACAACGCCCGGCAGGAAAACGTGATGCGTGGGGCTATGAATCCCACGACAGGTGGGGCCAGCTGCGCACTGCCAGCGGCGTCGAAACGGTACGTTCAGCGCAAGGTGATTACACCAATTTCTACGATGAGCTTGCTCGCGCGATAGAAACCAAGACATCTGGTCCGGTTCCTGCCCAGCAAGGAGTCGAGGTTCTTAAAGTCTTGGATGCTGTGGTCGAAAGCGCGAAAGAAGGCCGAGCAGTTCGCATTCTTTAAGTGGTATTTTTCAAAAGGGATCGCCGAATTGGCTAACTAGCCCGGTTGACTAGTTAGCTTTTGCTAGCTGTGGGGATCGCCCTGGTTTTAGATGAGGTTCATCGCTCCCATGCTGCTCACGTGGTGCGTGTTGCCCACAAGTTTTCCGCCTGGGGTGTGCAGGCGGACTTTGCCGCGGTGGCGGCGCATCCTGCCGCGGCTCGGCTTCCCTTTTCCTCGCTTATTTTTTCTTTTCTGTGACCCGGGATTAGCCGGGTCATCGTCGTCGTTGACGCCGTTGTGGTACTTACACAACATGGTCAGGTTCGAGGGTTTCGTATGTCCGCCGTGTTTGTGGGCGTCGATGTGGTGAACTTGGCATCTATCGGCTGGTACGTTGCAGTCTGGCCAAGGACAGACGAGGTTCTCTGCCATGGCGAGAGTGCGAAGTTTGTCTGATGCGAATCGGGCTTCGTACAAGTTCACCGGTCCGGCGGTGGGGTGGAAGAGCCCGACGTAGAGTTTGTCGCCGAGAGCACCTTCCATTGCGGCGTTGATGAATTCGGCGCCAGTCATGGTCGTGCCATCGGATAAAGCGACGATGACTTCGTCGCCTTTGCCGCAGGAAACTTTCGCGAAATCATCAAGACCAATAGCAATCACAGTGCGGTATTCCGGCTTGATGAGCCCGGTGCCGGTGCCTTCGACTAAATCCCAGAAAGGCTCCAACAAAGCTTCAGAGCGCGGCTGGTCGTCGTTGGTGATGGCAGCATCAAGCGTCTTTTCTAAATCAGTAATACGGCGCTGGGTATCGGTAATGCTAATGGTGCGTAGGCCGTCGATGACGCGGCCGAGACGCACCCCGGGTTTCTTTTTGGTGTCGCCGCCTTGTTCGGTGACGCGTTTCTTGGCGTAGGCTTCGACTTCTTCGAAGGTGCCTTCAAACGCGATAAGTTCAGCGCGGAGTTTCCATGCGGCGCCGCGGGTGTTGAGTTTCTTGGCGTGCTTGTTGACCATCTCTAAGTATTCGAGGCTTAGTTGCCTCGCTTCGGCAAGCGCGACCGAGTCGCGCTGCACCTTGGGGGAATCAGCGGGCCCGAAGAATACTGTGGCTAGCCGGGTGTATTTGCGTGCCGTGTTCAGTGGCATCAGGTCACCGGCGAGGTCGTGTGGGGAGCACTCGTACACATCGCGGAGGATGGTTATTCCGCTGGTGTAGAAGAGTTTTATTATTTGTTGTCCGTTCATAACTTCGACACTAAAACGCCTTTGCAAGCCCGCGCTAGTGCAAGCTCAAAAACCTGTGGATAACTACGTTGACGCGTCACGCAACAGCCAAAGTTATCCACAGACAGTACCAAATGGCAGGTATTATTCGCGCGGTGCTGCAGTGGTGCCGCGTTCAATGAGTCTTGGTACTAGCGTGTGCTCGACATCGGAGTAAGACTTCTTTGATTCAAGTTTGTTTAAGAGTAAGTATGCGGCGTTTAGTCCCACGCCAATACTGTTGTCGTCGATGGTGGTTAGGGAAACTAATCGTGACTGCGCTAGGGGAGTGTTGTCGTATCCAACAACTGACAAGTCTTCTGGCACACGAAGGCCGCGCTCACGTGCCGCCCCTAGAACGCCGATGGCAGTGATGTCATTGGAAGCAAAGAAAGCCGTGATTTCAGGATGTGATTCCAGAAGTAACAAAGCTTGGGTATAGCCATAATGCTCCGTTGCAGGCCCGGGAGTTTCATTGGCTAGTGGCACTAGACCGTGTTCATTCATCGACGCGATATAGCTTGCTAAACGCTTCTGTCCAGCACCGCTGTGAACGTTGATGTGCGCAATGTGTTTATGTCCCAGTCCAATGAGATGTTCCGTGGCAAGTTTGGCGCCTAAGAAGTCATCATTCGACACAGCGTGGGTGGCAAACTGCGTATCGCTTTCAAGAGGAGTGAATCGGGTGCCGGCCACGACAAAAGGCGGCATGTTTTCAGGCAGTGATTTTTCTGCAATGTCTTGGGCGATGATGATTCCATCGGGGCGCATGGTTAGTGCATGCGTGATGGGATCGGTATCTGAACCAGACGTTAAGGAGTCAATAACAGACATCCTATACCCCTGCGGGGTGAGGATCTCACTAAGGGATTGAAGCATGTCAATGAACCAGGGGTTGGAATAGTCATCGATAAGCACGGCGACCAGATTACGGCGCTTGGCTGCTAAGTCCGATGCAGCGCGATTGGGCTGGTAACCGAGCTTTTTAATTGCGTCATTGACCGCAGTAGCAGACCGGGCGCTGACGTTGTCAGAGCCGCGAAGAACTAAAGAAACCAGCGATTTTGAAACGCCAGCTTCCTTCGCAACATCATAAATTGTGGGCCGTGTACTGCTCATCTAAATAATCATACTCATGATCTATTGACAGGACATAGTTTCAACTATAGTTTTATTGGAACGCTCCAAATAAAGGTTCTGGATCACATTATAGGGGCGAGATAAACCAAAGCACACCTCTATTTAAGGAGTCACCATGGCTGAGCAAGTAAATAACTCACAAGAGATCCGCGTCGCCGTCATCGGCGCGGGCATGGCCGGCAAAGCACACGCGGCGGGGTACCTGACCGCGCCAGCAACCTATGACAGCACACTGCCCAAGGTCCGCCTGGTGTCTATGGCTGATGCCAATGCAGAACTGGCAGAATCCACCGCGGCACGTTTCGGCTTTGAGCGCTTTGATACCTCCTGGCAGGCGATTGCTGAAGCCGATGACATTGATGTGGTCAGCGTTGTGGTGGCGAACTTCCTGCACCGTGAAATTGTTGAGGCGCTGCTTGCATCCGGCAAGCACGTGCTGTGTGAGAAGCCGTTGTCGGACAACATCGAAGATGCGCAAGCTATGATTCGTGCGGCTGAAGATGCGGAAGCCAAGGGTGTCATCGCGCGTATTGGTCTGACCTACCGCCGCTCCCCAGCGGTAGCGCATATTCGTGACCTGGTGCTCTCAGGTGAGCTGGGTAAAGTGCTGCACTTCTCCGGCCACTACTGGACAGACTATGGCTCCAACCCAATGGCGCCGATTAGCTGGCGCTACAAGGGGCCCAACGGCTCCGGCGCGCTGGCCGATGTGGGCAGCCACTTGACCTACCTCGCGGAATTCGTGGCTGGTTCAGACTTCTCAGAGGTTCGCGGCGGGCAACTATCGACTGTAATCACGCAGCGTCCGAAGCCACTGGGCGCCGTGGTTGGCCATGAAGGTGGCGCGGTCTCTGATGAGTTCGAGCCTGTAGAAAATGATGACGTGGCGTCCTTCTCCGGCAACTTTGCAGGTGGTGGAACCGCAACCATCCAGGTCACCCGTATCTCGCAAGGCCACCCAAATACCTTGGGCTTTGAGCTGTTCTGCGAGAAGGGCTCGGTATTCTTCGACTTCCGCAAGCCAGGCGAGTTCCACATTTTCACCCCGGCAACCTCTTCTGATGCTTCCCAGGAAGCTGGCTACCGCACGGTCACCCTGGGTCCCAACCACCCATACTGGCGCGCAGGTCTAGCTATGGATGCTCCAGGCGTAGGTATCGGCCAGAACGAGGGTTTCGTGTTCCAGGCACGTTCCTTCCTCGAGGAAGTCGCAGGCATTTCTGAGGCAGACAGCTTGCCACGGTGTGCAACCTTGGAGGAGGGATTGCACAACATGCAGCTTATCGCTGCCATCTCGCAGTCCGCCGCCGAAAACGGTTCAACCGTTGCTGTCCCAGTCCAAAACGCAGCCCGCGTAAACGCCTAAGAAAGATAGGTACCTTTGATGAAGCTTGGTCTCTACAACGCGATCTTCCACGACCGCTCCCTGCCAGAAGCACTAACCGCGATTAAGGATGCCGGGCTTACCGGTATTGAGCTCAACACCGGTGGCTTCTTGCCAGCGAAGCATGTTCCAACCATCGATGACATTCTCGTAAGCGACGACGCCCGGGATGAATTCCTTGGTCAGTTTGAAGGAACCGGCGTTGATATCTATGGCTTGAACTGCAACGGCAATCCACTGCACCCAAACCGCGAAATCGGTGAGAAGCATGCCGAGGATATCCGCCGTTCCATCCGCCTAGCTGAGCGCCTAGGGCAATCCCGCGTGGTTACTATGTCTGGTCTTCCCGGAGGTGAGCCGGGTGCACAGCGTCCGAACTGGATTGTGAATGCCTGGAACTCGGCGGCGCTGGATGTCTTGGACTACCAGTGGGATATCGCCGCTGACTTCTGGCGTGAAACTGACCGCTTGGCCGCTGACCACGGCGTCAAGGTTGCACTCGAGCTGCACCCGCAGAACCTGATTTTTAACTCGGCGGATGTGCACAAGCTCATTGAGCTGACCAAGGCCACCAACGTAGGCGTTGAGCTGGATGCCTCGCATTTGTTCTGGCAGCAGATGGATCCAGTGGCTGTCATTGATCACCTTGGTGAGCTGGTATTCCACGCTGCGGCGAAGGACGTGCGCATTAACAAGGAATGGGCGCAGTTAAACGGTGTGTTGGATAACAGCTTCCGCCGCCTCGATCCATCAGAAGAACGAACCAATTTGGGCGGCGATGAATGGGCAAATGAATGGCCAAAGAATTCCGCCTGGGACTTTGTTGCTTTGGGCAAGGGTCATGATGTGAAGTACTGGACGGAGTTCCTCCGTGCCTTGCACCGCATTGACCCAGACATGCTAGTCAACATTGAGCACGAAGATGTCGAACTCGGCCGCGAGGAAGGCGTCAAGATTGCCGCCGATGTCCTCAACGCTGCCAACGATGCTCTTGAGGCTTCCCTCTAGAGCCCAAAACACTTGCCGATGATGCCCTGGTTCTTTCGACCTCCTAAAAGAATCTGGGCATCTTGTGCTTTTATATCCACTTTGCATGAAACGGAGAAAGACATGTCTACTGAACGCCGCACACTCAATATCGGGGTTATCTCACTTGGCTGGATGGGCCGCCTGCACGCGCGTTCCTACCTGGCCGTTGCCCAGTACTTCACCGAACTGCCTGTCAGGGTGGTTCTGCACACCGCCGCTGATCCGGATGAAGGTGGACGCAACTACGCCTATGAAGCGCTTGGCTTCCAAAACACAGTCAGTGACTACAAGGAATTGCTTGGAGATCCAGAGATTGATGCCGTTTCGATCTGCTCGCCAAACTTTCTGCACCATGAAATTGCAATGGCAGCGATTGAAGCAGGAAAACCCTTCTGGATTGAAAAGCCCATGGGTCGCGGTGCTGCTGAATCACAAGAAATCGCGACCCGTGCGTCGCAAGCTGGCCTGGTCACTTCCGTAGGATTCAACTACCGCCACGTGCCTGCTATCGCTGAAGCGCGCCGACTGGTGCGCACCGGGAAGATTGGCACTATCAACAATGTGCGAGTTAGCTTTAAAGCCGACTACTCAGCTGATCCATTGGGTGCTTTGACCTGGCGCTTTAAAAAGGAACTTGCTGGTTCCGGTGTACTGGGCGATTTGATGTCACACGGCTTCGACCTGGCGCAGTTCATCGTGGGGAAGTTAGATTCCGTCACTGCGACTAATGGCATCTTTATTCAGCAGCGACCATTGCCTGCAGGTGGTGCTGCTAGCCACTTTTCCCAAGGTGTTGATTCTGCGCCAAAGGGCGAGGTGGAAAACGAGGACTACACAGCCGTTCTGGGACGCTTCGAGTCTGGAGCTATCGGCGTGTTCGAGTCCAGTCGTGTTGCTGTCGGACCGCGCGCGGAATACATCATTGAAGTTTACGGCTCGAAGGGATCTTTGCGTTGGAATTTCCACCGACTCAATGAATTGGAGCTCGCTGATTCCCATGATGGCTATCGGACCATCATGGCTAGCCCAGCCTATGGGGAGTTCTCCCGCTTTCAGCCTGGAGCTGGCACGAGCATGGGTTTCGATGATCTTAAGACTATCGAGGCGTATTTGTACCTTCGTTCCATCTTGGAGGGTAAACAGTACGCCCCGTCGGTCGGTGATGGCTGGGCCGCTGCGGAAATCGCTGATGCGGCTCTCGAAAGCGCGGAGTCAGGGCAGTGGGTCGACATCAAGTCAGTTGACGCTCCCACTACTTATGACCGTTAGATTATAAAGATTTAAGCAGTTCCGCTGTTGTCGTTAGAGTAACCATCGGCGACAGCAAACCAAGCAGGTCTAGAGTTTGCTTCTGTGCTTCATCGCTGACTGCACCGCAGGCATCAGTTACGATAGTGACTGAACGGCCAGCATCGATTGCTCCCAATGCGGTGGATAGGACACAGCATTCGGTTGCGACACCGCAAATAACTAACCGCGCTTCCAAAGGCGCGATATCGGCTAATTCAGATCCCCACTTAGAAAAAGTAGGCAACGAGATAGTGGCATGCTCTGGTCGTGTTTCTAGCGTGATGTCCCATTGCTCCGAACCTTTATCAACCCGGAAGCTCGACCATCGGTCGTAGTAGTCAGCCCAAGCGCCTTGTTCTTCAGGATCTCTGACGAACTTTGTCCACACCACGGAGTTTTCGAAAGCGTCGACAAGCTGAGCTACCTTTGCTTCTACTTCCTCGTATCGAGGAATAAACCAACCGCTACTTGGCTCAGCGAATGCAATTTGCATATCAATTACCGCAAGCGTTGGGGAATTTTTCTCACGCATACTAGTTCTCGTCCTCCTTTCCATCTACACCGCTCGGTGCCACAATGGCCAAAGAGTGGTTCTTGCACCCCATGGAAATATCGTTGTTACGTCCACGAATAGCGTGAATAGCCAAATATGTTAGAGCAGACGCGGCAGCACCGATGAAGTAGGTGACATCGCCCGCACCCTCAATGAGTGCAGCAAAAGGCCCGGTACCAAGCGGGGTGGTCCAGAACAATGCTGAAACCAAGCAACCTACTAGCCAGGAGATGCAACCCCACGAGATCTTGCGTTCTGGTTGGTCTAGCTCGGCGATGGCCTCTGTCATGTGGTGACGGGTTCGAATGTAGTAATCAACCAGCAAGACCGTTGTAAATGGAACTACCAAGTAGCCCAGCATTGACAGGAAATCGTAGAAGCTGCCGTAGGGATCTCCCTGCATAAGCAGCGTGATGCCAAAGCTGATGAGTGCGGTGATGACAACACCCATGGTGCGACTCACCGGAACGCGAATAGTCAGCAAGGAAAGTGCACCGCCGTAGAGGTTCATGGCACTGACCGGAATCGTGGAGAGTACAACGGTGAGCATGGCCAGCCATGCCCATGAACCAGTGAGTTCAGCAACGGCTTCTACTGCGCCGAGGTCTCCCGCGAAACTGGAGACCAAAACGCCGATACTTCCAAGCCACAGCAGAGATAGGAACCCACCGCCAGCAGTGTACGCCACGATTTTCCCCTTAGATACGCTGCGCGGGAGGTAACGGGAGAAGTCAGATGCAAATGGCGTCCAGGTCATCACATAGATGAAGAAGAAACCTGCGAATGTAACCCAGTCAGCAATTCCGCCACCGTCAGAACTTGGTGCAGCGGCACCAATTTCGACCTCGGTCAGTGCGAGCACTGTAATTACAGCAAACAACACTGTGAGAACGACCGTGGCGATCTTGTTAACCAGGTGGATTAGGTTATGTCCCCACACGGCAAAGAGTGCCTGGAATACGAACAAAATGAGCGAGCCAATCCAGAAGGGAATTGCGAAAAGCTCCTGCAGTGCAAGGACTGCAAAAACGGTATTAACCGCAACCCAGCCCACTGCGGATACGTTGGTCAGCAATGCCACCGGTACGAAGTTGGCGAAGAACCCCATTGGTCCGCGTGCCTGAACCTGCTGCGGTACGCCGAATCGCGTGCCGATACTTGCGAGTATTCCCATGACAAGAGCACCGGCAAGGCTACCGACAGCTACGGCAGATAAACCTTGGACTATTGAAAGACCCAAAGAGCTAGCAAAGAATCCCGAGACCAAAACGGCGAGCACCATATTGGCAGCGAACCAGAGGGTGAACTGGGAACGTGGATGTCCGTGACGTTCAGCATCTGGGATGGCTTCGGTGCCGTACGGTTCAGCCTTAGTTAGGGAGCTACCGTACTTAACACTAGTGGCTTCGGAATTGCTTAAATCAGCGGTAGGAGCCTCAACGTCTTCTGGAGGGGTAGCGATGGCTTGGCCATCAAGTTGTGCGGTCATAATCATGCCCTTCTTTGTGATTGCAGCCATTCTTGGCCAATTCTTGAGATTCAAATCACTTGTATGCAAGATACCATAAAATGGAAAGAAGGCAAGTAATTTTTAATTTTATATGAAGATAGTGCGCTTCTTCCTGCACGTTAAAGTTTTATTCGGGGTTGGCGGGAAACTTTTTAATGTATACAAGAGCTTCTTGTGGGCATCGAAAAGCAACAAAACATGAGTAGACCCTGAATCGGAACTTCCAATTCAGGGTCTTTTGGGCTGCGGGTGGGTTAATGCTTAATGTCTCTGCCTTTGCGGATTTCCTTATCAAAGATGACGCCGCTGGTGACGTCTTCATCAATTTCCTCAAGGGTCCGCCCGCGGGTTTCGGGGACAAGCGCGTAGATGAAAACTAAGGCGACCACGCCGATGCCGGCGAAGAGGAAGAATGTACCGGTTAGGCCGACTGCTTCCATCAAGGTTGGGAAGAAAAGTCCCAGGAAGGCGTTGGTCATCCAGAGGAAGAATACCGAGATGCCGATTGCAGCGCCGCGCATTGCCAGTGGGAAAATTTCGGACAACATCACCCAGGTGGCGACGTTGAGGAAGGTCTGCATCGAGCCTACGAAGATAACTACCAGCGTCAGGATGACATAGGGGCGAAGTGGGTCACCAACTGGGAACATGAAGGACGCGATACCGATGAGTACGTGGGAGACCGTGGTCAAGGTGTAGCCGGTAATCAAGGTGGTGCGTCGGTTGACGCGGTCCATCATCCACAGCGCGATGAAAGCGCCTACTACAGCAATTACACCTGGAGCGATGTTTGCAATCAGTGCTGCATTTTGGGAAAAGCCAGCTTCGACTAGGACAATCTGACCGTAGTACATGATTGAGTTAATGCCGGTGAGCTGTTGGGCAACGCCTAGACCGATGCCGACGATGAGGATTCGCACTAGCCATTTATTAGTCAGAATCTCTTTGAAACTCATCGCTTTTTCGGAAACCTTTTGGTCTTCCTCTGCCATGACCCGGACGTCAGCAACCTCGGCGTGGGCGCGGTCTAGGGGGCGTACAGTTTCAAGAACCTTACGCGCTTCATCGATGCGGCCCTGTTCAACTAACCAGCGTGGCGATTCGGGAACTCGTAGCATTCCGAAGAAAAGTGCGATTGCAGGAATTGCGGCGATAGCAAGCATGTATCGCCACACGCCTTCGTGGTGACCCCACACGTTACCGATGATTGCATTAATGACAAAGGCGGCTAGCTGGCCGACAACAATCATTAATTCATTGCGGCCAGCAAGTGAACCGCGAATTTCAAATGGGGCTAGTTCCGCCAGGTAGACCGGAACAACCGTGGAAGCGCCACCGACGGCCAGGCCTAGGATGACGCGGCCAACGACCATGATTTCAAAATTCGGCGTGAATACACAGACCAAAGCGCCAATGAAGAAAGCAACTGCGAGAAGGATGATGGTCTTGCGTCGTCCCCACTTATCGGAGACACGTCCGAGAACCATTGCGCCAACTGCTGCGCCGAAGAGAAGGGAAGATGTGACTACGCCTTCAGTAAAAGCTGTTAGTCCGAGCTCTGCGGTCATTGGTGCTAATGCACCGTTGATGACGCCAGTGTCGTAACCGAAAAGTAGGCCACCAAATGTCGCAATCAGTGCGACGTAGAACAATTTCTTGCGGTATGGCCCCTCCGTCAACGGAGGAAGTTTCCTGCTTGTATGCGGTTCTTCTGTGTCAGCAAACGCACTTACCATTATGTCTCCTAAGTATCCGGTAGCCGGCTAGGCAGGGAAGGGAGCCTGCACAGGATATGCAGAGAGTGACTCCCATCACCAGTTGAAATGATTGTGTCATTCTCAATATGTCCTGTCAATCATTTATGACATAGTTCTTTGGTTGCTCGTCCGAGGCTAAAGGTGGGTGTGTGGGCCCTCTTGGGGTGTCAGTGTTGTGTAAATGCTTGAAGATTTAAGCACCTCGAATTCGTAGCCTGTGTGTTGAGGGAGATATAGTGCCGATATTTTCGGGTGAAAAATCGCGGAGTTTTTGTTTCCAAGGTCGCTCTGTGGGGGTAGCGGGGGTGGGTATTTGAGAGAGTTTGCCCTATTTGTTCGGTGACATTGTCAGGCCGTCGCGAGAGCAAATATCCGAATGATCTAACAAACTTTTGTCTATTGGGTGCTGAAGGGGAGCCGTTGTGTGGCCGCCCCTGAGCAGTCGATGAATTAGATTTGGGCGGCGATGGCCTCGGCGAGCGCCAAATCTTCCCATGGCATGCCAGTGAATTTGAAAACCACTGGTGTATTGCGGTGTAGCTGGACCTCGCTGCGGACGACCTGAGCGAAGGTTGCGATGGAATCTTTATCGAGGTTGCCCTCATCAACCGCCTGGATGATGTCGCCGGCTTCGCGGAAAGCCGCGGCTTCTTCTTCCATAATGACCTGGGCGCGGGCGAGGAGCGCGCCGGGAAGTTCGCGGGCGTCGGGGGAGTGCGAGCCTACAGCAACGATGACAGCATCATCACGCACATCAGTATCCTCGATGACTGGCTGCGGCGAAGTAGTGGTGGTGATGATTAATTCTGCATTGCGGATAGCCTCGTGGGCAGCATCGCTTCCTGCTTGTAGCCAGTTGTCCAAGTCATCAGGCTGGGTGCGGCTAATGAAATTGATATTGGTTTCGCGGATGTCCTCGCATACAGATTCCACTGTCTTTGCGTGCGCACGTCCTTGTGCGCCTACACCGACAATGACCACATCGAGTGGCTGTGAAGAAGTAGTAAGTAAGTGAGATACCCCTGCGAGCGACACAGCCGGTGTGCGTAGGTTAGTCAGAGCAACGCCGTCGATGGTAGCGGTGGGTTGCAATGTGGAGCCATCGAAAAGCACATAAATGCCGTTGACACTAGGAATGCTTGGGTCTGCTGTCTTACCGGGGATGGAAATAAGCTTGATGCCAAACCCTGTCGGCGAATTAGAAGGCATCAATAGAAAGTCACCGTTGGTGATTTCTGCTCGGCTGCGTTCCAAATCTGTCGACGGATCAAAACCCTGTTGGAGATAGTCGCGCAGTGCCTGAACTGCCTGCTTGGGGCTTAGCGTCTTTTCAACCTGCTGGGCGTCAATATGAGTCAGCGTCATCGCGGTGCCTTCCGTTGTTGGATGTTTAAATCCACTGTATTAGACACTGTGCACAGTCGTGGGCGGATTAGGCAGCAGCGTTGACGGAGCCGGATTGCCGCGGGTCGCAGTAGTGGTGAAATTTGCGACCGTGCCGATATAGCGCTCATCGGAGGCTTCAATCGGAGTGCCGTCGAGGGTACAAGAGCGACGACGCACCCGCAGCAGTGGTGTGCCTGGCTCGATGCCGAGCAACGTGGCATCTTCCTGTTCTACCGCCATGACATCAACGGTGCGCGTGGCGTAATTGATATCCATGCCGGAATCTGCAAGCTGTTGATGGATTGATCCGGAGTCAGGATCAAATGCCAGGATGTGTTTTCCCACCTCCAGCGGATAGTTAAGGCGCTGCACCATGACTTTCTGCCCGTCCATCAGCCGCAGACGGTAGACGGAGACAATCGGAGTGCCCTCGGGAATTTCTAATAGCACTGCCAACTCTGCATCCGCGAGGCGTCGCATGACATATTGCGTTTGTTGTCCAGGCTCAATACCGGAAGCGTGGCACCACTGCGTAAAGGATAAAACTGCGTCAAAGCATTGCGTCGGCACAGTATCTAATACACGCGTCCGGCGGCCTTGACCGGACGATACAAGGCCTTCATTGCGCAGTGCAGTGATAGCTTGCCGAATGGTGCCGCGTGCGCAATCGAATTGCTGGCACACCTCGGCCTCGGAAGGAATAGCCGCGCCAGGGGGTAAAGAGCCGTTTTCAATCTGCTTGCGCAGATGCGCGGCAACTATTTGGTATTGCTGTTGTCGGCTCACTAGTCAAGCTCCTAGGTGACATGGTTGAGGTTTAAAACCACTGGTTCACAGTGCTTTTCGATGCTATCTCATTGCTGCTGCAGACAGCAGAAATCCCTGCCCTCGTCGCACGGATCGTGGACGGGGACAGGGACTTGGACTACGCCTTATTTACACGGGGTCTTTAGCCTCGGGATTTGGCTCTGGACTTTCTGAAGATTCCGGGGTTTCTGGATCCTCTTGGTCACTCCACCTTCCGCGTTCGTGGTCGAACTCAATTTCATTACCGTGCTCATCGGTGCGCTGGTACCAATCGGTGAGCTTTTCAGAGCTGGAATCGAAATTGGCGCCAGCTCCGCGTCCGTCAGGAGCGGTACATACTGATAGCTCAAAGTCATCGCCATGTTCTTCAAGGCCTCGAACCACCGCATTTTGGACTGCCGCGGCTGCATACTTGCGGCGAATCGCTGCTGGGTCAGTCATTAAATCCTTGATGAAGCCGATGGTCATGAATATCAGAACAACAGAGAATGGCAGTGCGATAAGGATCGTCAGGTTCTGCAATGCGGTCAACGTGGTCACGCCGCCGGCCAACAGCATGACGACGGCAATGCCCATCATGCACAAACCCCAGAAGACAACGACCAACTTATTTGGCTCTGGGTTGCCCTTGGACGACATCGTCCCCATCACGACGGATGCGGAGTCCGCGGAGGTGATGAAGAAAATTGCCAGCACCAAGATAAGAATGAAAGGAGTAATAGCGTTGAGTGGGAGTTGATCGAAAAGCGCGAACAATACTTGCTCATTGCCGGCCGAACCATCGAAAAGCGGCAAGCCGCCCAGGTGGAAGTTGACGGCAGCACCACCGAAGATGGTGAATGCCAAAATCAGGATGAAAGTTGGTGCAGCGATAGTAATCAACGCGAATTCACGCAGTGTACGACCGCGGGAAATGCGTGCGATGAACATGCCGACAAAGGGAGTCCAGGCAATCCACCATGCCCAGTAGAACGCAGTCCAGCTGCCCTGGAAATCGATGGTCTCCTGGCCCCAGGATAAGGACTTGCCCATCATTGGCAGGTACTGGTCAATGTAGGTAGCGATGCCTGAAGGAATCAGGTTGAGCAGGAAGAGGCTTGGGCCGAAGATGAAAACGAATCCAATCAGGCACAAGGTCACCGTGATATTGATGTTGGAAAGGTAGCGGATACCGCGGGCAACACCAGTAACCGCACTGATGATGAAGCAGACTCCCAATACCCCGATGATCATGATGACAATGTTGTTGGTGATTTCGCTGGCGCCGGAGATAATTTGCACACCCTGGGAGATCTGCGTTGCAGAAAGTCCCAGCGTTGCCGCGGTACCAAAGAGGGTGGCAATGATGGCCATCATGTCGATGATTCGTCCCACGATGCCCTCATGTGGCTTAGAGCCCAACAGGGAGCGGTACGTCGAGCTCAGCAGCGAAGGTCGGCCGCGGCGGTAGGTCGAGTATGCCAACGCTCCGCCAACGAGTGCATATAGTCCCCAAATTGCTAGACCCCAGTGGAAGTGCGACTGCGCCATTGCTTGGTGTAGTGCCGCTGGAGTAGCTGGTTCAGCAGTGTGAGGAGGAGGAGACAGGAAGTAGGCCAGTGGCTCGGAGGGGCCGAAGAAGAAGATACCAACACCGATACCAGCGCCGAACATCATGGCTACCCAGGAAAAACGGGAAAACTCAGGTTTCTCATCGTCTTTGCCCAGTGGAATGGCACCGAAGCGGGAAAACGCCAAGAAGAGCATGACGAAAAGACCAAGACTCATGACAAGGTTGAGCAGCCACGCAACATTGTCCATTGACCATGCATAAGCTGATGCGGAAACATTTGCCACCGATTCAGGGTTGGAAACACCCCAGATGATGAAAGAGACAATGGCGATCGCAGTAACAGAGAAAACTAGCTTGTCGATGCCAAAAGAGTTCTTTTGATCCTCAACGCTCAGCCCAGGTACTAATCCTGGGTGCAAGTCATGCGGGTAGAGTCCGACCGCTGACAGGCGGCCACGCTGCCGCACAGCGTGAACAGGCCTTCCTTTTTCGGGACCGGCTTGTTCGGCGGGGTTATTGACGGTGGTAGACACTGAAACTCCTTATGTATTCAGTAGGTCGATTGCATCTAATGCTCTTTGTCGCTGCATGTGCGAGCCGTGACCACGTCGATGCCCTCGTGGGGTGGCAATAGAGGAAGGAGAAGCCCCCGGGATTTAGTCCATTGAGTCGAGGTTGAGGCTGTCGTAGAACTTGCCAGCCTTGTAAATTAGCGGCTCGGATTCGCTTGCTTCAGCCGAGAGCACACGTCCGATGAATACGGTGTGGGTAAGCGCCTGGAAGCGTTCCTTGATTTCTACTTCGATAGACGCTGCCGAATTCGTGATCATCGGCGAACCATAATCACCTTCGTGCCACTCAACCTGCGAGAACTTATCCTTATCTCGGGAAGCAAAGACGCCCAAGGTGTCGCGCTGGTCGCGGCTCATGATGTTGATACCCATGTACTTGGAGCGGAACAGCGAAGGGTAAGTCGATGAGGTCTTCTGGACGCAGACCAGAACCAGTGGTGGGTCCAAAGACACCGAGTTATAGGAGTTTACGGCCAGTCCACGCGGAGCATTTTCTTCATCGCGTGTGGTCACCACGGTCACGCCGGTGATGAACTGACGGTTAAACGCCTTGAGTGCTTCCCGGGATGGTTCACCGGAGAAGTCTTCGTTGACGGATTCGACATCAAAGTCATCGAAAGCTGCACGCAGCGACTTCAGACCCATATCCGACAGCAAAGCGTGTGCGTCCCACGTGACGCGCTCGTGGTCGATCTTGCCATCCACGAACGTAATCAGGTTGGAACCGTAGGTGGTTACTTCAGCGCCGGTTGGTGGGACACCACTGAAAGACTCAGTGAAAGTGCCGGTGGAATGCCAGTAGATGGCACCGCGGTCTTCTTCAATCAGAATCTGATCGATGGTGGTCGTCAGATCCGGAAGTGCGGTTCGAATGTCCAAAATCTCTTGTTTCACACGGTCAATGTCTGAAACTTTCTGCGACTGGGTGCCTTTACGCGTGTAGGAATCAGTGATGATGTCGTCGAAAGCGTCGACGTTACCTTCATCCCATGCCTTAGACCAGGCCGCGACGATTTTGTCCTTGATTGGCGAATGCATACATGCCCTCCTGTAGGCCAGTTAACACTTATGTTCACAATGTGATGTGCACACCTGTTGTATGCAACAAAACCATAGCGCGCGTCACATTGAACGTCAACAACGAATTTGAAAACGGCTTTAACCTGCCAATTTAGGAAAGTTGTTGACTTGGATGATGTGAAGATGTAGCTTTCAGGTATGCAACAAACTGTGATTCAAGGCAATAGGGACTCCCAGGATGAGCCAACTCTCTTTGAGAAGGTTCGCGCTCGTATCCTCAGCGGTGAGTTTGAACCTGGCAGCCTGGTCCCCGAGGCCGGGCTGGCAGATGATTTCGGAGTCAGCCGCACGCCAATTCGGGAAGTCTTGAAGCAGCTCGAACGACAAGGCTTAGTGGAAATTCAGCCGCGGGTAGGAACGTTTGTACACAAGCCAACTCGTCGCGAAATCGCTGAGCTTTTCCAGCTCAAAGAGGTTTTAGAAGGGCTTGCGGCAGGGCTTTTAGCTCGTCGCGGGCCGGTGCCGGAGCTTGATATCTTGCAGCGCAACTGCGAGGAGTCGGAGCTGGCAGTTGAGCAGAATAACTCCAAGCGATATGCAGAGCTCGTTCACGAATTCCACTGGACGCTGGTCCGCGGCGCTGACAATAAGAAGCTGTATGAGCAATACGAGTGGATGATGCATCAGCTTGTATACCACCAGCTGGTGCTGAAAACAGTGACAAAGCCCAGCCGCTTGTTAGCTTCCAACTCGGAGCACCACCAGGTGCTGGAAGCCATTCGAGAAAAGGATGCCATGGCCGCGGAGTTCGCAATGCGCAGCCACGTGCATACCTCTAGCCAGCTCGCAATGGTTCCCGAGGAAGTGAAACAGACAACGTCAGAACCTTTTTATCTCCACTAATGCGAGACAAAAGAAATAAACACTGTGCATTTATAAGAAAGGCCGGAATCATGACCACCACGATTGCATCCCACCCAGAGTTCTTGCTCTTGGCGCAGAAGCTGGGAGTACGAAAGATTTCTCTGGTTCGAGATGAAATTAGACAGGAAGCTGGAGTTTCACTCGACCAGCCAATCCAGCAAGCAGCTGCCATTGCTGTCTTGCCTAACCCCTGGGCAGGGAAGGGCGTTGATAGTGACCTTTCCGAAGAAGTAGAAAAGCTGGCCCCAGTACTCGCCAAGGTTTTAGCAGACAAGCTTATCGATGCCCTCGGCGGCGCCGATAACATCGAAGCCTTCGGCAAGGCCGGCTTGGTGGGAACCAATGGCGAGGTTGAGCACGCAGGTGCACTCATCCACACCCCGTACTTCGGAAATATTGTTCGCGAGTTGTTGGAAGGAACTTCCGTGCTGTGCTTTGCAGACGGCCGCGGTATTCCTTCGCAGAGTATCCGTGTCCCTATCTGGCACAAGACTCATGCAACATCGCGCAACCACTATCAAACCATGGACGTGCACTTGGCGGATGCGCCGCATGCCGATGAAATTTGTGTCATCGCTGCAGCTTCTACAGGTACTCGACCATTCCCTCGCATTGGTGACCGTCGTACTGATGGCAATGTCACTACCGAAATTTTGAAAGGACTCATCTAATGGAAATCCGTAAGATCACCACAATCACTGAAGAGATTCTCACCGAAGGCGGTAAGGAAGTTGACCCAGTAATCAACATTGCTGTGGTGGCTGCTGTCATCAAAAACCCATGGCACGGCCAGGGTTTCGTAGAAGACCTTAACCCAGGTATTGACGAAGTCGCATCGGATGTCGGTGCAGTTCTCGCTCCTCGCGTGGTTGAATTGCTCGGCGGCAAGCTGGAAGCATACGGCAAGGCAGCTATCGTTGGTCTTGATGGCGAAATCGAGCACGGTTCTGCTCTGATTCACACGTTGAAGTTCGGCAACCACTTCCGTGATGCAGCAAACGCCACCACCTTGCTGCCAGCAGTAGAAAAGCGCGGTACCACAGGTATCGTCTTCGATATTCCGCTGAAGCACTTCACCGATGCCACCATTCGCTCCCACCACCAGACCTTCGAGTGTCGTGTTGCAGATGCACCACACGCAGATGAAATTCTGATTGCACTTGCTGGCTCTTCCGGCGGTCGCCCACAGGAGCGCCTGGCAGCACTGAGCACCGAGCAGTAATGCCATGAACGCCGCAGCATCATCAGCCAAGCCAACTATTGTTCTCCTCCACGGGGTAGGGCTTGATAAGAGTGTGTGGAAGCCAGTTCAAGAATTATTGGACTTTGATTCAATAGCGCTTGATCTTCCAGGCCATGGCCAACAGCCACCGCTGACAAGCACCGCAACTTTATCCGAGTTGGGTGATGATGTTGTGGCACGGCTTCCCGAGGACCCAGTCCACCTGGTTGGGTTCTCGCTTGGAGCTTTAATCGCTTCCAATATCGCAATCCGCTTCCAAGACAAGATCACATCTTTAACCTGCGTGAACGCAGTATGTGATCGCACTCCGGAAGAATCCGCACAGGTAGCAACCCGTCTTCAAGCTGCACGCGATGACTTCGCAAACAGCATGAGTATCGCGTTAGAGCGCTGGTTCCCAGAAGATACCCCGCAAAACCGCGCGCTGCGCGAGGAAACCGACAAGGTCCTAATGGCCAATGACGTCGCTTCCTACTTATATGCCTATGAAGTATTTGCCACCGGCGATAGGGAATTGGTCGTGGATCTAGCAACCATCACCGCCCCAACCCTGGCTATCACGGGCGAAAATGACCCGGGTTCGACTCCCGATATGAGCTATCGGATTGCGAAGTACATCCCGAACACGCGGGTGGAAATCGTTCCCGAAGCTCGGCACATGATGCCAGTAACCCACCCGGACGTCCTGGCTCAACAACTTAACAACCACGTTCAGCAAGCAGAAAGGATAGCGTAATGACTACCCGTATTAATCATTTCATCAACGGAGAGTCCGTAGCTCCCAGTGAGAATGACTACCTGGAAAGTACTAACCCTGCGACGCTGGATGTGCTCTACGAATTTGCGCGCGGTAGCGAAAAGGACGTAGAACGCGCAGTCAATGCTGCTGACGATGCCTTCCGTAACCCAGCGTGGGCTGGTCTCACCCAGACCCAGCGTGGACATCTTTTGCGCAAGCTTGGCGATGTCATCGGTCAGAACGCTGATGAGCTCGCACGCCTAGAAAGCTTGGATAATGGCAAGCTTTTGCGTGAGATGAAAGGCCAGCTGAAGGGCGTTCCGGAGTACCTGTACTACTACGGAGGGCTTGCCGATAAGATTCAAGGCTCGCAGATTCCAGCGAACTCCCTGGATATCATCAACTTCACCCAGCGTGAACCACTCGGTGTCGTCGGTGCGATTACTCCATGGAACTCACCTTTGACGTTGACCATCTCCAAGCTGGCTCCAGCACTCGCAGCTGGTAACACCCTGGTTATCAAGCCAAGTGAGTACACCTCTCGGACCATTGTCCGCCTGGCTGAACTCGCCTATGAAGCTGGTTTCCCAGCGGGTGTCGTCAACGTGGTCACGGGTCTTGGTGGGGAAGCAGGTGCTGCTTTGGTCAGCAACCATAAGCTCGCGAAGATTTCCTTTACTGGCTCCACAGCGACCGGCTCATCGATTGCCGCGCAAACCGCATCGCGCTTTATCGGCTCGACCCTCGAGCTCGGAGGCAAGAGCCCCAACATCGTCTTCGAAGATGCCAATGTTGCTAATGCGGCAGTCGGTGTCATCGCTGGTATCTTCGCCGCCGCAGGTCAGACCTGCATTGCCGGCAGCCGCGTCTTCGCGCACCGCAGCGTGTACGACGAGCTGGTAGAACGCGTAACTGAGCGCGCCTCTACCATCATCATCGGCGACCCGCTCGAGGATAAGACTGAGCTTGGCCCACTGGCTTTCAAGTCCCAGCTGGAAAAGGTTGAATCCTATGTCGGTATCGGCGTGGATGAAGGCGCGACCCTGCGTTACGGCGGCAAGCGTCCTGATGTTGGACTGCCTGGCTACTTCTTCGAACCCACCGTGCTAACTGAAACCAACAACGACATGCGAGTGTGCCAGGAAGAAATCTTCGGACCCGTAGCAGCAATCATGCCTTTTGATACCGAAGAGGAAGTTCTGCGCTTGGCCAATGACACCGAGTATGGCCTGGCGGCTGGTGTGTGGACCTCGAACCTGCAGCGCGCAATGCGCATGTCACAAAAGTTGGACGCCGGCACCATCTGGCTCAACACCTACCGCGCGATGTCACCGATGTCTCCACGTCAGGGATTCAAGAACTCCGGTGTAGGCATTGAGCACGGACTGGAATCCATCAATGAATACACCCGCCTCAAGAGCGTGTGGATCAACACCAATGAAGACCCAGTAGCTGATCCATTCATCTTGAGGAGCTAGGGACATGCCGTCGATTGCCATCTCCATTGCTAAAGGGCGAACACCGCAACAGATTAGAAATCTGATTGATGCCGTTCACAAAGCAGCCGTAGACACCGTCGATGCGGTCGACGAAAACGTCGTGATTGTGGTTTCAGAAATTGAACACGAGCACTACAGCCGCGGCAATCTCACCATCAAGGAATCGCGTGCAGGACTAGGCAATACCGCCGAGACTGCCAACCAGAAATAACAGCAAGAAATTTAAGGAGCTTTACAATGCGATTTTCACTCTTTATCCACATGGAACGCTGGGACGACTCTCTGAGCCATGAAGAGCACTGGAAGAATTTGGTTGAGCTGGTGCAGATTGCTGAAGCCGGCGGCTTTGGAACCGTGTGGATTGGTGAGCACCACTCGATGGAATACACCTCTTCACCGAACCCCATCGCGCAGCTTTCTTACCTGGCGGCTGTAACCTCCAAGATTCGCTTGGGCGCCGGAACCATCATTGCTCCATTCTGGAATCCAATCCGCGCTGCTGGTGAGACCGCTTTGCTGGATGCACTCAGTGGTGGCCGCGCCGAAGTTGGCGTTGCTCGTGGTGCTTACCAGTTTGAGTTCAACCGCTTGCTCGACGGCGCTCCAGCTGCTGAAGGCGGCAAGTACCTGCGTGAACTTATCCCCGCGATGCAGAAGCTGTGGGCAGGCGACTACACCCACGATGGCGATATCTGGAAGTTCCCAGTTTCTACCTCCGTGCCAAAGCCAGTGCAGGCCGCACCACCGGTATGGGTTGCTGCACGTAGCCCAGAGACCATGGAATGGGCAGTTGGCCAGGGCTGCAATATCCAGGTCACCCCGTTGATGAAGGGTGATGAAGAAGTCGAGGACTTGATGAACAAGTTCAATGCTGCGCTGGAAGCAAACCCAGAGATTGAAAAGCGCCCTGAGGTCATGGTTCTCAAGCACACTCACGTGCACTCGGAAGATGAACCAGAAGGTTGGAAGCCAGCGGCTGAAGCCATCAACAAGTTCTACCGCACCTTCTCCGCGTGGGCTTTTGGCAAGGAAGACCCAGTCAATGGCTTCTTGGAGCCACAGCCAGAAGAGCGCTTTGCAGAGCGTCCTGAATTTACTCCAGAGTCACTGCACAAGACCGCGATGATTGGTACCCCTGACGAGGTCTCTGAGCGTATCGCTCACTACCAAGACTTGGGCTACGACGAGTACGCATTCTGGGCGGACAACTCCATGAGCCACGAAGAAAAGAAGCGCTCCCTGGAGCTATTCATCAAGGAAGTCGTTCCACGCTTTAGCTAGTTCCTATTGGCGATACGGTAAATCCACAGAGGAGGTAAAAAGATGCTGACCATCAAAGGAAAAGTCGTTCACGGTGACAAGCGCGGACGAGAGCTCGGTTTCCCGACTGCAAATATTTCCATCCCGGAGTCCATGCGCGCTTATGAATATGAACTCGACGGAGTCTGGGCGGGAATCGCTGAGCTCGATGCAGATAATTACTGGCTGACCACTGTATCCATTGGAAGGCGCCCGACCTTCTACAATGCAGATGGCGAATTCCTGATGGAAGCATATCTACTGGATTTCGCGGGCGACCTCTACGGTAAGACATTGAACGTCAAGCTCTATGAGTACCTCCGTGGCCAGGAAAAATTTGACGATATTGATTCCCTTGTGGAGACAATGTGGGGTGATGTGCGCGCTACCCGCGACTTGCTCGGGCAAACTATCAAGCCAGTAGATCTCCACTTCCTTTAAGCAACCGTACGTCCCTCAACAAAGACCTTCTTGGGCATAGGCCTATGCAAAGCCCATTCAAATTGGATGGGCTTTTCGCCTCTGTGGCAGACATAGTCAATCTTGCCCAGGAAAGCATAGGCAGCTGCTGTACCCACCTCATTGTCACTGTGGAACCGCGTCGCCATGACAATGCTATTTCCGCGCTCTTTGTGGTGGATGTAGCGCTGACCTGACGGACTTGCCAGCGTGGTGCGGTTTTGAGATTCCCAATGTAAAAGCTCCGGCGAGATCGGATAGTCGCGGTAGTCGGTGGCAGCACTTGTGCCTGCTCGCTTTTTAAAAGTCACGAGGAAAAGGTCAGTGCGCAGCTTTTCGATGTATCGTACGCCCTCGCGCGGCAATGAAATCATGTCTTTCAAAGGTTTATCTTCTAAAGCACCGATGAGCTCGGCCAAGGAGTAATCCGCATGAGACTGCAAGATACTTACCCCAGAAGCCTGCGGAATAACGCGGGAAGCACTAATGCCGTATTCCGTAATCTGGCGTAGTTCTTCGCGCACGGCAGGGAAGCCGCGCAGGAGATTCACGGCATCGGCGAAGCCTGCCGGAAGAAGATTTTGCGGTTGGTTCGCCCAGAAAGACAGCACGAGCATCCGCGCATAGGAGCGCAGTTCTTCATCGAATGAATCAGGGTCAGGTCCTACCGGATCTAATACACGCAAGTAGTTCTCTGCCCGCGCGCGGTCGTTGATGTGCAGCATGGTGCGCAGCCTTTTCAGCAGAAACTCTTCCGTAGTGCGGTCTTGTTCTGGAACTGGAACAAACGCTTCGGGGGCATCGATATTTTCTGTCTCGCGCACCAGCCGTGTCCAGGAATATTGATTGGAGCTGCGGGTTTTATATAGGTCTGAAATTGGGATGCCGGACTCGGCGAGAAACTCTGAGAGATCCGTGGTGTTAATATCCGCTGCCAGTGCTTTGATTTTCTTCAAAGAACTGCTGGCGGCATTGCGGATATTTTTCAATACCTGTTCTTGGGTTACGCGGTCCAAGCTGATGTTGGACCCAGCAGGCATGGAGCGAAAGCCTGCTTCGATTTCCTGGATGAGGTGAGTGCCACGCTTTTTGGTGAGTGCTTGGTAGCGCTCGGTGAAATCGAATTGGTTATTTTGCTGGCCGATGAAATCTAAAACCACGCAGGCATCTTTGCCGTGGGAAAGCCTCAACCCACGGCCGAGCTGTTGGACAAATAGTACCGGCGATTGCGAAGGACGCAGCAGTAACAAGGTGTTGAGCTCAGGGATATCGACGCCTTCGTTGAAAAGATCGACGGAGAAGATCGCCTTGATGACCCCGCTGCGCAGATCCGCGATGGCCTGTTGGCGCTGGGGAAGGGGAGTACCGCCGTGGACAGCGCGAGCAGGCAGGCCGAAAGCGTTAAACTGCGCGGCCATGTATTCGGCATGTGCAACAGAGACACAAAAGCCTAGAGCTTTGAGCTGCGAGATATCTAAAACGCGCTTTTGAATCTCGTTGATAATAAATTTGGTGCGCTTTTCACCGGCGTGCACATAAAGGTCACTTAGCTCCGCGGTATCGTATGCCTTCTGCGTACGATTCCACGTTAGACCGCTAAGGTCCGTGCCATCGGCGATTCCGTAGTAGTGCATCGGCGTAAGTAACTGCAGGTGCAAAGCATCCCACAGGCGCAGCTCGTGGGCTACGCGGTAATCAAAGAATTTCTGCACATTCTCGCCATCGGACCGCTCCGGGGTAGCGGTTAACCCGAGCAGTTCTACGGGCTCAAGATGATCTAATAGACGCCGGTAGGTCGCAGCTTCAGCGTGGTGGAACTCATCGATCACGACAAAATCAAAGTGCTTCGCTGGTAATCTATCCAGCACCGACTGCTTGAGCGATTGCACGCTGGCGAAGACAAAATCCCACTCGTGCGGGCGTTGACCACCCACCAAGAGTTCGCCGAAACCAGGATCGGATAAAACTTCGCGGTAGGTTCTTTGCGCCTGCTTGAGAATTCTTTCCTGGTGCGCGATAAAGAGCAGCCGCGGGCGTCGCCCTGAAGCTTCACTGAAATTTCGATAATCCAGCGCCGCCACCACGGTCTTGCCTGTACCCGTTGCCGCAACCAGCAGATTCCGGTGCCGGTCTTTGACATTGCGCTCTGCATCGAGTGCTTCGAGCATTTCCTGTTGGTATGGATAAGGCTCCACGCGCAGCCCGGATAATTCCAAACATTCATTTTCTCGCACGCCACCGCTACCGCCGCCACGTGCCTCGGCAAGGCTTTTGTCTAAACGGGAAAAATCACGGTCGGGTTGAAATTCTACGAAGTGGTTATCGTGCCAGTAGGAATCGAAGGTCTTGATGAACTTGTCGATGATTTCCGGGGTCGCAGGACTCGAGCCGCGTACATTCCATTCCCAGCCATCAATCAAGGCCGATCGCGAGAGGTTGGAGCTGCCGATAAAAGCAGTATCGAAACCAGAATTGCGACGAAACAGCCAGGCTTTGGCGTGTAGCCGCGTGCTTTTGTGCTCGTAGCTAACACGAACCTTCGCGCCATAGCGTTCAACCAGTGCTTTTACCGCAGCTGCTGCGGTAGCGCCGCAGTAGGTAGATGTAATCACCCGCAGAGGGATCCCACGGTCGCGTAAAAATTCAAGCTGGTCATTGAGTACCGAGATGCCGGAATTTTTCACAAATGCGCACAGCAGATCCACCGAATCAGCGGTTTTAATCTCCCGAGCTAACTCCGTAGACAGGTTGGTATCGCCAATAGCGTTAGTAAATAAGGCGCTGGAGTGGAAAGGAACCTCGGGCAGGGCGGGGGCTGCAGCTAACTCGGTATCGAAGATGGCATAGAGCAGCTCTTCAGAATCAATGACCTCATCGTTGCCCAAAACCTTGGTGATGGAATTGATAAGCGCTAGCCGCTCCGCTGGGCTACCCAGCTCAGCCAGACGCTGTTCTAAAACCCTGGAAATGCCCCGCGACACGGCAACGTGGTAGCGGTGCGCGTTAACTTCATCGTGCTCATCGATAAGCCGAATGCCGGCAGTCGGGTGCGCGCTCTTCGTGTGCGTTAGTCTCTCGCGAACCCGCGCGGTAACTGGGGTTTCATAGACTCCGAAAGGCAAGACAGAATCATCATGGTTGCTGCTCATAGACGATCCACCACCATGTTCACCGCGGGGATATCGGCTGGTGCCCACTGCAAGGATAGGGCTTCTTCTTTTCTCACCCACCGGGTTTCATCGTGGTCTAGCAGCTGCGGAGTGCCATCGAGGATCTCGCAGTAGTAGGTGGTTAATTCAATGGTGGCAAAGTCATACTCGTGCGTTGTGGTGGTGATTTTTTCGCCCACATGCGCGCGAAGAAATAATTCTTCGGAAATCTCCCGGGCAAGAGCTTGCTTAGCGCTCTCGCCAGCTTCGATCTTGCCGCCGGGAAATTCCCAGTACCCAGCCAAAGATTTTCCGGGAGCTTTGCGGCAGGCAAGAACTGTGTTGTCACGGCAAAAGACGGCGGCCACAACGCGAATGACTTTACTCATTCCTCCATTATGGACCACCGCCTGGAGTTTGCTGTGATTGAAAGTGCTCTAGAAGGGCACCCCGCAGCGGAAGATGACATTGGCAAAAGGCGTGGTATCGCCGGTGCGAATGATCAGCTTGGCACCTGTAAGCGATGCTTTGAGCTCTTCATGGCTGATATAGGTCACCGCGGTATCAGCCAGCTTGCCGGTTTCTTGCACCAAAGAGACAAACTCCGCAGGGCTTTCCGATGCCACCGTAGCACCCTCCACGACTAACTCCGCCATGACCGCGCGCATGACATCGTCCATGGAAGGCAGGCCAAAGGTGATGCTCAAATCGACGACCGCGACATCTTCTGGCAAGGGCAGACCAGCATCGGCGAAGACTAGCGCGTCAGTGTGTCCCAGATGGGAGAGTGCTTCATTAAGCTGCGGGTTTAAAAGACCGCGTTTAAGCATCTGTCACCTCTCCTAAAACATCTGCCGGCTTGGGATAGGAGGCTTGCGCACCATTGCTGAGCGTGGAAGTAGCACCCACGCGTGCGGCAAAAGTTGCTGCTTGTACGAGGCCGTCGCCTTCCAACAAACGTGCACACAGCGCACCTGCGAAAGCATCCCCCGCGCCAGTGGTGTCCACGGCTGTGACCTTCGGCGTTGGAATATCGATGAGTTCATTATCAGCTGCTACCAGTGCACCTTGGGCGCCGAGGGTGAGAACAACGGAGTTAAAGCCGGCATCGACAAGCGCTTGTGCGAGATCTTGTGGTGCATCCGATGCAGCCTGTACTCCCAGCTGGTCCAAGATAAGGCCTGCTTCGTGCTCATTGGCTAGCAGCGGGTCGGCTGCGAGCAAGGCATTTTTATCCACCTCAATAACAGGCGCGAGGTTAACAATAACCCGGCCTTTGGCGGCTGCGACGGCAGCGGCGAAACCATCGGAAGGGATTTCGCCCTGCAACAGCACGAACTCGGCTTGCGCAATCGTAGCGCTGCGCTCGGCAACGAAGTGAGAATCGACATGCGCATTCGCGCCGGGGATAACCACGATGGTGTTCTCGCCATCATCGGAGACGGTGATAATGGCAAGCCCCGTGGTGTCATCGACTTCTGCGACCTGCGAAAGATCCACGCCGGAATCGCGCAGGTGCTTCAGCGCTGGTTCGACATAAGGATCTTTGCCCACGGCGCCGACGAAGGACACATTCGCGCCCAGGTAAGCCGCAGCCACTGCCTGGTTTGCGCCCTTGCCGCCAGCGGTGATGCCACCACCAGAACCCAGCAGGGTTTCACCGGGATTGGGGTGGCGAGCAACGCGAGCGGTGAGGTCAGCGTTGATGGATCCGACTACAGTTAAAGTTTTCATACTCAATGGATTTACTTGAACTCGGCGACGTTCTCGTTGGTCACGGTGACAACCTCAACCGGAACCTCTTCCTCAGCGGTGCCGCCTTCTAAGATTGCTGCTGCCTGCTCAACTGCGCGTGCGCCCAACTCATCTGGCTGCTGCGCAATGGTGCCTTCCAGCTTGCCGTCTTCGACAGCGGTGAGACCATCGGCGGTGCCGTCGAAGCCGAAGACCTTTACTTCCTCGCCAGCGCGGGCGCCCAAGGCTTCAATCGCGCCCAGCGCCATCTCATCATTTTCTGCGAAGATTGCCTTGATATTAGGATTTGCCTGCAGCAGGTTAGTGGTGACATTCAGGCCTTCAGTGCGGTCAAAGTTCGCGGTCTGCTTGGCCACAACCTCAATATCTGGGTACTCGGCAATGCCTTCTTCAAAGCCCTGGCCGCGGTCGCGGGATGCGGAAGAACCAGCGATGCCCTGCAGCACGAGGATTTCGCCTTCCTCGCCGATGGCCTTGGCAAGTGCATCGGCAGCCTGCTTGCCGCCGGCAACGTTATCGGAAGCCACGAAACTTGCTACCTCACCGGAGTTGGAGGAGCGGTCTACTGCGATAACTGGGATATCAGCGTTGTTTAGGGACTGCACGGCAGAGCCCACGGCATCAGAGTCAGTGGGGTTGACGATGACCACATCGGCGCCGGAGGTCTCAGCATTGCGCAGCTGATCCGCCTGGGTAGCGGCGTCATCGGAAGCGTCCTGGATATCCAAGTCGATGCCGAGTTCGTTTGCCTTCGCTTGCGCACCATCGCGCAGTTCGACGAAGAATGGGTTGGTCTGCGTGGACAGCGCCAGCGTGACCGAGCCGCCGTCAGCGCCATCCGAGCTTTCGCCGCGGTTACATGCAACAGCGGAGACAGAAAGGGCTGCGATGGAAGCGATGGCCAGGGACTTACGGGCAGTGGTGGAAAGAGTAAACATGTGGATGATTCCTTTGAAGTTGGAGGGAGAAAGAAAGCTTGGGTGGATGCTGCGTTATTGCGCAGTTTTGTTACGGATGACGTCGAAGCCAACGGCCAGTGCGATGACCAAACCGATGACGATTTGCTGCCAGAACGAGGACACGTTGAGCAGGTTCAGGCCATTGCGGATCACCGCCAGCAGCAGCGCACCGACGAGCGTTCCGGTTGCGCGGCCTTGGCCACCGGCGAGCGATGCACCACCGATGACGACGGCAGCAATCGCATCGAGTTCATAGCCCACGCCGGCCTGCGGCTGCGCGGAACTTAGACGTCCCGCCATGACCAAACCAGCGAGCGCTGCGAAGAGACCGGAGAGACCAAAGACAATGATCTGGATGCGGCGGACTGGCAGGCCCGACAGGCGTGCGGCTTCGAGATTGCCGCCGATGGCATACATCGAACGGCCTAGTACGGTGCGCTCCAGAATGAACCAGCAGACCAAACCTGCAATCACCATCATGACAATTGGGATGGGGATGCCCGCGACGGTCGAGCCCAACCAGTTCACCGATGGTGCGGTTGCAATCGGGGAGCCATCGGAGATGACTAAGGTGGCACCGCGGGCAATCGACATCATCGCCAGCGTTGCAATAAAGGAGGGGATTTTGCCATAAGCAGTAGCGATGCCACAGATTGCGCCGGCGGCAAGACCTGTGAGAAGGCCGATAATGAGCGATAACCATCCCGGCAGGCTCAAGTCCGTAAAGAAGGATGCGGAGACCATCGCGCCGAGTGCGGCAACCGAGCCCACCGAAAGGTCAATGCCGGCGGTGATGATGACAAAGGTCATGCCGAAGGCCAAAATCGCCACGGTGGCGGCCTGAATTCCGATGTTGAGGAAGTTATTAACGGTTAAAAAGTGCGGGGTCGCGATGAACAAAGCGATGCACAAGATGAACAGTCCGACTAAAGCGCCGTTGTTCATGATCCACGTCAAAACCTTGTTTGGTTTCTTCGCGGGCTTTTCTGCCGCGGGGGCAGCAGAATTGAGGGCGGTGGTCACTGGGAATCCTCCTTTAAGGTGGCAAATGCTGCGGCGTGGTCGCTGTCGTGGACTGATTCGGCGCTGGCCGCGGATGAAACGTTGGAAACCGCGAGCGCCATGATTTCGTCTTGGGTGGTGTCTTTGGGCAATTCGCCGGCGATTTTCCCGCCGGACATGACTAGGATGCGGTCGGACATGCCGAGGATTTCCGGTAGGTCGGAGGAGACCATCAGCACGGCACCACCGCCTGCGGTGATTTCATTGATGATGTTGTAGATTTCCACCTTCGCGCCGACATCGACGCCGCGGGTGGGTTCATCCAGCAACAACACCTTGGAATTCGCCAGCACCCAGCGGCCAAAGACCGCCTTTTGCTGGTTGCCGCCGGAGAGATTGCGGATGGGCTGGTCAATATGAGCCATGCGGATGCGCAGCTTTTCCGCGACTTCACTCGCGCGGCGCTTTTGCCCCGAGCGGTCCGCCAGCCCAGCTTTGCTAGTTGCGGCCAAGGTGGCATAGCCGAGGTTTTCATTGACCGTGCCATCTAGCACCAAGGCTTGGCCCTTGCGGTCTTCCGGAATATGGCCAACACCAGAGCGAATAGCGCCTTGGATATCGCCAGATTTAAGCTTTTTGCCGGCAACTTCCACCGAGCCCGAGTCATATTTATCCGCGCCGGCAATAGCGCGCACAACCTCGGTGCGGCCCGCGCCTACCAATCCTGCCAGGCCGACGATTTCGCCAGCGTGCACGGTAAAGGAGATATCGCTAAACTTGCTTGTCGATGTCAACCCCGCCACATCCAACAGCGGCGCGCCGGGTTCGGCAACCTCACCGCGCGGGTATTGCTCTTCGATGGCGCGACCAACCATGTGCTGGACCAAAGTATCTTCATCGGTTGAGGCTGGAACTTCAGCGACGAATTCGCCATCGCGCAAAATGGAGATGGTATCTGCAATACGTGCAAGCTCATCTAAGTGGTGCGAGATAAACACCATGGCCACGCCCTTGGCTTTGAGCTCATCGAGAATGGTGAACAGCGCGTCGACTTCTTTGCCCGTCAATGCGGCAGTGGGTTCATCCAAAATCAGGATGCGCGCATTCATCGATAGTGCCTTGGCGATTTCAATAAGCTGCTGCTTAGCAATACCGAGCTCACCCACGGGCTGTTTGAGCGGCACATCCAAACCAATCAGGTTCAACGCTGCTTGCGCCTGGGCATTGAGGTGCTTGCGGTTGACCATGCCAAAGCGCTTCGGTGCACGGCCGAGCATGATATTTTCGGCCACCGATAGCGTGGGCACCAAATTCAGCTCTTGGTGGATAGTGGCAATACCGTGCGCTTCGGAGTCATTGGTCGAAGCGATGGTGGCCTCGGAGCCATCGACAAGAATCTTGCCGGAATCTGGCTGGTGCACGCCGGCAATCATCTTGATCAGCGTGGATTTACCGGCGCCATTTTCCCCGAGCAGTGCTTGGACTTGTCCGCGGCGAACAGACAAGGTGACATCTTTAATCACGTTGACCGGGCCAAAGGATTTAGAAACGTTAACTAGCTGTAAAACCGTGTCGTCGGTGTGGTCGGGCATTAAGTGCACCTCCTTTTAGTATTAGGGAGAAAATTCAATGGATTCACGGGCGATGAACCGGGTTTGTACCACGGCTCCTTCCGGCGGGGATTTACCGGCGAAAGAAGCAACGAGGTTACGCAGTGCCGTGCGGCCCATCTCTTCGACGTTTTGGTCAATAATCGACACCGGCGCTGGTTGAATGCGCATGAAGACGAAGTCATCAAAGCCCACGAGAGCAATTTGCTTACCGATGTCCACGTTTTCCCTATACAACGCTTCCAACGCACCAAAGGTCATCATGGAGTCACCAGCGATAAGCGCCGTGGGCTGTTGCTCTAACAGCTTCTGCGTGCCGGTAAAACCTTCTTCATGCAGATAGCCACCGTGGTGAATGATCTGCTCTAAGCCGAGCTCTTCGCAAAAACGCTGGAAGCCTTTCAAGCGTTCTAAACCAGTCGAGGTGGTCTGCGGACCAGCCAGGTAGCCAATCTTTTTATGCCCGCGCGATGCCAACGCTTCTAGTGCTGCCTTAATACCTGGTGCGGAATTTGAAACTACCGCGGGGATATTGCTGCCGTGGATATATCGGTCAATAAATAACAGGGGAGTAGAGCGCGCGACGTGCTCTAGCATCTCTACGGATTTGGCGTGTGGAACTGCGATGATGCCATCGACTTGGCGCGCACGCAGCGCTTCAATGGCTTCAGTAATCTTCGGGGTATTTTCGCCGCTGCTGGTGATGATCGTGGCATAACCAGCCTGGTTTGCTTCATCTTCAATCGCCGCCGCCATCGCGGAAAAGAACGGGTTGATAAGGCTGGGGACCACCAGGCCGATAGCGTCAGTACGCGAACTTTTCAGCGCACGCGCTTGTGCATTAGGGCGGTAATCCAGTTCTTTAGCGATGGCTTGGATAGTTTCCCGAGTCTTTTTCGCAATCGCCGGATTATTAGCCAGCGCCCGGGAGACAGTGGATACTGAAACCCCACAGGCGCGGGCGATGTCCCGCAATGTGGTCGGAGCAGTCACCATGCCATGCTCCTTTGCGTGAGTCGAGGTAACCGGTTCTATGTCGTGCAAACGTTTGCATTATTTGTGAACCTAAACCTAGTCAGTACACATTTGGACTGTCAAGTGTCGCAGCTCACCAACTTGATTTAAGCCTACCCCCGATTTCCCGCACGGTAGCTAGGTGACCAGCGGCGTGACGTGAATATCTGGGGGCAAAATGGTGGGTTCTGTCATCTGGTCTGCCTATGATGAGTGCGTGATTCAAAGGTTTAGTTCAACGGGACTTTTGTCCGTGCTGTCAGTTGTAGCGCTGATGGGCTTGGGCCTAGTTGAGCTTTCCGCGTTGCGAGATTTGGTCTCACGCCTCATCCCGATTTTTGTATTTGTCATCGCAATTTCCATCGTGGTCAACATTTCTTCTCAGGTAGGGCTCTTTGATGAAGTGGTCTCCAAGCTGGAGAAGATCGCTCCCAAACACCGGCTGTTGCGGCCAGTTACCCTGTGGGTTTTGCTAGTGCTTCTCGCCGTGGTGGTCACGATATTTCTGTCGCTTGATACCACCGCGGTAATGATCACCGCTCTCGCAATCCCGCTGGCCAGACGTAATAACATCCCCGTCATCGGCGTGGCGTTTACCGTGGTGTGGATAGCCAATATTGCATCGATGCCGCTGCCGGTTTCTAACCTGACTAACCTGCTGGCATTAGGCTCAGATGCTTTCTCAGGCACGCTCGACTACTTGTCTTATGCCTGGAAACCCGCGTTGGCGGCGATTATTCTCGTCGTCGCCGCAGCCGCCATCATCACCTTGTTCTACGCGCGTATCTCACAAGGGAAAGAGGAAGTTCGGGGGCAGGGGACATCGATAAGCAAGCACCGCAACCTGTTGATTATCTGTGCCGTGGTGGTTGCGGTTTTGATGCCGGTTTTAGCCTCGCCCATTCCGTACTGGTTAAGCACCACTATTGCCGCGCTTCTCATCATGGCAGCGTGCGTGAGGCACAATAAGTATCTGCTTTCTGTTGATTTGGTGCCGTGGAATTCCTTGCTGCTGGTCACCGTTGTGTCCGGCGTCGCCGCGCTGGTGCACACCGTCGGTGGGGCTGGATGGCTGCGTGATTTAACCGCTGGCGCCGAGGGCTTTGTGGAACTTGTAGCCATTGCCAGTGCCGGTGGCGTGGCTGCGAACGTGATGAATAATATCCCGGCGTTCTTATTCTTAGAGCCAATGGTGTCCACCCCAGTGAGCTATATTGCCCTGCTTATCGGCGTTAATGCTGGCCCAATTATCACGCCGTGGGCGAGCTTGGCGACGCTACTATGGCACGACCAACTACGCCGCGCCGGGGTGGATATCAAATGGTCAACCTTCATTATCCTGGGATGTATCTTGGCACCGGTGGTTGTGCTGCTGTCTGTCGCGACGCTTGTCTAGCTTTAGCTGGTTTAGCCTGGGTAGCTGAGCATTCGCTGCGGGATAATGCCCACCTGGTCACCAATATTTGGCCGCTGCGTGCTGGTGGTACGGAAAGTGTAAGCACCGGCCTTGGCGGTGATGCTGAAGCGGTCGCGTTCAAAGAGCACGGACTCAATCGTGGCGGGGACTGCGCCGTCGGTGTCAGGGGAGACCAGCTGCGTATCGGCGGGCAGGACTGCGAGCTTTACCGCGTTGGAATGCGCCACACTTTTCGACGCTTGCTCGATGAGGTTGGCGGGCCAGGTGGTGCCGAGGGCATCGGTACGCGCGCCCGCGGCGGTGAGCTGTGCTGGAATGATGGTGGCATCGGAGATGAATGCGGCTACTTCAGCAGTATCGGGCCGTACCAGCAGCTCTTCGGGCGTGGAAACCTGCGCGATGCGACCTTCTTGCAACACCACGATGCGGTCTGCAATGGCGAGGGCTTCATTGCGATCATGGGTGACGTGGACTGTGGTAAGACCTTCGCGTTTGGTGAGTGCGACCAGTTCGCGGCGCAAGCTGTCGCGTAAGGGTTCGTCGAGGGCGGAGAGGGCTTCATCGAGAAGCAGCACGGTGGGGTCGGCGATGATAGCGCGGGCGAGTGCGACGCGTTGCCGCTGCCCGCCGGAGAGGCTTCCCGGCTTGCGCTTTCCAAAGCCGTCAAGTCCCACGAGTTCTAATGTGCGCTGAATCTTTTCTTTGCGCAGCTGAGCTGAGTCTTTGGTGAATTTCAGCGGGTAGCCGACGTTATCTGCCACGCTCATGTGCGGCCACACGGCATGCTGTTGAAAAACCATGCCCATCCCACGCGATTCCGGGGAAACCCCAGTTAAGTCCTTGCCGCCGACTTCGACCTTGCCCTGGCTGGGGTGAACAAATCCGGCGATAGTGCGCAGCAGGGTTGTCTTGCCGGAACCAGAAGGCCCGACCAGCACGATGAACTCATGCGGGGCGATATCCAGGTTGATGTCTTCAAGGCCTTTGGTCCCGTCCGCAAAGGTCACGGTGAGGTCTTGAAGGTGAATGGCAGACATGAGTTATGAACCTACTTTCGGAGACTTCAACGTGACAGATAGCGCGATGATGCCCACCAGCATGAACATCAAAGATAGGGCAGAAGCCTGGTTATAATTGCCAGCTTGCTGCAGGTTGAACACCTGCACGCCCAAGGTGGTGGTGCCCGGTGCGATGAGCAAAATGGAAACGGTGAGCTCGCGCACCGCAGTGACCAGAACTAGAACCGCGCCGGAGATTGCCGCGGGGATGGTCATCATCGCGGTGGTGCTAAAGATTGCGCGTACTGGACCCGCGCCGGAAATCCGGGCGGCTTCCTCCACGGCAACGGGAGTGTTCTGCAGTGGCGCGCGAACCGCCTGCAACACCAGGGCAGTAAAGGCGCAGATATAAGCGCCAAGAATAACCCACACCGTGTTGTAAATATCGGTGTAGCGGCCAAATATAAGCCACGCGACACCGATGATAAGACCTGGTAATGCCGTTGGTAGCAGCACCAACAAGGTCAGCGCAGTGTTACCAAACAGCTTGGTGCGCGTGACCAAAATACCCACGAGCCAGCCCAAAAAGCCGCAGGCAATCGCGGCCGAAACAGCCAGGAAGACGGAGTTCTGGAATCCGTCAATTACGCGTGGATTGCCAATGGCGTTGGCGAAGTTATTAAGCGAGATATTCTCCAGCGTAAACGGCACACCTGGTGCGGGAAGCAGCGCGCGGTACGCCAAGCCCACGATGGGTGCCACGGTAATAATCAACGCCACAATCCAGGTGATGATGCTGACTGGCAGGCGCGCCGGGCCGAGTTCCATGCGTGCTGAAGCGCCGGTGTCTTGTAGTGAGGACGCGGAGAAGCGGGCGACAATGTGGTCGGCGAACACAGCGGCGATACCGAGGAAGAGTAGCACCACGCCAATGGTGGAGACTACCTGCAGTGGATTGTCCACGGTGCCGGAATCCATGAAGCGATAGACCATGGTGGCCAGCGTTTCAAAGCGCGCGGGGGATCCTAAAAGGGCGGGAATTCCGAAGTCAGAGAGGTTTGCCACGGCCGTGAGCGTAAATGCCGACAGCAGCGCTGGGCGCAGCAGCGGCAATGTAATGGTGCGAATGGTTGTAAAGCTAGAAGCACCCGAAATGCGTGCGGCCTGTTCCAAATCGCCCGGCAACGAGCGCAATGCGTTGGAGACGATGATGTAGACCATCGGATAGGAATGCAGAATCAACAGCACCGTGACGCCATCGGCGCCGTAGATGTTCCACACTTCGTGCCCGAACCAGCGGTTAAATCCTTGTGCTGGTCCAAACAGCTGCATCCAGGCGATGGCACCGATGAACGGCGGCACCAGAAGTGGCGACAGTAGAAGCAGCCGCAGCCACTTGCTGCCATAGGTATCGAGGCGGTCAATGACCAGCGCGATGGCTGTGCCAATGATGACCGCGCCGATGGCGGATAGCAGCGTTGTGTACAGCGAATTCCACGCTGCAGTACCCAGTCCTTGATCAAGCAGGATGGGAATTTGGTTTCCGCCCAGCGCGAGACTGACCACCATGGACAGTGGAATAAGAAAGAATCCCGCGATGATGAGCCAGACGCCAAGGCGCAGGACGGAAAGTGAGGAGAGTAGTCGCATCAAAAGGAAATGAAAGGTCGAAGGTGAGAAATCTTAAGCTAGTGAGACTACTTCATCGCATCTTGGAAGGTAGCGACTGCGTCATCTTGGCCTTCGGTAACAGCGTCTAGGTCTGGGTTGAGCAAATTGATGTCCGCGAGTGCTGGGGTACCTTCAGGAGTGTCAACGGATTCACGAACTGGCAGGTATGCCTGCTCAACAGCGATTTCCTGTGCTTCTTCAGACAGCAGGAAGTTGATGTAGGTTTCTGCTGCTTCCTTGTTTTCAGAAGCTTCGAAGACACCAGCTGGCTCAGAGATGTACGGCGCACCCTCAGATGGGTAAGAAGCTGCGATTGGGGAACCTGCAGCAGCCAAGTCACGCACGAGGTAGTCCACAACCACACCAACTGGGCGGGAACCCGATGCAATCTCCTGGGAGGTTGGGCCGTTGGATTGCGCGATCATTGGCTTGTTCTCACCAAGTGCCGTAATCCACTCTTCACCGAGCTCCTCAGATTCCAGCCAGACCGAAGCGTTGAATGCTGCCGCGCCAGAAACTGCTGGGTCAGGCATGACCAACTTGTCCATGTACTGCGGGTCAATCAGATCCTGCCAGGACTGTGGTGCCTCATCTTCGCTGACCACATCGGTGTTGTAGGCGATGACGGTGGGGATGATTCGGGTGCCAACGTAGAAGCCCTCTTCATCGATGACTTCTTCCATGACACCTTCGGTATCAACGTTCTGTAACTCAGCGAGGTCACCATCAGCTGCGTAGCCCTCAAAAGTAGGCGAGTCTGCAGCCCACAAAACGTCAGCCTCGATGTCACCGGATTCCTTCTCAGAAGCGATACGTGCATTTAGGTCGCCAGTGCCAGCGCGGTAGACCTCAACGTTGATATCGGGGTGCGCTTCCATGAACGCAGCGTTGATCTCGTCGACCTTTTCTTCCGGCTCAGAGGTGTAGACGGTAATGGTGACCTGCTCATCGCCAGATGCAGCGGTGGAGTCAGCGTCGGTGTCGCTGCCACCTTCAGTTGGCTCGGAGCACGCTACCAACACAAGGGCAGTAGCCGCAGCGGAAGCAACAGCGAGGGATGAGCGGAAGAAAGAACGAGACATGAAAGCTCCTATAGGGAATGTGGTACTAACGAAGATTCGATAGTGCCGCATGAAAAAGACCGTAAGGTACACAATTGGTTAATCAGAGCTTAATAATCGCACACTCGGCGTGCGAGATTCACCAAAATGTGCAATTCCCGTGATGGCTCTCTCTTTCGCTTTTGCTTTTCGATGCCTAACTTGCAGGCAGTGAGAAGTCCTTATCCGCAATCACATTGATCAGAGCTGAGCGCTTATCTTCTCTCACTGCCTTCAACGCCTGCTCAATTGCATCAGCAACCTCGTCATTCAAGCGTACGGTTTGCCCGAACGCGCCGTAACCTTCAGCGACCTTTGCAAAATCCGGATTCTTAATTTGAGTACCGGAGATGCGGCGAGGGAAGTGGTTTTCTTGGTGGTCTCGAATGGTGCTGAACTCTCCATTAGAAACCACGACAATAAGGATCGGGGCGTCATATTGAACTGCAGTAGCCAGTTCTTGGGAGTTCATGAGGAACTCACCATCGCCGGCAATGGTCACCACCGTGCGCGAAGGATCCTCCAAGGCTGAGGCCACAGCTGCGGGCACGCTGTAGCCCATCGAGCCGTTCTTGACGCTGAGCTGCGATGGGTACTGCTGGGTAGGCAAATAGCGCTGTGCCCAAATGCAGTGATTGCCCGCGCCGAAGGTGAAGAGCGCGGAATCATCCAACTGCTTTTGCAGCTGTTCAAAGACGACTTCCAAATTCACTGTCCCTTCTTTGGTATCCCGCAGCGGCGAATCTGTATCCGGCGTGGAAAACTCCGCGTGGTCCGCGCGTGCTTTTTCAAACCAAGCGGTACGAGCGGAGGCATCGGCAAGCGAAAGCGAATCAAGAGAAGCTACGAACTCAGTTGGAGTGGCCACGATGTGGTGAGCCACTGGGCCAGAATTACCTTGCAGAGCTGTATCAACATTGACGAAGATATTCTTCGCAGCAGGGGATTGGCGCAGCTTATATCCGTCGGTCGGGACATCAGTGAACAAGGCGCCAATGCCGATGACGAGGTCAGCGTTATTGAAGAGTTCAGCGGCAGCATCGGAGCGGCCATAGCCCAACCATCCTGCATTGGCAGGGCTGTTGAAGGCAACGCGGTCCGAAACCCGCCAGTCATGCAACACCGGAATCTTGTTAGCCTCTGCAAACTTGGTCAAGGTCTGAGCTGCCTCAGGAGTCCAACCTGGCCCTCCTGCATAGAGCACTGGACTTTGAGCTTTGCCCAGTTCTTGTCGCAAGTATTCAATGTCTGTGGTGGACACCGCGCCTTTGCTAACCGGGATGGGAGCTGCTCGGACACCTTCGAAAGGTTCATAGAGAACATCTTCGGGAAGACCGATGACGACTGGTCCGGGGCGTCCGGAGGTCGCTGCGTGGAAAGCCTGAGCAACAATCTCGTGTGTACGTGAGGGGTCATCCAAGACAAAGACCCTCTTGGTCTGCGTGCCAAACCAAGCCTTCGGATCAAATTCTTGGAAGGACTCGCGGTCGCGGTCAGAGTTAGGGATCAAACCGACAAACAACACCAGCGGCGTGGCATCTTGCCATGCAGTATGGATTCCGACGAATGCATTCGCTGCGCCGGGGCCACGGGTGACCATGGCAACGCCTGGAGTATTGGTCAGCTTGCCATGCGCCTCAGCCATGTAGGTCGCGCCGCCTTCATGACGGCAGACGATGGTTTCAATATCGGTTTCATACAAGCCGTCAAGAACAGGGAGGAAGCTTTCACCAGGGACTTCGAAAATCCTTTTCACATCGTGGGCCTGCAGTGCTGACACGATGGCTTGTCCGACGTGCATGTGGCTGCTGCTGGTGGATGACATTGGTGTGACCTTTCAAAAAATTCTTAGATAGAAGGAGATTAGGTAGAGCGCTGGGTGATTAGGCTTCTTGGCGTACGACGTTATCTTTAACTCGGTACTTCTCTCCGACGAATCCGCCAACTGCGGTAATGAGCGCAACGATAATCAAAATGACAATGCCAGGTATTGAACTTGGCTGTTCATTGGTGGAATTCATCCAGGTAGCCAAGAACGGAAGCAGGCCAGAGATTGCGCCGGCAATATTGGCGCCAATTGCGACACCGGAGTAGCGCATTTCTGGAGGGAAAAGCTCGGACAAGAGCACCCCAGAAACAGAGTAGGTCACGGTGACTGCAGAAATGCCCAAGCAGACAGCGAATGTCAGCGCGATGGCATTTCCGGAATCGATCATGGTCCAAATTGGCCAGGACAGAAGTGCGGTGGCGACGCCACCCCAACCGATGATGCGGCCCGGCCCAAACTTCTCACCGAGGCGGCCGAAGAAGATGTTGATGAAGATCTGGCAGATTGCACCCAGCAGAGTCGCATTAACAACCATCTGGCGGTCGAGACCTAGGGTCTCGGTAGCGTAGCTCAGAACGTAGGTACTCATAACGAAGAATCCGCCGATGCCCAACAATGCTGCTGCGGTTGCTAGTGCAAGTTGTGGCAAGTAATCGCGGAAGAGATCCTTGAGTGAACCCTTCTTTTTGTCGCCTTCTTCAACTGCACTGAGTGCTTCAAAGACCGGAGATTCTTCAACCTTCATACGAATCCACAGTGCAACGCCGAGGAATGGGAAGGCGATCAGGAATGGAATACGCCAACCCCACGAGTCAACTGACTCTTCTGGGAGCATGAGGACCAGGGCAAAGATACCGGAGGACAGCAACGTACCAACAGGAGAACCAATCTGGACCAGCGCCGCATAACGTCCGCGCTTTTCTTCTGGTGCGTGCTCAATTGCCATGGTGGTCGCACCACCCCATTCGCCACCGACGGCGACACCCTGGAACAGTCGGAGCACAGTCAGCATGACTGGTGCCCAGACTCCAATGGAACCGTAGGTGGGGAGCAAACCGATGATGCCGGTGGCAATACCAATGACAACAATGGAGATAATCAGTGCTGGACGGCGGCCGTACTTGTCGCCAATTTGGCCGAACAGGACAGCGCCCAGAGGGCGTGCCAAGAAGCCAACACCGAAGGTAGCGAATGCTGCGAGTGTGGCATTCGCGCCGCCGACACCTGCAAAGAAGAGGTGGTTGAACACCAGAGCGGAAGCAGTGCCGAAGAGGAAGAAGTCATACCACTCAAGTGCCGTACCGATGAAGGCTGCACGCGCAATACGGCCAACTTCTTTAGGATCAACTTCTACTTCAGCGCCTTGAGCAATTTGTTCTTTGAGCTCGGCTGCTGACGGCTGACCCGATCCCGGTTGATGGTTTGTCGACGAAGTCACTATGTGATCCCCTTTTATGTTCGGAATGTCGATTATGTATGTCTCAACACTCTAGGAACTGTGACATAGGTTTCAAGAGGTTAGTTTAAATACAGGTAATCGGCAAACTTTCAGCCCCGAAAATTGTGCTATTGCATATTTCTAATCGTGGGAGGACAGTGCGACAATCGCGAGGGCAGCATGTTTGGGCACGGTGATGTCTAATCCAGATTGGGTTGTAAATTGTTTAATTCGGTTGATGACAGTGTTGCGGTGACAAAACGATAACTGGGCGGTTTGTTTGATAGAACCGGTCTTGAGGTAGGCGTCTACCGTGGCGAGAATTGGATCATCGTTGCTTCTCAGCTCATTTGTGTAGGCGGTTATTTCTTCGATTCTTCGCCCGTAAACTGAGGTGAGCGCTTTGCGTGCTACTGCCCACATGACATTGGTGATTGATTCCAGCTTTTTGGGGCGACCATAGGAGCTAAAGACTACTGAGGATGAGCGCACCGCACGTCGTACTTCGGACAGGCCGACAACGGTCTCAAAGCGGATTCCCGGAAACCGTTCAACATCGAGGATGTGCGTTTCAATTTCGGCGTCACCAGTTTGCCAAAAGGCTGCGTAACTTGTTCCAAAGCTTTGGCAGAAGATTCGTCCTGACGCCGTTGCCTTTTCAAGGGCTGAATGAGCTTCATCGGCGATGGATGGATGGAAGACCACTACTTCGCATTGCGTTGATTCCTCGATTTCCAGAATGTGGGAAATTTCGGTGAGGCCACGCTCACCGAGGGAATCTGAAGAAAATAGGCGGTCCAGGTAGCGGGAGTTAATAATGCGGAAGTCTTGCGCGGTGCGTGCTTCTTCGCGCTGAAAGGATGCGCGTACGTAGAAAGCGTATTCCGTGATGACGTAGTTGAGCTTTTCTACATGCTCTATTAGGACGGGCATGGATTCATCGCTGGCAATTCGTTTGAGGTAATTCCAAATGATTTTGAAATCCAAGTGGATAGCGTCGACCAGTAGTGGAAGGTCAACACCTTGTCGAGCTCGGCGATGGCCAAAGCTTTCGGCATGTACCTTGAGTTGAGCTTGTTCTTGCACGGAAGTAGTAGCGCGCAACAACAGAGACAAGACTTCGAAAGCCGTTGACCGAATCTCGGAATCGGGGATCCCAGAATCGCCGTATAGGCCGATCTCGTTGAACTCATGTAGGAAGTCCTCGACGATTTGAGGGATGTGTTCTAGGGCTTGTGAGATGAGGTCTTCCCATTGGCGTTCGTGCATATGCACAACGATAGCTGTAAATCATTGGTGGATTTACAACTTCTTGAGAAAAATCCCAATCCGCATCTCAAGGGGACTACTTTGAGCCCTAGATCACAAACAAAAGCTAAGGATTTAGAGTCTTGATGCAATCTCCTTTGAATCATTCACCCGTCACCGTCATTGATAACGCCCAGTTTCTGACCCAGGATCCGCAGAATCCTGATGCTCAGGCAGTCGCGATCATTGAGGGGAAAATTGTGGCATTGGATGATGCCGCGCGTCAGTTCAGTCATGCAAAGAATATTGATGCTGGTGGTGCGGTAATCACGCCGGGGTTTAATGATGTGCATGCGCATACCGTGTGGTTTGGCCAGACACTTCTAGAAATTGATTTGAGCCACGCCAGTGCTCCCGAAGATGTATATGAAACAATCTCGCAAGCACTAGACGTAGACGAATCCAATGGCTCGGAGAAAGCCGATAAGTGGATTATTTCCTCGGGTTTCAACCCGAACTATCTCGAAGGCGCCGAACTAGAGATTCACAAGCTCGATGATGCTGCCGGAGGACGACCGCTGCTGATTAAGCACAACTCTGGACATGCCTACACCGTAAACACTAAGGCTTTGGAAATCGCAGGAGTCGATCCTCACAGCCCTCAGGCAATCGAAGGCGGAGAGATTGTCACCGATTCTGAGGGCAATGCCACCGGGCTGCTTGATGAAAACGCCATGCGCATTATCCAGGATATTCTCCAGCCAGAAGCAACGTCTGACTTGGTACAAGCGCTTGAGCGAGCGACAGCTCACTATGTATCTGAGGGACTTACATCGGTTACAGACGCAGGTGTCGCTGGCGGATGGATAGGTCACTCTCCGCGTGAAATCGCTGCGTACCAGGAAGCGAAGCTACTTACTCGCATGCAGCTGATGCCAACCATCGATGTCCTGCATGATTTAGAGGGACACACTAGCGAGAAGACTGCTTTCGGTATAGATACTGGCCTTCGCACTGGGTTTGGTAATGAACGACTGCAGATTGGCCCAACCAAGATTTTTACCGACGGTTCTCTCTTAGGCACAACCGCTGCGATGAGCGAGGACTACCAGTGCTGTTCGCACCATGGATACTTCCAAGGTGACGTGAAGGTGATGAAATCTCAAGCGCTTAAAGCAGCGTCACTAGGGTGGTCCTTAGCGCTGCACGCGATTGGTGATGCCGCGGTGGAGTTCGCAATAGAGGTCATTACTGAAGCGACTTCTCGTTACGGCCAACCTTCGATGCCGCACCGAATTGAACACGGTGGTGTGGTGCAAGATTCACAAATTAAGA
This sequence comes from Corynebacterium stationis, assembly GCF_001941345.1. Lineage (NCBI taxonomy): Bacteria > Bacillati > Actinomycetota > Actinomycetes > Mycobacteriales > Corynebacteriaceae > Corynebacterium > Corynebacterium stationis. The sequence continues at coordinate 740,909 of NZ_CP009251.1, forward strand.
AGATTGCAGAGTCTGGAATCATCTTGGTTCCTCAACCCCGTTTCATTCGGGAATTCGGTGATTCGATGGCTGCCAAGATTGGCGAAGTTCGCACTAATCTGTCTTATCCAGCAAAGCGTTTGCTCGATGCAGGAGTTGTTTTACCAGGAAGTTCCGACCGTCCAGTGGCCAACGGCTCGCCGCTGAAAGTCATGGAAGCCTTCGTGCTCCGTGAAACTGAAACTGGAGAAATCTATGGTGCCGATGAGCGAATCACTGCGGCTGAAGCACTCTATGCCTACACAGCAGGCTCTGCCTTTGCCACTGGTTGGGCGGGAAAGAAGGGCCAAATCAAACCGGGACAGCTCGCTGACTTGGTGGTGCTGGGGGACAACCCGCTGGAAGTTGAACCAAATGGGATTAGCAATATCGACATTGTTGCCACCATGGTTGGCGGCGAATTGGTACACGGACAGTTTTAACCGCAAGCAAAGAATCGATTTGCTCTACTGAAAGGAACAGCATGACTCAGGATTGGAATGAGCGATTCCTCAAGGACTTTGAAGCTATGAGCGCCAACGGCGCAACACCAGGAGGCGGAGTGGAACGCCAGGCTGCGAGTGAGGGAGATATTAAGAACCGTGAGTGGTTCGCTTCTCTCCTCAGTGGCTTAGGCGCGAAAGTTACTTATGACGACATTGGTAATCAGTATGGCTTGTTCGAATTTGATGCGGCGTTACCTTATGTCGGTCTCGGATCTCACCTAGATTCCCAGCCCCTAGCCGGGCGCTTCGATGGCGCCTACGGAGTTCTTGCCGGCGCACATGCAGCAGCGCGCCTCGTTGAGCGAATTAAAAAATCTGGGGAGAAGCCAACACGCAACATCGTGGTCATCAATTGGTTTAATGAGGAAGGCTCCCGCTTTGCGCCGTCGATGATGGGCAGTTCTGTATTCACCGGCAAGATGGATCTCAAGACCGCATTAGAGTCCACGGATCTATCCGGAACTACAGTTAAGGAAGCCATCTCTCAAGCCAACTGGCAACCGGTCCAGACACCGCCGAAGGTTTCAGAATATGCAGAAATTCACGTGGAACAGGGTAAAGACCTCGAACACGCAGGAAATCAGATTGGATTGGTGACCGCGACTTGGGGCGCACGTAAATTCCAGCTAACGGTTAACGGCGAGCAAGGCCATACTGGCTCCACTCTCATGGCTGACCGTAAGGACGCACTTTTTGGCGCCTCCCTCGTGATTGCAGAAGTGCGTCGCTTAACCGACAATTATGAGCCCGGACAACTACAAGCTTCAGTTTCTCAGCTCACGCTGGAACCAAACTCACCAGTCACCATCGCGCGTGAAGTGAAGTTCAACGTTGACCTGCGCTCACCAGACTCTCAAGTATTGGAGTCAGCACAGGAGCAACTTAACTCCATCATCGCATCGGCAGAGGAGGAGTCTAAGACCGCAATCGAGCGTGAACAGACACACTATTGGGACCTCAATCCATATCCAGCCGCAGGCATTGAACTCAGCCGCGACGTAGTTAAGGAACTCGGGATTTCCCACCAAGAAATCTTTACAGTGGCTGGCCATGATTCCACCAACATGAAGGATCTGGTCCCAACCGTCATGTTGTTTGTCCCCAGCAAGGATGGAATCTCTCACAACGAAGCTGAGTACACGACACCTGAGGACTGCCTTGCCGGCGTTGAAATATTTACCGAGGTTGCGGCAAAACTTATTTTCTCTTAGTCCAGGTCGGTGTCGGTATCTTGGACAACTGCGAAGAGTAGTTCCGCAAAGACTGTGGGCTCTGAAAGGTCGACTTCGCAGAGCTGTTCAATTTGTGCGATGCGGTTGCGGGCGGTGTGGCGGTGGATTTTGAGTGCTTCGGCGGTTTGGTTGAGCTGCCCGCCTTTTCTTAAGTAGACGGATAATGTGCGGGCTAAGTCCAGATTGCGTTCGGCGTCGATGGTGCGCAGCACGTTGATGGTTTCGCGGCGTCGGCTGGCCAGTGCGGCGCGTACGACTTCGGAGTTGAGCCAGGGCATGGATTGGCTGCGCGGGGAGAGATATTCACCCAACGGAAGTGGGCGAGCACGCGCGACGAGTTCCTCAACGTGATCTGAAGACAGTTCGGTGGCGTGGATGCGTTTGCCAATGGCCACGCGCAAGCGGCGAAGTGAGCCGGCGAAGAGGTCGAGCATTTCTTGTAGTTCGGCATCGCCGCGGAATAAGACTAGAAAACTCAGTGGGTCTAATTGAGCGACATAAAGAAACTGCCCGCGGTCTTCCAGGTTCGCATCTAGAGCGAGCTTGCCGCGCTCAAGGCTGCGGGTGTCATCGGCGAGTGCCACTACCGGGCGCGTGAAACCTTCCTTGTCACGCGGAAAATCCAAGGTCGTGGGCAGCATCTGCGAAGGTGAGGTGGTATCCGGCAGGCCTAAGCTCAAACGCAGGGCAAAAGAATTGAGCTCATTGCGTGCTTGGCGCAGCTCCACCGGGCGAGCAAGCAACATGTCTGCCAGGCCAGCGCAGTGCCTGATTAATGAGCGATCTTCGGCGTTGATGGGATGATCAGAATCCACCTTCAGCGTGTGCTGCCGCTCGCCATGGGAGGTCATCTCATAAGAACTGAAGTACTTACGTTTGGCTGGTGGGGCGGTAGAAGCCACTACATCGTCGCGTTCATTAATGATGGAGAGCTCAACATCAATGAAATAAGCAGCCTCATGCAGCAATTCCGTGAGGTTACCGCGGGTAGCAGTATGCGTGAGTTTTTCCTGCGCGGCCAAAAGCCGGCGCTGCGCAATATCGTTGCGGCGGCTTTGTTCCTGGTGGACTGCAGCAACGATGGAGATAAATGAGATCTGACGTGGGACCTCAAATAAACCAATGCCAAGTTCCTGTGCGGCCGCAATTACCGACTCCGGCACAGTAGGAAATATCAGACCCGTACCAATACCCACCGCCACCGCACCGGCCTCAGCCAGGTGGGCAAGGTAGGCAGCGAGCTCATCCTCGCGGTTGGCAAACGCAATTGCAATGGTGAGAACTACAGAATCCTGCTGAATGAACTCCGTGGCATCTTCCAACTCATTGGTCTGAACACCAGAAAATGTGGCGGCAGTGGACGGGCAGATCGGGTTGACTTCCAAGGCGCCTTGGTTGAACAACCACTCAAATTCCAGCATCCAGCAATGTCCATTCTGTATATCCGAACCACAATCTTTCGCCATAGTGTACATGGTGCGCAACACAGTGAGTAGCCATACTGAGTGAGAACACAAAGATTGAGCCTTTGAAGGAGGAAGCATGAAGGACTTCGATTACCACCTGCCGCAGGAGCGTCGAGTAGTCACTGATGGAATGGGAGAAAAGAGCGCTGCGATTAATGCGCGCCGAGAGGCAGCCATTGCCCGTGCCCTGACCCCAGGTCTGCCTGGATATGTCGTTGCTGCAGATGGTGGTGTCCTGGTTGATGCAGATGACAACTCATACATCGATTTCGCATCCGGCATTGCTGTGACGTCCGTTGGTGCTTCCAATAAGCGAGTTGCAGATGCTGTGGCTAAGGCCGCCGCACAATTTACCCACACCTGTTTCATGGTCTCCCCATATGAGTCCTACGTGGCGGTGTGTGAAAAGCTGAACCAGCTCACCCCCGGTGACCATGAGAAGAAATCTGTTCTTCTTAACTCCGGTGCTGAGGCAGTAGAAAACGCGGTCAAGATTGCCCGCAAGTACACCGGCAAGAATGCCGTGGCAGTATTTGATTACGGCTACCACGGTCGCACCAACCTGACCATGTCCATGACGGCTAAGAACAAGCCTTACAAGACCGGTTTTGGCAGCTTGGCTTCCGATGTTCACCGCGTACCAATGTCATACCCAGCGCGTGATGGCTTGAAGGGTGATCAGGCTGCTGCACGTGCAATCAAGGTGCTGGACCAGCAGGTTGGACCTGAAAACCTGGCGTGTGTTGTTATCGAGCCAGTTCAGGGTGAGGGCGGTTTCATCGTTCCTGCTGAAGGCTTCTTGCCGGCGATTGCGCAGTGGTGTCGTGACAACGATGTTGTCTTCATCGCTGATGAAATTCAGTCCGGCTTCGGCCGCACTGGACAGTGGTTCGCGTCTGAGAATGAGCAGGTCATCCCAGACCTGGTAACCACCGCTAAGGGTATTGCTGCTGGTATGCCCCTATCTGGTGTGACTGGCCGTGCGGAAATCATGGACAGCCCAATCCCAGGTTCTTTGGGCGGTACCTACGGCGGCAACCCAGTTGCTTGTGCCGCAGCGCTCGCTGCCATCGAAGAATTCGAGACCCATGATCTTCCAGGTCGCGCACGCGAAATCGAAGCAATCGTTCGCGAGTACTTTGAGCCATTGCTCGAGCTGGAATCCGTCCTGGATGTCCGCGGACGTGGCGCCATGATGGCTATTGAGCTCATTAACGGTGAGGTCACCAATGAAATTGCTGCTGCATGTAAGAAGCAGGGCATCCTCATCTTGACCTGTGGTCTGGACGGCAACGTCATTCGTTTGCTGCCTGCGTTGACCATCCCGGAGCACCTGCTGCGTGAAGGTCTGGAAATCCTTACCACGGAAATCCGCGAGGCTCTCGCCTAAAATTCCATACTTGTCCCCCTGACCAGCGTCTAGTTTCGCAGGGCCGGTCAGGGGAACACTCATTTCAAACAGGGGATGAAAATTTGAATAGCAACAACATCAAGTTTGATGAATCTATCAATCCATCGAAAGAAACTGAAAGCCGCATCACGCCGTGGCAAGCTGTCGCTCTGATCTTCGGTACCAACATCGGTGCTGGTATTTTGAGCCTTCCTTATGCCGGCCGCAACGGTGGCTTCCTAGCGCTGTTCATCGCACTCGCAATCGCCGGTATTTTGACCACGCTGTCCATGATGTACGTGGCAGAGGTGTCACTGCGCACCAACAAGCCGCTGCAGCTGTCTGGTCTGGCTGAGCAGTACTTGGGCCACTGGGGACGCTGGCTGGTATTTGCCGCGATTGCGGTCAATGGCACCGGCGCGCTGATTGGTTATGCCGCCGGTTCAGGCGAACTGCTGGATAACCTGTTGGGCATACCGCCGACTATCGGTACGCTTTTGTTCTTCGCACTGGGTACATTCATTATGTACAAGGGCCTGGAAGCAACCGGTGTTGCCGAGGCCGTCATCACCATCGCGATGGCCGCCATTGTGGTCATCTTGGTGATGTGGACCTTCATCGGGCCTGGTATTGAGTTTGAGAATCTGTGGATTTTGCGTCCTTACTTCATCATCCCGATTATGAACCTGGCTGTGTTCACCTTCATGGCGCAGTACGTTGTGCCGGAGCTTGCCCGCGGTATGCGCGATAATCACTCGGACAAGATTGTTCCAACCATTATCGGCGGCATGGTCGCTACCGGTATTACCCTGGCTGCGGTTCCTTTTGCAGCGCTCGGTCTGCTGGGTACCAATGTGTCTGAGGTCGTCACCGTTTCTTGGGGTGAAGAGCTCGGTCCAATTGCTTATTACCTGGCTAATCTCTTTGCGCTGTTTGCAATGATGACGTCATTCCTCGCCATCGGCTACACCACCATGCGTAACGTCTTGGACATCTTCCACTGGCCACAGCATGGTTGGCAGCGTGGTGTTGCCGTTGCCATGACCGTTGGTCTGCCATTGATTATTACTTTCGCGGGTTTTGGCGGATTCGTCTCAGCTTTGAGCTACGCCGGCGGTATTGCGGGTGTAGTCATGTCCATCATCCCGGTGATGTTGCTGCACGCTTCCCGCAAGTACGGCGACCGCAACCCAGAATGGTCGCTGGGTTGGACCGCGCATCCGATCCTCCAAGCGACCATCATCATCGTTTACGGCCTGGCGTTCCTCTATTCCATTGGCAGCATCTTTGGAATTGTTCCCGCCGGCTGGGCGTAGCCTAGGTTAGCTCCCACATCTTCAAGTGGGTTTCCAACACTACAACGTTGGGGCCAGACTCTGCATCAAGTGCTTGTGACAGTACTTCTTGCAGGGTCTCTTTTTCTGCCCTGAACGCTGGAACGCCGAAGGACTCTGCGAGTTTTACAAAGTCAGGACGCGCGAGCTCCGTAGCGGTAGCTTTGCCGAAAGCTTCATTCATGTACTCGCGCAAGATGCCGTAGCCGCCATCATCCACAATCAGCCAAGTCACCGGAATATCATGCTGGACTGCGGCTGCTAGTTCTGAAGTGGAGTAAAGGGAAGAGCCGTCACCGGCCAGCGCAAAGGTGCGCTGGCCCAGTCCTAGTGCGCCGCCCAAGGCGGCGGGGAAGCCATAGCCTAGGCCACCGGCGCCTTGTGCCGAGTGGAATTCGCCGTCCTTGGCATCCCACACATTCCACGCCCAATAAGCAGCGATGGTCATATCCCAATAGGTCTGCATGTCATCCGGCACAGCCTCCCGAATTGCATCCATGACCTGCTGCTCATGCTCCAGTCCAAGCTCGCTCATGCGCTCTGCCACCTTGGTGTTTACTTCAGCTGCCTTGTCCGCGCCAGCATGCGTTGCAGTATCTACCGCTGGAAGCAGCTGCGCCAAGAAAGTGGAGATATCCGCGCGAATACCCAGTGAAGGATGATTTGAAGACAAGACCTTGGACTCAGCATCCACCTGGATGATGGTGCCAGTTGGCTTCATAGTGAAGTAATTGGACGTCACCTCACCCAGGGAGCTGCCCAACACTAGCAGGGTTTCAGCACTATCCATCAGGTCTGTGACATGGCGGTCTTCGATAAAATGCACGGCCAGTGGATGATCCAACGGCAGGGCAGTGTTACCACCGACAGTGCACACCACCGGCGCATCAATTTTTTCCGCCAACTGCACTAGCAGTTCACCCGCGCCGGAGCGACGCACGCCGCCGCCGGCAACAATGACGGTGGAGTTCGCGTTAATCAGTTCCGCCGCGCGGCTCACCAGTGCGTGGTGTGCTTCCGGCTGGTTGATCTCCGCCGCGGTGGTCGCGGCGGTAATCGCCGGTAGCCCATGCGCGGTGTCCTGAGATTCCAACAAGATGTCCTGCGGGACCTCCACCCACACTGGCCCCTGCGGCGCAGTCATTGCCTCACGGTAAGCATCTTCCAGAACGCTTGGAATGGCAGCAGCCTGCTGCACCGTCGCCTGATATTTGGTTACGTTGCGCACGGATTCTGTCTGTTCATCCAGCTGGTGCAGCATGCCTTTGCGGCGCGCGCCCAGGCCCGCGGCCGGAATCTGCGAAGACACCACAATCATTGGCACGCCAGTGGCATAAGCCTCCTGGAGCCCAGCAAGCGAGGTCAGCGCGCCGGGGCCAGTGGACAAAAACAGTGCCGCCGGGTTGCCGGTCGCACGTGCATAACCCTCAGCCGCAAAGGCTGCATTGTTCTCCATGCGGCTGGAGTAAAAGTTCAAAGAACTGCGCGACAGGGCATCAAAAAGCCCCAATGCGTGCTGGCCAGGGATGCCAAAGACATCCTTGATGCCCAGCGCTTGCAGGGTTTCAACAACCAGGTCGCCGCCATTGCGAGTAGTCATATGTTCTCCTTCTTGTCTTCGCGCAGTGCCTAAGCGCGCTGGGTATTCGCGCGCAGGTCAGCCATCAACGTAATCAAGTCATAGGCCACGTGTGATGCCGCAACACCGGTAATTTCCGCATGGTCGTAGGAAGGAGCAACCTCCACGACATCAGCGCCAACAATGTTGAGCCCGCGCAGGCCACGGATGATTTCCAGCAACTCACGCGAGGTCAGTCCGCCAGCTTCGGGGGTGCCGGTGCCAGGGGCATGAGCAGGATCAAGGACGTCAATGTCCACAGAGATGTACAGCGGGCGCTTGCCCACGCGGTCACGCAGCTTAGCGATGATTTCATCCACGCCCTGACGGAACACGTCCGAGGAGGTAACAATGCCGAAACCAAAGCGGCGGTCATCTTCCAAGTCCTTCTTGCCATAGAGCGGGCCGCGGGTGCCCACGTGGCAGATGCCCTCTGTATCCAACACGCCTTCTTCCACCGCGCGGCGAAATGGTGTGCCGTGGGTGTAGTCCGCACCGAAGTAGGTATCCCAGGTGTCCAAGTGGGCATCGAAATGCAGCAGTGCAACCGGCTCTTTCGCGCGCGCCGATGCCGCACGCAGCAGCGGCAGTGCAATGGTGTGGTCACCACCGATGGTCATCAGTGATGAACCATCCGCGGTGAGATCCATGGCGTCTTGCTGGATAGCCTCAATGGCCTCATTGATGTTGAAAGGATTAACCGCCATGTCACCCGCGTCCACCACCTGGGTCTGCGCGAAAGGCGCAGTATCCGTCGCTGGATTGTATGGGCGCAGCAGGCGGGAAGACTGGCGCACATGGTTGGAACCAAAGCGCGCACCGGGGCGGTAGGAGACACCGGAGTCAAAAGGAACGCCGACTACCTTGATGCCAGCTTGTCGGTCCTGCGCCTCAATATCGCGTAAGCGCGGCAGTAGGGCATAGGTGGATTCGCCACTGTAGCGCGGAACCAAGGCCGAATTAACTGGGCCGATGTGGCCGCCTTCTTCAACGCGTGGAATCTCTAGCATGGGATGAGCGTCCTTTCTTCAAGCTGTGTTTAGGTTTATGAGACCCCGGATAAGACCCACAGCACCTCGGCGCTGTCACCGGTGGGGTTGTGCCAGGTATGGGGTTCGGCCCCGGGGAAGGTCAGGGTGTCGCCGGCTTCTAAGGTGAATTCCTCTGCGGAGGTTTTAACAACGAAGCTGCCTTTGATGACATGGATGGATTCAATATGGCAATCCATGGTGTAGGGCTCTTCTTCACCGTGGCCGTGGGCTTCTACTGACATGTGGATGATTTGAATTTCACGTTGGGTGCGTGGAGTGAGCAGGCGTTCGATGATGCCGGCGCCGCCCAAGTCGACCCGTGGGGCAGCATCGAATTTCACCACGGATACTTCGGGGCTATCGAGCAGCTGGCCTGGATTGATGCCTAAGACTTGGCACAAGGTGACCAGTGATTGCACTGATGGGCTGGTCAGGTCGCGTTCCACGCGGGAGATGAATCCCTTGGAAAATCCGGTGCGCTCTGCAACCTGATCCAGGGTGAAATGCCTGCGTTCGCGCAGTGCGCGCAGGCGGCTGACCAGGGCAATGTCGCTTGCGACGGGTTCTATGGGAAGAGACTTCATCCTTTTACCTTAGTGAAATTCGTTCAAAACAGCTGTTGCCTATTTGGCAACTAATGTTTAGTATAGGGTCACATATTGTGATGTGCAATACAGATTCGCGGAAAAGAAAGCTCAGCTACTAAACGTTAAAGAGGGATCTTCATGGAATGGCTCAACGTTGCAGTTTTGGCTCTATACCTAGTCGGCATGATTGCCTTCGGAGTTTGGGGAGCACGTAGAATTAGCAATACCGCTGACTACCTTGTTGCCGGGCGCAACCTGGGCGGAACTTTGTACGCGGGCACGATGGTGGCCGTCGTTCTTGGTGGTGCTTCAGCTGTGGGTGGAATCGGTCTTGGTTATGCCTACGGCATCTCAGGATTCTGGCTCGTGACCGCCATCGGCGTCGGCGTATTGGTGTTGAGCTTGGCGTTTGCGCCGGCATTGCAGCGGCTGCGTATCTTCACGGTCTCGCAAATGTTGACCTTGCGCTATGGCACTGAATCCACGCAAGCGTCCTCGCTCATCATGTTGGCCTATACATTGATGCTGGCCGCAACATCTTCCGGAGCTTATGCTTCGGTTTTCGTGGTTCTCTTCGGATGGGAGCGGTGGCTTTCCATTCTGGTCGGCGGCGCCGTGGTGTTAATTTATGCCACTGTCGGCGGTATGTGGTCGATCACCTTGGCAGATATGGGGCAATTTATCATCATGACCATTGGTGTCTTTATGCTGATGTTGCCGATTTCGCTGTCGCAGGCAGGCGGCTGGTCCGGACTGCAGGGCCGCTTGGATGCTGAGTTCTTTGATATCGGCGGCATGGGTCTGCAATCCATCATTACCTACTTTGTCATCTACACACTGGGGTTATTGATCGGCCAGGATATTTGGCAGCGCGTGTTCACTGCGAAGACCCCAGGTGTTGCTCGTTTGGGTGGTACTGCGGCTGGTGTTTACTGCATTCTCTTCGGCGTGGCTGGCGCGATCATTGGCATGGCTGCAGCCGTTCTCTTACCGGGCATCGAAGTTCGTGATGATGTCTTTGCATCCGTTGCTTTGGAAGTTCTGCCTGTCGGCATCGGCGGCATCGCTCTTGCCGCTGGCGTGGCTGCGATGATGTCCACTGCCTCGGGCGGGTTGATAGCTGCAGCTACCGTGGTTCAGGCAGATGTCATCCCGCTGTTGAAGGGGATGTCGGAAAAGCGCGGACCCCGCAAGCTAACGCCTATGGAAGTGGTCAAGGTTGCGGATGCTTCGGCAGCACGCGCGGAGCAAGCCGAAGAAGACGTGAATATCAACCGCCGCTGGGTACTCATCTTTGGCGTCATCGTGCTGTTTATCGCCATGGCGGTACCGGATGTGGTCGCGGCGTTGACCATTGCTTATGACATCCTCGTCGGTGGTCTTTTGGTTGCCATCATCGGTGGGCTGGTATGGAAGCGGGGTACCGGCGCAGGCGCAACATGGGCGATGATTACTGGCTCCGTGGGCACGCTCATCACCATGGGTGTCCTGGAGATTCGTGCAGAAAACCGCTTCGATGGTGTCTTTGCTAATGAGCCAATCTATGTTGGTCTGATTTTGTCAGCATTCGTCTACGTGGCGGTATCGCTTGCTACCAAACCAACCGACCCAGAAGTGCTGGCCGCATGGATTAAGCGGACCAAAGAAGGCGCGCCTTCCCTGGAACAAGTTGAGGAAGACGCGCGCGGAATTGAAGAGGAACTGTTGAAGAAGGTCTAGGACTTTTCGAAGTATTGGCGAATGATTCCAATGCCACGTTCAATATTAGCTTGCGAGGCCGCAAACGATAGGCGAATGTGGTGTTCGGCGGCGGGGCCATATTCGGCACCAGCGCGCACTAGTACACCGCGTTCGGCCAGCTCGGCGGCTACCTGGGAAGAGGGCTTGTCCAAGTCATAAGAGAAGAATGCATAAAACGCGCCTTCGGGCTCGAAGAGTTGGACGTGGGGGACATCGTTAAGCAAGCGAACCACCAGGTCGCGGCGCTGGGCGTATTCTTCCAACATCGGTGTGACCACAGACTCCGGCAGAGATACCGCGGCGAGCGCTGCCAGCTGCGACTGCTCCGACACTGAGCCGTTGAAGGTGCGGTGCATCTGCGCAATCGCAGCGATCAAATCTTTCGCGCCCGCGATGTAGCCGACGCGGAAGCCCGTCATGCAGTATTTCTTGGAAAAGGTCTGCACGTATAACGTGCGCTCCTGCAAGCCGGGAACCTCTAAAGCGGAGGTGAATGGTTCGGCGGTATAGGTGAGGGCCGAGTAGGCTTCGTCGGAAACGACGAGGGTATCGGTGGCATCGAGAAGCTGTGCAAGCTTTTCCAGCTCATCGCGGGTATGCACGATTCCATTGGGATTAGAAGGATTAGAAAAGACCGCCATCTTTGCGCCGTCAAGCGCCGTGGCAAGCTGGTCAAAATCAAAGTGGAGGTCCTTGCCCATGGGAACAAATTCCACGGTGCCGCCGGCCAAGACCACCTGGTCGGCGTACAAAGAATAAGCCGGCTGCGGGATGACCACCTTGTCACCTGGTTCAATCAACGCGAAAAATAGCGCGCCCAGCCCGGCGGTCGCTCCGTGTGTCACCACAATATTGTCCTTATCCCAGTCCGATGGGCGGGCGGGAAGTGCGGTGAGAAGGGCATCGCGAAGCTCTGCAATGCCGTGCTGATCCGTGTAGTTGGTGCGGCCTTGGGCGACTGCTTGCGTGGTGGCATCGATAACCGCCTGCGGTGGGGCGAAGTCCGGCTCGCCCAACGCCAACGACACCGCGCCGGGCGGCACCACCCCAAGCGGCGGGCGAAGAGATGCTTGACGCTGGTCAAGGATGCGTTGAGCGATGAAATTCATGCCTTCTCCTTATTCAATCTCAGAAAGATCGCCGGGGGTGGTCTCTTCGATGGAATCCAAATCGCCGAAGTATTCCTCAATGATGGCGTCGAGCTCGCCAGAGTCTTTCATATCTGTGAGAACCTGATTGACGGCGTCGACGGATTCTGTGTCGTCTTTTTGCAAGCCAATGCCGTACCACTCGTTGGAGAAGAATGAGCCATCGGCTTTGGTCATGTCGAGGACCTCGAACTTGCCGTCATATTGTCCGGCGTAGCCCGCGAGGATCGGCGCATCTGATGTCAGCGCATCAACATTGCCCTGGGACAGCGCTTCGATGCAGCTGGAATTGGTGTCATATTCTTGCAACTGGACGCTCGGGATTTCTTCCTTCACGCGCTGTGCTGGCTTGGAGCCGGCAGTGGAGCACAAGATTTTGCCGTCGAGGTCTTCTAGTGACTGGATGGAGTCATCGTCTGCGCGTACCAGCAATGCTTGGTGGGTCAACAACAGTGGGCCGGCAAAGTCCACGATTTCCATGCGGTCCGGGGTAATGGAATATCCGCCTTGAATCAGGTGTGTCTCACCGTTGCGCAGCAGGGTTTCGCGTTGGGCAGCGGGGGTTTCTCGGTACTGGATATTTGGGGTATCCCAGCCATTTTCTTCAGCCAGGGTTTCCACAATCTTAGTAGCGATTTCTGTCTCAGCGCCCGTGTAGGATCCGTCGCCTTCACGCAGGCCGATGCCCGGCTGGTCGAATTTCACGCCGAGGATAACGTTGCCTGATTCAATTGCACCCAGCAGTCCACCCTCTGATTCGCCGGACGAAGAGCAGGCAGCAAGGGATATGGCAGTGGTACCGGCCAGCAGTGTTGCCGCGATTTTATTCTTAGACATGAGGATGTTCTTTCTTTTTGGCTTGGTTAGTAGGGAAGCCGTGATCTAGCAGGTTCACGCGGTCCTTTTCTGGCACCGGTTCAATTTCGCCGGCGGCAGCAGCCTCGCGGTAGGAAGAGATCTCTTTGCGCAGCGGCTTGGCCAGCAGGTAAATGCCCAGCAAGTTTGGGATGGCAACGAGGAAGAAAGTGGCGTCAGAGAAACGCACCACGGTGTCTAGGGAGACGGAAGCACCAACGACAATCATGATGATGTAGATGACGCTGTAAATCTGCTTGGCCCTTTTGTTGTCATTGAAGATGTATCCGAAGTTGACCTGGCCGTAGTAGCAGTAAGATAACACTGTGGAAAAGGCGAAGAGCACAATGCAGGCAGTGAGTACGAAGGTAAAGCCATAGGAAACAGTTGCAAAAGCATTGGTAGCCAAGGTGATGCCGTCTGCGCCGGTGTTGAGGTGTTCACCAGTAACAATAATGGCTATAGCGGTGAGCGTACACACAATGACGGAGTCCAAAAACGGCTCCCATGCAGCAACCAAGCCTTCTTCAGCAGGACGACGGTTCTTGGTCACGCCGTGTGCCAAAGCCGCGGTACCAACACCAGCGACGTTGGAAAACAGTGCACGCTGAATACCGATGATGGCCACACCCAAAATGCCGCCGGAAACACCTTCTGGGGTGAATGCTCCTTGGAAGATCTGCACGAAGGCATTCGGAATCTCAGAGAAGTTAAAGCCCAGAACCACGAAAACAGCAACCGCGTAGAGCACGGACATCACCGGAACCAGGCGGCTGGTGGCGTTCGCGATGGAGTTAATTCCACCGATGAGCACGACCGCGGCCGGGATCGCGATGGCAAGACCCACGATCCAACCATTGCCGAATAGGAAACTGTCTTCGCCACCGGTGATATCAGTCAGGTGCATAGCCACCTGGTTGGCTTGGAAGATGTTGCCAGCACCCATAACCGCAAGCGCCATGCCGATGGCATAGAAGTAGCCCAGCGACAGACCGAGCTTTGGCTTGCCGATGGACTTTAGACCGTATTCCAAGAAGTACATCGGACCGGCGGCTACCGTGCCGTCATCGTTGACACGGCGAAACATCTGGCCCAAGGTGGCCTCGGCGAGTTTGACGGCCATACCAAGCACGCCAGCTGCAGCAATCCAGAAAGAAGCGCCGGGCCCGCCCATGGTGATGGCGACGGCAACACCGGCGATGTTGCCTAGACCAATCGTGCCGGCGAGTTCTGTGGCAAAGGCTTGGAAACTGGTCACTTGGCCGGGGTCGGATTTCTTGGCCAGCATTCCGCGCACGGCGCGAATGGCCTGTTTGGCGTCTTTGATAGGGCGGACGCGCAGATAGACGTTACAAAATACGCCACCGGCAACAAGCCACACGACTACGAGCGGAAGATCCGCTCCGAGAACCGGTACGGAGAAGAAAACCGCCTTTTCCAGAAAATCTACGAATGGGCCAAAGACTGATTGGATGGCGCCGTCGATACCGCCGGGGTCTTCCTGGGCGAGGGTGTGGGTAGTTAATATGGAGCTCAACTTCGGACCTTTCTGATTGATTAGCAAGGGGAGGAAGTGTGGAGACACTCGAATCACAAATTGACATGGATTGCACAACCCTTATTTTGTGATGTGAGATACATACTAGGTTATCGATAACCCATAAGTGAAGCCTTTTCTGAAAACTTTCCTATTCGGGCCGAAAGTTCCCACGGTGAAGCGGGGGCCAATGCTTGTGGCTGATTAGGATTAAACCGAGTACAAACGAGCAGAGGTTAAGGGGTGACTGGGAATGGCGCCTGGTGATGAATGGGCCAAGCGGATAGAGCAGGTGGGGCGTGAGGCCGCACTGAGTCAGTCGACGTTAAAGCAATCAACGCAGACGTTGATTCGTCAGTTGCTATTTTCCGGAATCATGGTTCCTGGGGAAATCTATTCGGCCAATTCTTTGGCCACCCATTTGGGTATTTCTAATTCTCCTGCGCGCGAAGCGATGATGGCGCTGGCAGCTAATGGATTGCTAGAGCCGGTTCGTAATCGCGGCTTTAGGGTGGTGGAACTCTCCGAGCATGATCGCTTTGAGGTTTATGAAATGCGCGTGCTCATTGAGGTGGAGGCGGTGCGCCAGGCTGCGATCCGCGATATCGGCACGGAGGTGATCGAAAATATTGTAAGGCTTGCGCAGGAGTCCATTGAGGCCTTGCCTGCAACGAATAAAGAACCAGCTTTGCCGTATCTCAATGCGGATCATGACTTCCATATGGCGCTGGTGGATGCCGTGGGCAATTCACGCTGGTCAAAAATCGTCTCTAACCTGCGCGACGAGTCTCGTGTCAATGATGCCTATCGGCACTTGGAGGATAATCAAGGATTGCAACACTCGGCTCAAGAGCATATCGAGATCGCTCAGGCGATCCGAGAGCGGGATCCGGAAAAGGCGGCCGCGCTCATGTTAAAGCATCTGGAATATGCCCGCCCACACGGCTATTCGCCCGCAAATTAGCGCCTAACCCAGCTACACCCCTCGTCCTCCTCCAGCATTTCTGCAGGTAGATGAGGGTCTTTGATTTTTCTTCTCGAAATCTATTGCGCAGCTCACAACTTTCAAGTTAGAGTTATCGATAACAGATAACCGGTCAGATATGGCGCTTGCCATAAAGTGTGGGAGGAGGAAAAAGTGGTTGATGTAAAGGTTCCGCTCGTACCGAACTACGCGCAAACACAACCTGAGATTGCCAACATCGTCATCATCGGTGGAGGAATCATGGGCATGAGCACCGCGTGGCACCTGGCATCGCGGGGTGTCAAGGGCATTGTCGTGCTTGAACAACACGAAGTGGGTAGAGGATCTTCTGCCAAACCGATGGGCGGGGTGCGGGCGAACTTCTCCGACCCCATGAATGTCATCTTGGGCAAGCGTTCTTTAGATACCTTCCGTACTTGGAAAGAAGACTTTGGTACCAATATCGAACTTGCCAAAGTCGGCTACCTGTTCCTCGCGCGCACTGAGGAAGAAGTGGCCAATCTGGAAGAAGCTACGAAAACCCAAAATGACCTGGGCGTGAATTCTTCGATGATTAGCCCGGAACAGGTCGCTGAGGTTAATCCCTTTATTGACCCAAAGGCTATTTTGGCTGGATCGCTTTCACCAGATGATGGCTATGCCTGCCCGGCAGCCGCAGTTGCCGGTTACATGCGTGCGGCAATTGCCATGGGCGTAACCGTCATGGACCACACTGAGGTGCTGGATATCGCCACATCCGGCGGGGCGATTGAATCAGTCACGACCCAGCGCGGAGTAATCCGCACAGAGCAGATTGTCTGCGCCGCCGGTGCTTGGTCCGCGAAGATCGGTGAGATGGCCGGGCACACCTTGCCGGTGGAACCGGTCCGCAGAATGATCGGACTGACCACGCAGATGCCCCAAGCCCATCCCACGGTGCCCTTTACTTTGGATCTGTCCACCACCATGTACATGCACAACTATTACAACGGCATGCTGCTGGGCATCTCGCATCCCCAAGAACCTGGCTTCAACCGCGATTACAGCTTTGAGTGGCTTGATGCGTTTAATTCCGCGGCGAAGATTTTCGCGCCAACGCTTCAAAACCCGCAGCTAGATTCCGGCTGGTCTGGGTTTTATGAAAACACTCCAGACCGCAACGCGATTATCGGCGCATCAGATCGCGTGGCGGGTTTCTACTACTGCACGGGATTTTCCGGTCACGGATTCCTCCAAGGACCTGCCGCAGGCGAGTTCATGGCAGACATCATCCAAGACCGCGAATCCTTCCTTCCTCATGACGGATATTCCACGTCACGTTTTGAACAAGAGCTCAATTCAGTCATCGAAAAGAACATTATCTAAGGAACAGGAAGGCAAACAATGGTCTTTCAAGAAACATCAACGCTTCGCGCACGCTTCGCACGAAGTCTGTCAGATATGTACGGCCGCGAAGTTCCCGCTTACACCACGTTGGTGGAGGTATCCGAGGCAGTCAACACCGACTTCATGGACAAGATGGGTGCGGAAGCAGAACGCTTGGGCAGCATCGGCCGCGTAACTGCTGAGCGTCACGGGGCTATCCGCGTCGGTTCGCCAAAGGAAATGAGCCAGGTGGCAGCGGTCTTCGCCGGTTTCGGCATGTACCCAGTGGGATTTTATGACTTGCGCGATGCCGCGAAGTCGTCCGTGCCAGTCGTGTCCACGGCTTTTCGCCCGACCGACAAGGATGAGTTGGCAAAGAATCCTTTCCGCGTGTTTACCTCTATGCTGGCAGCCGATGACCCGCGCTTTTTCACGCCGGAGCTGCAGGAAAGGCTGCAGGGATTCATCGATAAGCGAAGCATCTTTTCCGATGAACTAGTCGCGATGGCCAATAAAGCGGCAGAAAATAAAGGGCTAGAGGAGCACGACGCGGATAAGTTCATTGAGCTGGCCACGGCAGCATTTGAGCTTAACGATGAACCCATTGATGAACAGTGGTACCGCGAACTCGAGGCAATCTCGGCTGTGGCCTCGGATATCGGCGGCGTGCGCTATACCCATATCAACCACCTGACCCCGCGCGTGCTGGATATTGATGATTTGTACAACCGCATGGAAGCCCGCGGCATCACCATGATTGATGAAATCCAAGGTCCACCGGATTGGGATGGCCCCGATATTTTGTTGCGGCAGACTTCTTTCCGCGCGCTCGATGAAGAACGGATTTTCAAGTTCGCCGACGGTACGGTGGGCCCGGGTGCGCTGCGGGTTCGCTTTGGCGAGGTCGAGCAGCGCGGCATTGCGCTAACGCCGAAAGGCCGCGCGCTGTATGACACCATGAACACCCAGGTGGATGAAAAACTCGCGGCTGACTCGGATAAAACCCGCGTGGAACTTGCCCGCGAGGTGTGGCAAGCCAACCTGCCGAATACGGAGAAAGGCCTGCGTGAGCAGGGACTAGGCTACTTCACCTATGAGGTGACAGGGGAAGCTGAGCCGGGGGAGTACACGGTTGAGCAGCTTATCGATGCCTCCGTTCTCACCGCCCAACCCATTGTCTACGAGGACTTTCTTCCGCGCTCGGCGGCAGGCATCTTCCAGTCGAACCTGAAAGATGAAGGTACCCGCGATAACCAGCAGCAGGGAACTGACTATGACCTGCAAGCAATGTCGAAGATTGTCGGGCGCGAGATTGTCGAGCCTTATGAACTCTACAAAGCCCAGGAAGCAGCCTCCTTGGATGCTGCCGCGCAGCAACTAGGCATAACCATCCACCCCACTCCCGCACTTAACAACTAGTGAAAAGGAACCATTTTCTATGACTACTCAGACTCACGACCAGCTTCTTTCCACCATCCAGGATGCTTTGAAAGCGTGTGGCTACACTGGTTCGCTGGAAGGCGGCAACCTGCAAACCCGCACGCCATTGACCGGCGAGGACCTTTTTAAAATCCAGGGCACCACCAAAGAGCAGGCAATGGAGATGATCGCGGCTGCCGATGAAGCCTTCAAATCCTGGCGCGATGTTCCAGCACCCCGCCGCGGCAATGTGATTAAGCGCTGGGGCGAGCTGTTGACTGAACATAAGCATGACCTGGGAATCCTCGTTCAAGTGGAAGCCGGAAAGTCTATTTCTGAGGCTGAAGGCGAAGTCCAAGAAATGATTGATATCTGCGATTTCGCGCTCGGCCAATCCCGCATGCTCTATGGCAAGACCATGCCTTCGGAGCGCCCCGGGCACCGTTTGATGGAAACCTGGCACCCCATCGGTGTGGTCGGCGTGATTTCTGCATTTAACTTCCCGGTGGCTGTGTACTCGTGGAATACCGCAAATGCCCTGGTCTGCGGTGACACCGTCGTGTGGAAGCCATCGGAGATGTGCGCACTTTCCGCCCTCGGTGCGCATGCTTTGTTGGCGCGTGCCATTGAAGACTGCGGTGAGGACCAAAACATCAGCCACCTCATCCTTGGTGACCGCACCGTCGGCGAAGTACTTCTCGATGACCCTCGCGTCGAACTTGTCTCCGCCACTGGTTCTACCCGCATGGGTCGCGAAGTCGCGCCACGCGTCGCCTCGCGTTTCGGTCGCTACCTGCTGGAACTCGGCGGCAATAACGCAGCCATCGTCAGTCCCACCGCGGACCTCGACCTAGCATTGCGCGGCATTGTCTTCGCCGCTGCCGGTACCGCTGGCCAGCGCTGCACCACCATGCGCCGTCTCATCGTGCACGAATCCATTGCGGATAAGTTGGTGGACCAAATCGTCGCCGCCTACAAGACACTCACCATCGGCGACCCGCGCGATGAGTCCGTCCTCGTCGGCCCACTCGTCAACCAGGGCGCATTCGACGGCATGCAGAAATCCCTCGAAGCAGCCAAGGAACAAGGCGGGGAAGTACTCGTCGGCGGCAACCGCGTTATCGTCGATGACACCGAAAAGTCTTTCTACGTCGAACCAGCCGTGGTGCGCATGCCTGAGCAATCAGAAATTGTGCACAATGAAACCTTCGCGCCAATTCTCTATGTTCTGACCTACTCGGACTTCGATGAGGCAATCGCCCTGCACAACGCTGTGCCTCAAGGTCTGTCCTCGGCTATCTTCACCCAGGACAACTCCGAGGCAGAGCTCTTCTTGTCTGCTTCGGGCTCCGACTGCGGTATCGCCAATGTGAACATTGGTACCTCCGGTGCTGAAATCGGCGGCGCATTCGGTGGTGAAAAGGAGACTGGTGGCGGCCGCGAATCCGGCTCCGATGCCTGGAAGACCTACATGCGCCGCGCGACCAACACCATCAACTATTCCGGCGAACTTCCACTGGCTCAAGGAGTAAAGTTCCTCTAATGTCCTCTGCCATGCCACAGCGAACCATCAAGTTTGACCGTCTGGACCCTTCAGTGTTCAAGAAGATGGCGCGTTCTGGCATGCGCGAAGATATGACCACGCGTGCCGCCTATTCCTCCGACGCGTCGGTTTTCCGCCGCATTCCGAAGGCAGTGATTGAGCCGAAGTCGGCGGACGATATTCGCGATGGCATCGAAATCGCGAAGCAGCGTGGCTGGTCGATTATCTCTCGCGGCGGCGGCACCTCGGTTGCGGGTAATGCCATCGGTACGGGGTTGATTATTGATACTTCGCGGTATTTCAACCGCATCTTGGATATCGACGTCGAAAACCGCACAGCCACCGTTGAGCCCGGCGTCGTCTGCGACGGGCTGCGCGACGCGGTCGCTGAATTCGGGCTGACCTATGGCCCTGATCCGTCCACGCATTCACGCTGCACTATCGGTGGCATGGTCGCCAATAATGCCTGCGGTTCGCACTCGGTTGCCTACGGCACCGCGGCAGAAAACCTCGTATCGGTCACTCTCATGCTGGCCAATGGTGAGGAGGTTACTTTCGATGGCAGTGGGGTAAGCGACGCAGGCATCGATAAGCAATTGCATCAGCTTGTCGATGCTAACGCTGACCTCATTGATACCGAACTTGGCCGATTCCCGCGCCAAGTATCCGGTTACGGACTGCACTATTTGCTGGACAAGCACGGATTTGATGCGGCGAAGGCGATCGCGGGTTCGGAAGGCACTGTTGGTGTTATTACGAAGATGACGGTCAAACTCGTGGAAGTACCCCAGGCTAAAGCCTTGGCAGTCCTGGCTTTTGAGACCGTTTACGATGCAGCATCGGCGGCGGCGAAACTGCGTCTTCCAGGTGTTGCGACCATTGAAGGCATGGGCGGTGACCTGCTTGATGCCCTGCGCAGCAAGCGCGGCCAAGAGAAAGCCGGCGGGAACCTGCCTGGCATCCGCAAGGGTATTCCCGCGGGTGGCTGGCTGTACTGCGAAGTCGGAGGCGATACCCTTGCTGAGGCCGAAGCGTTGGCTGAAACTGTCGCTGCCTCGGTGGATACTGTCGACACCGTCGTGGTTTCCAACCCGCAAGAAATGCGGGAATTGTGGCGCATCCGCGAGGCTTCTGCGGGCGTGGTGACGCGTCTGCCTGATGGCGGGGAAGCATGGCCAAACTGGGAAGACTCCGCTGTGCCACCGGAAAACCTCGCCGATTACTTGCGCGACCTCTACGCGCTGATGGATAAGTACTCCCTGCGTGGCATTCCTTTTGGCCACTTTGGTGAGGGCTGCGTGCACGTGCGTATCTCCTTCGACTTCGGCAGCGATGAAGGCGTTGCGATATTTAAGGAGTTCATGAACGAGGCCGCCGAGCTGGTCTCTTCTTATGGTGGCTCTTTGTCCGGTGAACACGGCGATGGCCGTGCGCGTTCCGCGCTGCTGGACCGGATGTACTCCGAAGAAATGTGTGATTTATTCAAGAAGTTCAAGAACATCTTGGATCCCGATGGGCTATTTAACCCCGGAGTTCTCGTCGACGCCGACGAGGTCACCGACGGGCTCCGCATGGCTCCTGGCCAGCGGAAATTTGAACTCACCCCGGTGCACAAATTCAGCCATGACAAGGGTTCTATGGTCAATGCCGTCAACCGGTGTGTTGGCGTCTCCGCCTGCCGCTCGGAAGAAAACTCCATGTGCCCGTCTTTCCAGATCACTGGCGATGAAGTCCATTCCACCCGCGGCCGTGCGCGTCTTCTATCGGAGATGTTTCGTGGGGAATCAGTTGCCGATGGCTACAAGTCTGAAGAGGTTCTCGAAGCCCTCGACCTGTGTCTTTCGTGCAAGGCTTGCGCGTCCGAGTGCCCTGTCAACGTGGATATGTCGACCTATAAATCAGAGTTCTTGCACAAGCACTACCAAGGCAAAATCCGCCCGATGGCGCATTACATGATGGGTTGGCTCCCGCTTCTCGGCCATATTGCGCACAAGATTCCGCTGCTCCCACGGCTTATCGATACATCCATGCGCACGCCAGGACTCAAAACCCTTATCGCGAAAGTCGGCGGGCTGGATACCTCGCGCCCGCTCATCCGCTTTGCTCCGACGTCGCTACGCAAGTGGCACAAGAAACGCAGCACCAGTTCCGCCACTAAGACTGTGGTCTTGTGGCCTGATTCTTTCAATGCCTCGCTGGATACTTCACCTGCGACCGCGGCGGTTGAGGTGCTGGAATCGCTGGGATACAACGTCGAAATCCCGCAGGCTTTTGTCTGCTGTGGTTTGACCTGGCATTCCACAGGTCAACTGGATATGGCCCAGCGGGTACTCAAGCAGACCGCCAAGGTGATGAAGCCTTATCTGGACCGCGGATTAACCGTCGTCGGCATTGAGCCATCGTGCACGGTCATGCTCAACGGCGAAGCAACAGAGCTTATTGATGACCCCGCCATCACCCAGCTCGCTGGGTCTACCATGTCTTTCGCGGAGTTCGTTGCGCCGCTAATCAAAGAAAAGGTGGATGCCGGCGAAATCCGGCCAGCCAACATTAGCGCGCTGACCCAGGTGCATTGCCATGAGAAATCGCTCGGTGACCCACAGCATTCCGCACAGCTTCTCGAGGCCCTCGGTGTCTCGCAATCCGATATCGAAACCGGTTGCTGCGGTTTGGCCGGGAACTGGGGCTTCGAGAAGGGGCATGCTGAGATGTCCATGGCACTGGGGGAGCGCGAACTTTTCCCCAAAGTCCGCGAGGCTGGAGCCGACGGAAACGCTGTCATCGCCGACGGCTTTTCCTGCCGCACCCACATCGACCAGGGCACAGGTGTTGCCCCTCAACATATTGCCGAGATTGTAAGAGACGTGATGAAAGGCGAGTAAGTAGGGCGTGATACTTATTAAAGGATCAGTTTCCCTGACTGATCCTTGAAATATTTGAATATGGAGGACCTTGACATGGAGATGTCAAAGATTGCTGAGTGGACCCTATATCAGGAGGTCCCAGTTCCCGACGACGTCACATCAATTTTGACTCGTGGCGAAGAAGCCTTAGTGGCTTATGAAACATTCCGTGACTCGGCCATTTTCACCACGAAGCGACTCATTATGCGTGATGCCCAGGGCCTAACGGGTAAAAAGGTTGAAATTTATTCTCTTCCATACAAGGCCATCGACATGTGGTCCACTGAAAATGCCGGCACCTTCGATTTAGATGCAGAAGTAGAACTATGGACTCGCGCCGGGCATATCAAGATCAAGCTGAATCACAAGATTGATGTTCGCCAGATTGATTCCTTGATTGCCCACTGCGTGTTAAACAGTCAGTAGATGATTAATCTTTTGCTGCTTGTTTTGCTGGCCACCAGACTTTCGGTCCGATGTCGGTAACGAGGCCGGGAATTAGCAGGGTGCGCACGATGAAGGTGTCCACTAGCACGCCGAAGGCGACGATGAACGCGAGCTGGACCATGAACATCAGCGGAATAACAGACAATGCTGCGAAGGTTGCCGCGAGGACTACGCCGGCTGAGGTAATAACTCCGCCGGTAACCGTCAGTGAATGCAGCACTGCTTTTCGTGTGCCCATGGTTGGGGTTTCTTCCTTGGCTCGGGTCATCAGGAAGATGGTGTAATCCACGCCGAGTGCGACGAGGAAAATGAAGCCATACAGCGGCACCGTCGGATCCGCGCCAGGGAAGTTGAACAGACCGTTGAACACCAGTGCGGATACACCCATGGCGGCCGCGAAACTGATTACCGTGGACAACAACAGCAGTACCGGAAGCAATAGTGCGCGCAAGAGAATAATGAGCACGATGAGAACCACGGCGAGAACCAGCGGGACGATAACACGCAGGTCACGCTCGGCGGTGAGGTTTGAATCCAAGGCTGTGGCGGACTCACCACCGACCAAGACAGCGCCGTCGAGGACGGAGAATTCATCGCGAAGCTGTGCGACCGTATCTTGTGCCTCGAGAGAATCTGCTTCCTGATTGAGGATGGCTTGGATGTACACCTGCCCGTCGACCACATTTGGATCCAGATTCATCGGCGGAGTATTCGCCGGCGCACCCGACTCAGAAGTCAGTGTGGCTTCGGAGACTTCCGGATGCTCATCCAAGATTCCGAGCACTTCATCCTGCAATTCTTCCGGAGCAATGATGGAAGCAGGTGAGCCGGCACCGGCATCAAAATGCTCATTGAGGACTTCTTGGCCAGCCTTGGCATCAGTGTCAGAGAGCAAAATATCCGAGTTGGAGACACCGGTGGCATTAAGCAACGGCAGCCACGCAGCACCGATGAAAAGGAGCACTAGCGTGCCAGCCCAGACCTTACGCGGGCTGCCCTCTACCAGGGAGGCAACCTTGTGCCACAACTTGTGCGAGTTATTTGCCGCATTTTCATCGCTCGAGTACTTCGGCGTGACCGGCCAAAAAGCGATACGGCCGAACAGGTATAGCAGTGCGGGAAGCAGCGTCAGCGCGGAGACCCACGCGAAGAAAATACCGGTTGCGGCAATAGGCCCGAGGGAGCGGTTCGAGTTTAAATCGGAGACCAGTAAACACAGTAGAGCGATAGCCACGGTTGCAGCAGAAGCCGTGATCGCGCTGAACGATGCCTTCCATGAAGCACGCAACGAATCCGCAACCGATTCTTTGCGCTGCAATTCTTCACGTTGGCGCGCAACCATGAGCAGCGAATAATCTGTCGCAGCACCAATGACCAGAATGGACAAGATGCCTTGGGCTTGGCCGTTGAGAACAATAATCCCGGATTTAGCCATCCAGTAAATAGTCAAAATTGATGCACACAGCGCTGCCACGGCGGTGACAATAACAATGATCGGCAGCAGCGCAGCGCGGTAAACCGCAACCAGAATAATCAAAACCGCAACAAGTGCGACAATAAGCAAAATACCATCGATACCCGCGAAAGCGCCCGCTAAATCGGAGCTAAAGCCCGCTGGTCCCGTGACATAAAAATCACCAAAATCAGAAGGAGCGAAACTGCTGTCAGAAATTTCGGCGGTGAGTTCTTCAACTACCTCGGTGGGATCGGCTGATTCTGTATCAATCAACGTGATGTACTGAACGGCCGTGCCGTCTTCAGCAATCTGCGGGCCAATGACCTGCATGACCCCATCAACCGATTCTATTTGCTCCGTGCCGGAGGCAAGCGCAGAATCATCGACCTCACCTACTTCACCGGCGATGATGGCCGGAATTCCTTGGCCGTCTGAGAACTCCTCAATGAGGTCACCGACCTGCGTGGACTCAGAACTCGCTGGAAGGAATGTAGATTTGTCGTTGGTGCTAACTTCGGAGATTTTCCCGAAAGTTGGCCCGCCCAAGCCGGTGATGGCCAGCCAAATGATCACCATGACTAGGGCAGCGAGGGCGTTGAATATCCGAGCCTGTTTCATTCTACCGAGTCTACGGGAAAACAGTACTAGTCCAGTACAGCTTCACTCGTATTCACCGCATCGGCGGGGTCTCGTCCCCATACAATCTATCACGGGATTCTTGCTTCATTATGGGACCGGTATTCCGCATCTAAAAGAACGATGTCTTTGGCGATGAGTGCCGTGTCAGTTCGAGTCTTCGTCGCTACTGCGGAGCCTGTCGCTGTAACTTCCCCGCTTTTCCTCTTGTCCTACTTGGTCATTCTTTTTGGAAAGCCTCACCAACACAATAATGAGTAGAGCATTGACCGCGATACCGGAATCATTTTCCGTCTTGCTAAACCGAGCATGGCGCAGCACGGTTGCTACTGCCACAGCAATCGGTGGGACGGCAATCGCGGTGGCAACCACACCCATTGGAAGCGGATTACCAGCAGTGATGTGCCCACCACCGAAGAGCAACACCGTCTTATTGAGAGGTCCCCCCATACCGAAAGCGACCATTGCGCCCAACAAGAAGGTGGAGGTGCCTTGCATCCCTGGAGAGGGCGACCGTGAGGGCATCGAAAAGCGATGCAATAGGAACGCCAGTGAGATAGATAAACAGCAGGCCAACTACCACGGTAGTAATGATCGCGATGCTAATAAATGGCCAATTCGGGGCGACGAACTTATGCACTGGAAGCTTCTTAATTCCGAGCGCGAGGTATTCGGACAAAATGCCGGTGACAACACCGCGTATGAAACCAGCATTAGCTTCAGGCCATAAGGATCGCTATTGACGGCGATAAGACCAGTAATCAGACCAGGCGCGAGACTAGGGCAGTCCGCGATACCAACCGCAATATAGCCGGAAAGCACCGGAACCTTCAGAGAAAACGCTAGATCACCGATTTTGGAGATGAAAAGCCACGGGGGAATCCTCCGAGGTGCCCAAGATCTCAGCGGACGGAACGACGCCGATAGAAAGCAATAGTGCGAGAAGAAGACCACCGGTGACCGCGAACGGAATCATGTGGGAAACACCGTTCATCAGCGCTGTGTACAGTGTGATTCCAATACCAGGAGTGGAGGTTTCCTCCGCGTCGGCATCTTCCTGGTAAGCGGCTTGGGTAAACGTCGCGGCGTTGAGTGCCTTGGAGATGAGCTCTTTCGGGGACTTGATGGCCTCACCAACACCGGTTGCAACAAGCGGCTTGCCGATGACAATCGCGTCAGCATTTTTGATGTATTCGGCGGTGAAGTGTCCTTCGACGCCGATGGAGCCGTGGGTTTGAATCTTGATGTCATAACCCAGCTACGCGGCGGCAGCTTCAAGGTTTTCTACCGCCATGTAGGTGTGGACGATTCAGGCGGGGCAGGCCGTAATCGCGAGGATGAGAGGGGCTTGCTCTTGTCAGTCATTCCGCCCATTTAAGCACTTAAGAAACCATGTCCCAGACAGTTGCGAGAAGAACCAGCACACCCATCACCATGACAAAGTAGTTGGTCTTGCGGCTGCGGAACTTCTGTAGTGCATCAACCTTGTAAATCGCGAACATTGGCAACAAGTAAGTCATCAGCGCGAAGAAGACTCCGCCGACCACAGAAATCATGTCCAAGATGGATGGATTGAACACGGCCACGATGGAAGTGACAACAAAGATGAACAGGTAAACCCACAAGTCCATCTTGCGGTTAGAAATCTTCTTGGCGGACGGGAACACCAGTCCAACCAGGTAGCGGGTACCTTCCACCGTGCCCAAGGAGTGACCGAAGTAGGAGGATGCAATCGCGCAAATCACCACGATGGGTGCCATGTAAGCCATGAACGGGGCGCCGGTGACGTTTGCGAAATAAGACAGCACAGGCAGGTTCTGCTCATTAGCGGTATCCATGCCGTCCGCGCCCATGGCTAGTGCGCTGGACCAGACGAAGAACATGGTGAACACGGTTAGCAACACAACGGAGCTGCGGATGACCTTGGCGGTCTGCTTACTGTGGTTAGCGCCGTACTCATTTTCCATATCGAGCACGAACTGCGAAATCGCAGCAACAAAGGAGAACGCAAAAACCAGAACCGGCAAAATCAGGATCATGGCGCTGACCATTCCGCCGGCATCCTTTGGGCCTGCCTCCATAAAAGATGCGATATCCCACTGCGGAATCAGGTAAAGGGAGACAGCAGCCAACGCGATAATCAGTGGGTAAACCACAAACTGCGCGACAAGCAACATGATCTTGTCACCAAAAGCCAGCGCCAGCGTCATCAAACCAACCAGCACTGGGGCCAGGAACCAGCGGGAGAGAGACGGGCCATCAAGCTGATTGACCACGAAACTGTCCACGGTGTTGACAATGCTTACACCGTAAATCAAAACCACGGGGAAGAACGTAAACCAGTAAATGATCGCGATAACAATACCGGCGTTCTTGCCAAAGTAGTCCGTGAGAATCACCAACACGTCCTCGCCCTGGAGACGAGACGAGCTCATCATCCACGAAAACGCGAGGTGCGCTAAATAGGTCATCGGACCAATGAGCACCGTAGCGATGAGCAACGGCCAGAAACCGAAGCTTCCGGCAGAAATAGGCAAAAACAAGATACCGGCACCGACTGCGGTGCCGAAAAGCGTGATGGTCCAGGACCGATTCACTGCGCCTTTAGTTTCGGGCTCTTGAATAGCCTGCGTAACAGACATCTAATGAATGCTCCTTGTTGTTGTGCAACTAACCCAAAATTATCCTCAGTGATGATATGTTTTATCCCACCGACCAATCCACTATATGGTAGAAATCACGTTATGGGAAACTTGGGATTTGTCGAAAACTTGGCATTGTTGCCCACATGCGTTCTAGCCTGGGGTGCAGATTGCTAGACAAGGAGAAAAATTGTGGAATACAACAGCATCACCGTAGAAACTCGCGACAAGGTTGGTCTGATTACCCTCAACCGACCGAAGGCACTCAATGCTCTTAATAAGGAGATGCAGGCTGAGGTTATCCAGGCCGCGCGTGCTTTCGATGAGGACGAAAACATTGGCGCGATTGTTCTCACCGGTTCGGAGAAAGCCTTTGCTGCCGGCGCTGACATCAAGGAGATGGCGCCGCTGTCGGGTGTTGATATGTACAAAGCTAACTGGTTCGCTGATTGGGAGCAGTTCATGGCTGTGCGCACACCGATTATTGCGGCGGTCAATGGCTACGCACTCGGTGGGGGCTGTGAGGTTGCGATGATGTGCGATTTTATCATCGCAGGAAGCAAGGCCAAGTTCGGTCAGCCGGAAGTCAACCTCGGCATCAGCCCTGGTATCGGTGGCTCCCAGCGTCTTACCCGCGCGGTGGGCAAGGCCAAAGCCATGGAAATGTGCCTGACCGGCCGCATGATGGATGCTGAAGAAGCAGAGCGCAGCGGCCTAGTTGCGCACATTGTGGAACCAGAGGAGCTTTTAGACAAAGCACTTGAGACTGCCCAAACCATTGCTTCCAAGTCGCAGGTTGCAACCTCAATGATTAAAGAGCAAGTCAACACCGCTTTTGAAACTACGTTGTCCCAGGGACTACTGTTTGAGCGCCGTGGTTTTCACGCGCTATTTTCTTCGCAGGATCAGAAGGAAGGCATGGCAGCTTTTTCTGAAAAGCGCGATGCCGATTTCACTAATTCCTAATAATCCACCGGATAATCGTGGACAGGTAGCCAGCGAGCCCCAGCAGCGTCAGCAACCTGATGAGCTGCACGCTAACGACCGCAGGCCCGGAGCCACCCTCATGCGCGAGCGCGAGGACGGTTTCTAGGCCACCCGGGCTGGTGGCCAGATAGGCATCGAAATAGGTGACGTCCATCCACCAGCTCAACAGCAGGGCAGTAGCGGCGCAGGTTGCGATGGTAATGATGATAAACAGCAAGGTCATCGGCAGCTGACGGGTAAAAATCTTCAGCACCTGCACTGATAGTCCGCCGCCGCAGAACCAGCCGATGATCAAAAACGCAATGACCGCCACGAAATTAGGCATGACCAGCGCATCTGGGATGAATTGGCCAGCCACAACGGTCAGCAGCAGCGGTGCGAAGATGTGGGGTGCAGGAAAGTGCAAGAGCTTACCGATGTACGGTCCCACCAACGCAAAGACTACCAACAATAGGGCACCCCACCAGGTGCCAGTCTCTTCTGCGGCACCAGTGGCGGTGACATTAAAAATAGATGTCACCAGTGGCAGCGAGAGCGAAACAATGAGCAAGCGCAGATATTGAGAGAGCGCCACGAGACGAAAATCGGCGCCGGTTTCCCTGGCGATCACCGGCAGTGTTGATGAACCGCCGGGGAGCATGCACAGGATTCCGGTTTGTGGAGAAATCTCTTTCACGCTTTTTGCCAGGACCACGCCAGCGCTCATGCCGAGCGCCACGGTGATGATGGAAACCGCCAGCCCCGGCAGGACATAGGGGGTAACTTCACCAATGCCGATACCGACTAAGGGAAGCCCCGCCAAGACACCGATAACGCCGCGACCAGCTTTTTCTACGTGGGAGTTAAGAACCAGCTCTTCACGGTGTACCAATGCCATGCCGCCGGCAACGATGATCCCTGCAAGAATCCACGCCGCGGCAACGTTGAAGTAATCAAAGAGCAGACCTAGAGCAATTGACGCGGGTACAACGAAAATCCACGTCAATGTACTTCTCATCGCTCTATCAACACTCCATCCGAATCGGCATAAACCATGGCACCGGGGGTTACTTTAATACCCGAAATGTCTAGTGTAACCCCGACCTCCCCGGTGCGCTCTTTCTTACTGCGCTTCGGGTTCGAGCCCATCGCCAGCACACCCAGGTCGATTTCTGCTAGCTCCGCCCGGTCGCGAATCGCGCCGACGATGACTACGCCAGCCCAGCCGCTTTCCTGAAACATCTTCGCCATGTTGCCGCCCATCAGCGCGCAGGTGATTTTCTCTTGACCATCAACCACCAGGACGCGACCTTTACCAGGCTGTTTCATCAGTTCTTTGAGCAGCTGGTTATCCTCATCGACGCGCACGGTCTCAGCTGGGCCAGAGAAATGCTCAGTGCGGCCGAGGTTTTCGAAGTTCAATGGGAGAGAATCGACCTTTTCGCCCAGTTCATCATAGTTATCGCTTTCTTGTTGTGAGGGAAAGAATGGAAGGGATGACGCCGCCATCGACAAGCAATTGTGCTTCGTTGCCTGTTTCGACGGCCGCCGTGGCCTGGTAATTCACCGTCGAGCCATCAACCTTGGTGACGGTGACCGGGACCTGGCACCGCGGGCTGACCTCGACAGCTTCGACGCGGATGCTGTCACCCGGTTCTAGGTCCACGAAGTCGCGGGGAATCTCCAGCGGCAAAATGCCCATGCCAATGAGGTTTGAGCGGTGAATGCGTTCATAGCTGGTGGCCAACACAGCACGAACCCCCAGCAAGCGCTGGACTTTTGCGGCCCAGTCGCGTGAAGAACCCATGCCGTAGCGGTCTCCTGCGACCACGACCACCGGCTGGTTTTCCTCCGCGTAGCGCCCGGCGGCATCCCACACCCGCATGAGATCGCCACTCGGACTATGTACGGTCATCGCGACACCAGGGGCATCCGTCAAAGCGTTCTTCACAGCGCGCGAATAGAAGGCAGCGCGTGCCATGACCTCCCAGTTGCCCCGACGGGAGGCAAAAACATTCAGATCGTCGCGGTCCTCGCCGCGCTCGACGAGGAAGTCTGCGACGAAGGAGTCTTTCGGAATCGCGCTGGCAGGCGAGATGTGGTCGGTGGTGATGTCATCGCCAAGCACTAGCAGCGGATACGCGTCATAGGTGCCCAATAGCGACTGTTGGTCCAAGTCCGCGAAAGGCGGCGGGCGCAAAATCGTGGACTTCTCATCCCACGGAAACAGCGGGCCATCAGGAGCATCAATTTCATGCCAAAGTTTGTTGTTGGATGCCTCGTAGAAATCGGTCCCGAAATCATCTGGCGCCATGGCCGTGGTGAAAGTTTCATCAATATCGTGCGGGCTGGGCCAAATCTCGTGCAGATAGACCGGATTGCCATCGTGGTCTGTGCCCAGAGGCTCGGACGAGATATCAATATCCGCCCTTCCTGCAAGGGCGAAAGCGATGACCGATGGTGGGGACATGAGGAAGCCATAATCCAAATCGGGGTGCACGCGGCCGGGGAAGTTGCGATTGCCGGACAGCACTGCCACGGGCGTGCCTTCTTGCTGGGAAATCTCAGAAGTCAACGGGCCTGAGTTGCCGATACAGGTGGTGCAACCAAAGCCGACGATGTCGAAACCAATCGCAGACAGATCTTCCAATAGCCCGCCGCGCTCGAGATAGCTTGCCGCGGCAGGGGAGCCCGGTGCCAGCGAGGTCTTGACCCACTTCGGTGGAGTCAATCCTCTTGCCCGTGCATTGCGAGCAAGAAGTCCTGCGGTAATTAATAGGCGTGGGTCGGTGGTGTTGGTGCAGCTGGTGATAGATGCAATGGCCAACGGGAAGGCAGGTGACTCAGGCTCGGTTTCTGCCATTACTTCGGCAAGCGTATTGATTCCTTGCAAGTCCTGCGGGCGACGTGGACCGGCGGCAGACGGAAAGACCGTGGCGAGATCCAACTCTAAGGTCTGGTTGAAGGTAGGGTTTGCCTGCGGATCGAACCACAAGTCAGCTTCCTTGTAATAGGAGCGCACGAAATCGATGTGCTCGGCGCTGCGGCCGGTCATCGCAAGATAGTCCATGCCGGCTTCATCGACAGGGAAGTACGCGGTGGTCGCACCAAACTCAGGAGCCATGTTTGCCACAACTGCGCGGTCGCCAACAATACTCCATCCTGGTTGGCTCCCCAATCGCGATTGGTATGTACTCGCTGATGGGCCTTGTCCTGGTCGCAGCGTTCGTGCGCCGCTTCCAGAACAAGCGCGCCGACGCGAAGCGCGAGAAAGAAGAAATGGCTAACGTTTAGTTCTTGCTAGTTCGCAACAAAGTACATCTGCTTATTGACGAACTCATCCATCGCTAACGGACCCAACTCACGCCCGAAGCCAGAGCGTTTGACGCCACCGAAAGGTAGCTCAGCGCCCTCGCCTGCGGGCGTGTTTACATTTGCCATCCCGACCGCCAGTCGCTTTGCGATGGCTTCGGCGCGCTCCGAATCTTCAGAAAATACCGCCCCGCCCAAACCAAAGTGGCAATCATTCGCCAGCTCGAGCGCCTCTTCATCGCTTTCAACTTTGTATACGGCAGCGACTGGTCCAAAGAATTCCTCATAAAAAGAATCCGAGTCACGCGGAATCCCCGTGACGACAGCGGGGGAGAAGTACGCCGTATCGTCTGCGAGAGCCCCACCTGCATGCAACGTCGCGCCTTCTTGTAGTGCAATTCTCAATTGCTCATCCAGTCGCTCTGCTGCAGCACGCGACGACAACGGACCATAAACATGTGTGTCCGTCCCATCCATTTCCTGCGGATCCACGGGCTTCATCTGCTGGGCAATCTCAACCAATTCCGCCACGAATTCATCGTAAACATCAGCCATGACGATAAGCCGCTTATTGGAATTACACGCCTGGCCCGTGTTGTACATGCGAGTTTCCCACGCCAATCGCGCCGCAGCCTGCACGTCTTTCGTGTCGAGCACGATATACGGATCCGAACCTCCCAACTCTAATACTGCCTTCTTGAGATTCTTTCCCGCCTGCGCACCGATAATCGCCCCTGCGCGTTCAGAGCCCGTCAGAGAAACACCCTGGATGCGAGGGTTAGCAATCATGTCCGCAATCTGATCATGTGAAGCGAAGACGTTGTTATAAACCCCTTGCGGTAGACCCGCATCGCTTAAAATCTGCGAAATTGCCAGCGCCGACCGCGGGCAGATCTCCGCATGCTTCAAAATGATCGTATTGCCCAGCATGAGGTTCGGTGCAGCAAACCGTGCAACTTGGTAATACGGGAAATTCCACGGCATCACACCCAACAGTGCGCCAATGGGCAAGCGATGAATCATCGCCCTGCCCGCAGAATTCGTCGGAATTTCCTGGTCAGCAGCAAAATTAGGCCCGTTATCCGCGTAGTATTTGAAAATTTCCGCCGCAAACTCGGCCTCTTCGATGCCTTCTACCAGCGGCTTTCC
This sequence comes from Corynebacterium stationis, assembly GCF_001941345.1. NCBI lineage: Bacteria > Bacillati > Actinomycetota > Actinomycetes > Mycobacteriales > Corynebacteriaceae > Corynebacterium > Corynebacterium stationis. The sequence goes on from NZ_CP009251.1 coordinate 774,173, forward strand.
CATTTCCTCGGCGATGATTTCTGCGAGGTCGCGCTTCCTGGCATCGAAAAGATCTGCTGCCTTCGCCACCATCGCCGCACGCTTTTCGATGCCCGCCTGCCCCCACGACTTCGACGCCTCATCAGCGGTGATTACGGTATTTTCAATTTCTTCAGTAGTTGCAGTTGGGAAGGTTTCAATCGCTTCATCAGTAGTTGGGGTTTGCACTCTATAAGTCACGGCCAAACACTCCTTCGCATCGCCTGTTAGAGCCCATTGTGCCAAAGCAAACGGTGGCGTGCCGCAAGAACTCAAAACGTTGCCAATTCGTTACTTTGTTCGACTGGCGGGGTGGTGTCGGTTGTGTTTATTATGGTGATAGAAAATGAGTTCGATACAAGTGAGAGTGTAATGAGCCGCCCCTTCTATGCAGTTAATAACCCTAATAAACCGTTAGCCAGACTTTATTCCACAGCCCGTTGTGCAGAATTTAACGCCTGGATGCAGTTAATTCCTGCGTTCGAAGAAGATTTCGATTTGACAAGTGAAGAGTGCGCCCGTCATTATGGACAAAGTGCTCATAAGGTGGGGCAGATTTTCCTCGCATTACAACGAGTTATCTTTGAGCTTCCCAAGCTGCATGCCGTGCTCCAAGACCATTGGCATTTAGATTTTCCACGCATCATCGCCATCGATGCAGCATTATCAAAACTAGGACCACATCCCGATTCCGAAGTAATTGAAGAACTCGACGAGAAAATCGCCGAGTTTCTAACACCACGAGTTGTAAATCAACACCTTCCATCTTCCAACCGCATCGGTCGGCGCGTACGGGAGATGGTTCATGAATACGATGACCGCGTACCGGTAACGGACCCGCGGCCGCAGCGCAGAATGGTTAAGACAAAGTTGACCGCGAACTCTTCGTCGTTAGCTGTGGAAGCTCCACACGAAGATATTCAAAAAGCCGAAGACTGCATGAAAGCCACCGCAGATGCGCTGGGGGTTTCTCGTGCGGAGGCTATGTTGCAGGTATTAACCGGCGAATATGAAAGTAGAAAAGCTGAAACTAAGCTGGTGCTCTTTTCTCCGAAAGGTATTGAAGGAGCACCCGCTTATCTCCAAGGCTTCGGGTGGGTGGGCCCTGAGACCGTCGAGCGGCTGCGCGAAGGCGCTACCGTTATCGATGCCGATGAGGTAGCGAATGCAGAAACCGCCAGCTACAAACCCACCGATGCGATACGCGCTTTCGTGGAAGGACGCGACGGGACGTGTCGTTGGCCAGGCTGTAGTGTTCCAGCGCAAAATTGCCAGCTCGACCATCGCCACAATTTCGACGAAGGTGGTCCCACGTCGCCTTCGAATCTATTCGCACTCTGCCAGCATCATCACAACGTCAAAACCGATACCCGCGCAATGTACATCGTGGACCCTATCTCCGATGTCATCTACTGGCTTTTCGAAGACGGTACCTGGGTTTCTGATACCGCGGAGGAAGGTCCAATCGGACAGGGCTCCAAGCGGTGGATGCAAACCTATGGCCAGAAGTTGGTAAAACGCCGTCAAAATGCGCAAGAAAAGGCGCATGAGCTTGCCGATGAAATTGATGACTACTACCGCGAACGCGCCAAGCAAGACCAACTGGAACAAGAACAACGAGACATCATCGATGAGCTGTGGGTAGATGACATCAAACTACTGCGCGCGATGCTGGGGCAAGGGGAGTTCTCTGGTGAGATTCCACTTCCTGGTCACCTTAACGTCTTTCTAATTTTGGAAGCGGCGCAAAGGTTGGGTCTTGATTTTGAAGCTGCCGATGAAGTGGCGCCATGGGTTCGTGTTCATAAGAAGATTGTCGAGCATGAACGCCAAGAAAATGAGCGCAAGATTCTAGAAGAAGCCGAAGCGATGGCTCACGAGTTGGCCTTAAAGATTCTCAAGGAAAAAGAAAACGAGGAGAGAGGCGAAAACGACGAGGCCGAAGAAGAATTGGTGAAGGTTCCGCAGAATCCGGAAGACCCACCGTTCTAAGAAATACGTAAAGGTGGATAATGGAGAACATGAATCAACGGTCTTTAGTATCGCGCTACGTCGTTCTCATGGGAGTTTCGGGTTCCGGAAAATCTTCCGTGGGAGAAAAGTTGAGCCCTTTGGTGGGCCTGCCTTATAAAGACGGTGATGATATGCATCCGCAATCAAATATCGACAAAATGGAATCAGGCACCCCGCTTAATGATGAAGACAGGGCGCCGTGGTTGAAAAATATTGGTGAGGAACTCGCAGCCTCGGATGGTTTGATGATTGGGTGCAGTGCATTGAAGCGCTCCTACCGCGATCTAATCCGCAGCTACTGCCCGGAGGCAGTATTCGTACATCTGGCGGGAGACTTTGAGCTGCTCAGCGAACGTATGAAAGTGCGCACCGGCCACTTCATGCCGGCGTCGCTGCTGAAGTCTCAGTTTGAAACTTTGGAGCAGCTGGAGCCGGATGAAAAAGGCGTTGTGATTGATATTGCGCCTTCAAAGGAAGAGGTTGTGCAAGCCGCTGCTAACTACTTGGCAGGATCGCCCACAGAATCAGGACGACGATAAAACCGATTACGGAAATAAAGACCTGGTTTAAGGTCCAAGTGCGCAAGGTTGTGGAGACATCCATGCCCATGAGTCGGCCGACCAGCCAGAAACCGGAGTCGTTGACTAGGGAGGAGAATACGGAACCGGCGGCAGTGGCCAGAACCAACAGCGCGAGCTGAATCTCGTTCATGTTAGCGGCTTCAACGGCTGGGGCCATGAGTGCAGCAGCGGTGGTCAATGCAACCGTTGCGGAGCCTTGTGCCACGCGCAGGGCTGCAGCGACGAGGTATGCCGCGAAGATGACGGGGATGCCAAGGTCTGACATGGAATCAGCAAGCGCATCGCCGATACCGGAGGTGCGAAGGACACCACCGAACATGCCGCCGGCACCAGTAATCAGGATGACGGAACAGATTGGGCCCAAAGCGCCATCCATGAGCTTTTCGATGTTTTCGCGATCCTTCGGGCCAAGCACCGCCATGGCGATGATCAAAGTCAGAAGCAAAGCGATCGGGGTTTGACCGATGAAGGTGAGGATTTCTGCAAAGGTGTCTGTGGCATCGATCGTGCCAGCAACCGAAAGAGTGTTGACACCGGTGTTGCAGAAGATGAGCAGCATCGGCAGCATCATGACGCTGATGACCTTCAGCGGCGAGGCAGCGGTCGCGGGGTCGTGGTCGCTTTGCTCACCGAGCAGGGCATCGCTGACTTTGAAGGTGAATTTCTTACCGAGGAAGAGACCCCATAAGTAGCCGGAGACGTACCAGGTTGGTAGCGCAACGATGAGCCCTAGGCCGAGGATGTAGCCGATATCAGCGCTGAAGAATTCAGCAGCGGCAACAGGTCCTGGGTGCGGCGGCAAAAATACGTGCATGACTGAGAATGCACCGGCAGCGGGCATGCCGTAGGCAAGGACTGGTCCATCGAGGCGTCGCGCGACCGCGAAGATGACCGGGAGCATGACGATGAGCCCGGCGTCGAAGAAGATTGGAAAACCCATGATCAAAGACGCGATACCCAGTGCGAGCGGGGCGCGTTTGGCGCCGAAGGCGTTGACGAGGGCATCGGCGAGCGATTGTGCACCGCCGGAAGCTTCAACCAGTCTGCCGATCATGGCGCCAAGGCCCACGAGCAAAGCAACTGAGGCGATGGTTGAGCCAAAGCCATCAATCATGGTGGGCACAACACCGGCGATGGGGATGCCTGCAGCGATAGCTGTAAGCGCCGAGACGATGATGAGCGTGACAAATGCGTGGATTCGGAACTTGATGACAAGTAACAAAATCAGCACGATGGCTGCTAGCGCGATTCCGAGCAGGGGTCCTGCGGACATGGTGGGTTCCCAGGTCTCCATATAGTTCTCCTTATCTAAATGTTTCCCTGAGAATACACCGTGAGCGTTGTAGCATTAGAATATGAAATTTTGGGAGGAAGGCAAAGACCCAGATCCACGCTTCACCTTGGCGAATGAGCGCACATTTTTGGCGTGGATCCGGTCGTCTTTGGCCTTTCTAGCTGGTGGTATCGCGATTGAGATTTTTAATATCGAAGGCGTACCTGCCTGGATTAACTCGACAGTTTCATTCGTGGTGATTGTTACCGCAGCATTAGTAGCTGTTGGAGCAGCTTTTCGATGGGCCAAGGTTGAGCGCGCCATGCGAACCGGCAAGCCGATGCCTGCTCCAAGGCTAGTGCCAGTTTTGTCGGCTGCGGCGGCGATAGGCTGCGTCTTTGGTCTTGTGGTGATTTTGCTGTGAAAAATATGATGCGGCACCCCGATCCAGGTTTGCAACCAGAGCGCACCGTTATGGCCTGGACACGTACGTTGGTCTCATTCCTGGTGGTCGCGGGGTTAAGCATGCGTGTGTCAGCATCAATCCATGATGCAGCCTTTATTGTGATCACGGTTATCGCCGGAATTGCAGCGCTAAATATTGCGGTGCGCCAATCTGGGCGTTATCGGCGCACTAATGATGGACTGGTGCAGGAAAAAGTTAAACCTCAGGCGACATCTGTCATCGTCATGTCTGCGGCAGTGGCTCTTTTGGCTCTTGTCGTCTTGGCGATGAGGCTGATCTAAAGCAGCACAGTTAAGGTTAGGGACTATGAATAAAATCGGCATCATGGGTGGAACCTTCGACCCGATCCACCACGGCCACTTGGTGGCAGCCAGTGAGGCTGCATATCGCTTTGACTTGGATAAGGTCATCTTCGTGCCCACGGGGCAGCCGTGGCAAAAGGCAGACCGTGATGTCACGGATGCGGAGCATCGCTATTTGATGACGATGGTGGCAACGGCCTCCAACCCCCGGTTCACGGTATCAAGGGTGGATATTGACCGCGTGGGGCCGACATATACCATCGATACGCTGCGCGATATCCGCGAGTTTTACCCAGAGGCAGAGTTGTACTTTATTACTGGGGCGGATGCGCTAGCTTCGATTATGTCGTGGCGCGATTGGGAAGAGATGCTGGATATGGCGCACTTTGTTGGTGTGACCCGCCCTGGCTATCCGTTGACGCGCGACATGGTGCCGGAAGGTCAGCGCGATAATATTGAGCTGATTGATATCCCCGCGATGGCTATTTCCTCGACGGATTGCCGTGAACGTGCCCGGGGTGGGGAACCAGTGTGGTACTTGGTGCCGGACGGGGTAGTGCAGTATATTGCGAAAAATCACCTGTATAGCCCAAATGAAGGTAAAGCGCTGTAGATCGCTGTAAAGTTATTACCTGCTATACATATCGAAAAGTAAAGGATATTTGTGAGTATTACTGACGCAGCCCGCCGGATGGCGGAGTTGGCAGCGCATGCTGCTGATGAAAAGTCCGCCAGCAACATCGCTGTTTTTGATGTCTCTGACGTTTTGGCTATCACGGAACTTTTCGTCATCGCGTCTGCAGACAATGAGCGCCAGGTGCGTTCCATTGTTGAAGAGGTAGAAGATGCTTTGACGGCCGAAGGTTTCGAGCCGAAGCGTCGCGAAGGCGTGCGGGAAAACCGCTGGGTATTGCTGGATTACGGCTTTACCATTGTTCATGTTCAGCGCGAGCAGGAACGCGAGTACTACGGACTGGACCGTCTCTACCATGACTGCCCGCTCATTGAGATTGAAGGCATTGAACCGGCAACGCGTCCGGGTACGTGGGATAATATCCGCGATGCCCAGTCAATCGATGACATTCCTCTGGCTGAAAAAGAGCCGGAAGAAGACGAAGAGTACTAGGCTAATTTTTCATGGGTCGCCGTCTAATCCTGATCAGGCATGGTCAGACTGTTTACAACGCCACCGGTCGAATGCAGGGCCACTTGGATACAGCGCTGTCCAATGAAGGTGAGAAGCAGGCTGAAGCTGCCGGGCGACTGCTGAAAAATCAAGGAATCACGCGCATTCTTGCCTCCGATTTGTCGCGGGCTAGGGTGACGGCGGAGCTCGTCGGCAAGCAATTAGGCGTCGACGTGGAAGTGGATGCGCGCCTTCGCGAAACCCATTTGGGTAAGTGGCAAGGCATGACTTCTGCTGAGGTCGATGAGCAATTTCCAGGTGCGCGCGCCATCTGGCGCCATGACCCCACTTGGGCGCCACCGGGCGGGGAATCACGCGTTGAGGTGGCCGAACGCGCGCGTCCAGCCATTGATGATTTGATGCGTGAATATGTTGATTGGGACGGGCATACCGTCTTAGTCGTAGCGCATGGTGGTGCGATTTCGGCGTTGACCTGCAATCTAATCGCATTGCACAGTCAGCAGTATCAGATGCTTTCTGGTCTGAAGAACACACATTGGGCGCAGCTTACCGCCCGGCCATCTTTTGATCCGCAGCATCCTAATGCGCCAGTGCGCTTTAACTCTGACAACGTTGAAAACGCCAACTGGTATTTTGACGGCTGGAATATGGGCGCCCACGTTATTGGTGGCGCGGGGGCTGATATTTAATGCCGGTTCGAATAGTGACCGACTCATCCGCAGGCTTGCCCGATGAGATTATCGCAGAATTAGACATCACGGTGTGCCAATTGCACGTGATGGAACATGAAGATTCGGAAGCTACGACTTCAGCACTGTCCGCGCTGGAGATTGCCGCGGAATATGGCCGGCAAATGGAACGCGGTGGCGATGAAGGCATCGTCGGGCTGCACTTGGCCAAAGAACTATCGTCGACCTGGTCGGCAGCGGTTACTGCATCGGGAGTATTTCCTGATAATAAGGTGCGCGTGATTGAATCTGGCACCGCCGGCATGGTGCTGGGGGCGGCGGCGATGGCTGCTGCCAAGCTGGCAAAAGATGGCGCTGATGTCGATGAATGCTACGAAGTAGCGGAAGATACCCTCGCGCGTGGTAAGACCTGGGTCTATTTGAACTCCACCGATGAGATTCGCCGTTCCGGACGAATGTCCACAACAACGGCGATGATCTCTACCGCGCTGTTGGCTACTAAGCCCATTATGGCGCTTAACGATGGCAAATTGGAGCTCGTTGGCCGCACGCGCACGCAGACTAAAGGTTTTATCAAGCTGGTGGATCTGGTGGCATCGGAAGCCGGCGGCAAGCCTGTGTTTGTAGCCTTGCAACACAATGATGCGGAAGAAGAAGCAGAGATGCTGCAGGAACTTCTGGAACAAGCGCTGCCGGAAGGCTCCAGTTTTATCCTGACTGAGCTCAATGAAGTAATCGGGGTGCACGTGGGCGCGGGCGCGATTGGTGTCTCTGCGGTCTACTCAGTCTGATGGCAAACGCTTCGTCGATGAATCTGTGTCTTATCATCGCTTCGTGCGCGCGATGTACGACAACAAGGTGGTGCCGGCCTGGCTCATCGTTGATGCCCGCACCCTGGCCAAGTACGGCCTAGGCATGATCACGATGCCACATCTGCCGAAGTTCCTGCTGAAGAAATACATCGATTCCGGCTACCTGCACTCCGGCAAAACTCTCGAAGCATTGGCCAAGAATATCGGCGTCGACCCGCAAGGCCTGCGCGCGGAAGTAAAACGCTTCAATTCCTTTGCCGCATCGGGCGTGGATGAGGACTTCCACAAGGGCGAGCTGCTCTTTGGTCAGGTCGCTGGGGATCCAGAAAACACCCCTAATCCCAACCTGGCTCCGATTGAAAAAGGACCCTTCTACGCAATCAAAGTAGTTCCCACGCCACTGGCGACGTCTTTTGGAATCAGCATCAATGAACATGGTCAGGTCCTGGCCGAAGATGGCTCGGTAATTAGCGGTTTATACTCCGCGGGCAACGATGCGCAGTCGGTTATGGGCTCCGAATATCCGGGCGCGGGGGCGCAGGTCGGTGCCGCGATGACCTTCGGTTGGGCGGTCGCAAAGCACGCGTCTGTGGATAACTCTGCATCTTCGGTGACGTGTCATTAAAGTTATCCACAGATTTTGAGCCTGGGGCTATCGCGAAGTATTGACTTCGTCTTAGTCTCAGGTCATGAACCGAATTAGTGACCGTTTATCAGAACTGACCGCACCAACTGGTGAAGAACCTATCCTCGATGTTTCCTATCCGACCCCGCGTTTGAAAATCGCGCCATGGCAGGCCATTGTCGCCGCCTTGGCAATTATCATCAGCGTTTTATTATGGCTGGCGCTTACATCTCCGCCCGATTCAGATCAGCTCCCAGCCCTCGAAGCGGCCGAGCCCGTCGCGGCATCGGAAGAAGCGCTGCCGGAAGAGGTGGTGGTGTCACTCGTCGGCGCGGTAGAGCGCCCTGGCATCATCACTCTGCCGCAAGGTGCGCGCATCGCGGATGCCTTGGAAGTCTCCGGACTCGCAGCTGATGCGGATATCATTTCCATCAACCATGCACAAGTGCTTGTCGATGGCGAACAGATCTACGTCCACAAAATCGGCGAAGCCCCTCCTACAGGTACCGAAGCAGACGGCGAATCTGGTGGCGGCGATAGCTCAAAGATCAATCTCAACACCGCTTCGGCGACTGAATTAATGCAGCTACCTGGGGTGGGCGAAGTAACTGCAGAGGCGATTGTTTCACACCGCGATACCGTGGGGAAGTTCTCCGCGATCGAAGATCTTTTGGATATCAGCGGCATTGGTCCGGCAAAATTTGAAAAGCTCCACGAGCTTGTGACTGTGTAGAAACACATGCGTGAGCTTCGTCTGGTGCCCTCGGCGCTTACTGTATGGGCAGTGGCGCTTTTGGTCTTGTGCGGATATCTGCCAGTAGCAGCAATTGCGTTGCTGATTGCCACGGCTGGGATGGTGATATTTAAACAGTTCGGACAGGCGATTCTAGTGTCCGCACTGGGGCTGGTGTCCATGTTAGTGACCCACGTGCGTATGCGCCGTGCGCCGGACGAGATATCCATGGGCAGGGTGACGATGAGTCCGACGGAGACATCGTCAGGCTTTCTTATCCGGCTGCACGCTGAAGGCGCTACCTATCCTGTCTTTGTTGAAGAACTTCCCGAGGGCATCGATACCGGCTCCATCGTGGAGGTCAACGCGCGCTGGAGTGAATCCAAATCACCGAGTGTTTCCGGCGTCATCGGCAATGGAGAGGTGGTTGAGTTCTCTGAAGCCGATGGAATCGCGATACGCGTCTCTGACAATTTCCGCGAGGTAGTGCAAGCATCTGTTGGTGAGGCCTCCCAAGGGTTGATTCCAGGCATGGTGCTCGGGGATACGTCGTTGCAAGATACCGCGCAGCAAGAACTGTTTATTGATACCGGTCTTTCGCATCTCTCCGCGGTATCAGGCGCCAATGTTGCAATCGTGCTGACTGCTTTCTTCTTGTTGTGTCGCTGGGTCGGATTAGGTCCACGCGTGCAGGTCATTTCTGCCGGCTTCGCGCTCTTTGGCTTCGTGGTCTTAGTCGGAACCGAGCCCTCGGTCCTGCGCGCGAGCGTTGCCGGAGTCGTTGGCCTGTTGGCGGTGGTAAATTCCTCGCGGGCGGAGCCGATTCACTCACTCTGTATTGGTGTCATCGGGCTGATTGTGTGGGATAGCGATATGGCCGCGAGCTTCGGCTTTGCGCTCTCGTGCGCGGCCACGGCATCTATCGTGGTGCTGACTCCCATGATGCACCGCGTGCTTGCACCATTGAACTGGCCCGATGTCCTATCCCGCGCACTGGCCGTCGCGATTGCCGCTGACTTTGCCACCATGCCGATCGTGGCGCTGATGGCCGGTGAAGTGTCCCTGGTATCTGTGCTAGTCAATGTGCTGGTAGCGCCCGTCTCCGCGCCGATTACCATCGTGGGGCTCATTGCCGCAGGTCTTGCACAGTTGCCTATCGATGCCCCCGCCATCCTTCTGCTGAAACTCATCGAACCGTGCACCTGGTGGATTTATCACATCGCGGCCGGCGCGCAGCAGCTTCCACTCGCCGTGATTGCCGCGTCACCCATCGCGGTGCTGCTTGCCTACGGCTGGATTATCGCGGGCCTTGTCTATGGACATCCGCGAAAGACCTTCGCTGTCATCGCCACGCTGCTCATTATCTTCGGCGTTAATTTCCAACCGCGCCCGCAACCATTGGAGATTAGACAAGTACACACCGTAAACCGTGAAGAAGATATCGATAACGTTCCTGCTGGCACCCAGGCGATTGTGGTCCTCGATGGTGAAGGACAAAAGAGCACCCGGGGAATCCAAACCCCTGACGGCATCCCGGTGCTCTTTCCGAACCGCGATGGGGAAGTCACCGTGTATTCGGATGGAACCCAGCACGCTGCGGACGGGAGATTTTAGGTGTTCTATGATGGTCTGCATGGAACCGGTGCACCTGATTGTGGGCGATGATGAATTTTTGGCAGAGCGTGCCCGCAGGTCTATCCAAAAAGCGGCGGCAGAAGAAACCGGGGAACAGCCGGAGCTGAAGATTCTGCGCGCGGCAGAAGTCACCGAATGGGAGTTGATTGAGGCGACTAGCCCGTCGCTCTTTGGGGAGACCCGCGTGATTGTCATTGCGGATACGGAGCGAGTTGGCTCGGCGCTGATCAAACTCATCGTCGATGCGGCGAAAGACCCCGCGCCGGGCATGACGATGGTGATTAACTTCGCGACGTCGCGGAAGAACCTCAAGAACCGCAAGAAGCCGCCGGAGCTGATGGCGAAGCTGCAAAAGCTTGCGCGCGTGCATGAGGTCTTTAGCCTCTATGACAATGAGGTCAAGCCCTGGGCGACGCGTGAGTTCGCAGCGCACGGGATTCGGCCGACTCCAGATGTTGTGGATGCGTTGCTCTCAGGTGTGGGCTCGGATCTGCGAGCGCTCGCGGCAGCGATTTCGCAGCTGGTAGCTGATACCGGTGGCAACGTCACCAGGCAAACAGTCCAGCGGTACTACGCCGGTGTTGCTGAAGTAGAAAACTGGGATATCGCTGATGCGGCGGTGGCAGGGCGCGCGGGCGAGGCCATCGCTACGTGTCGTCGTGCGCTGCAATTAGGCGCAGAACCCGTGGGCATTGCGGCGGCGCTGGCGAATAAGGTCGGCGTGATTGCCAGGCTGTATACCGCGCGTGGGGACAAGTTCTCTTTGGCAAAACAGTCGGGACTGCATCCTTATGTCGCGGAGAAAACCGCGCCGATTGCTAGGCGCTGGTCGGGCGATAATATCAGCAAGGCCGTCATTATTGTTTCTGACCTCGATGGACAGGTCAAAAGTTTAGGCCGCGATGGTGCGGACTATGCGGTTGAGGCGGCCGTTAGGCAGATCGCGCAGCTTGCACGATAAACTAGACGGCATGAGTGAACAAAATAGTGAGCAGGAAATTGCCGAGTTTGCGAGCAAACTTTTTGACTTAGCGCGCAATGGCGATATCACCCTGGTTGAGTACATTAAGCAGGGCGTTAGCGTAGATATGGTCAACCAAGACGGCCAGTCTTTTGTCATGCTCGCCGCATACAACGGGCATCCGGAGCTGGTCAAGGCTTTGGTCGAAGTAGGAGCAGATGTGAACCTGCTTAATGATCGCAACCAGTCGCCATTGGCGGGCGCTATTTTCAAGAAAGAAGACGCCGTCATCGACGCCCTACTAGAAGCGGGTGCCAACCCGAATGCTGGTACTCCCAATGCGGTTGATACCGCCAAGATGTTCGGCCGCGAGGATCTTCTGGGACGCTTCGAGTGAGTTTGTCCTCCCTTGCCACAATCGTTGCTTTAAACCTGTTGGGGGCGCTAAGCCCAGGCCCTGACACCATCCTGATTACGCGCCTGGCGACGAAATCTCGTCGTCATGCCGTCGCTGCGGTGACAGGTATTCAAGTGGGCGTTTTGATGTGGACCTCGCTCACCGTACTGGGCGCGGCAGCCTTGTTGACGGCATTCCCGCAGCTTTTAGGTCTGGTGCAGCTACTCGGCGGTAGCTGGTTGGTCTACATGGGGTATTCCACTTTCAAAGCAGGGTGGGATTCGCGCAGCGCGGTGCCCATGTCACTGGCGGAGCAGGAAGCCCAGTTGGGTCGGCTGCGGCATACCTTTCGCACAGGCTTAGCGACGAATCTCTCGAATCCCAAGATCGTCTTATTCCTCTCGGCGTTGATTGCGCCACTTTTGCCGGCGAGTCCATCGATAGGCGTAGCGATCACGCTGATTTTGGCGATGAGCTTTTCTTGCTACGTAATGTTCGTCATTATCGCTTTCGTGGTCTCCACAAAGGCCGTACGCCGTAAGCTTTTGGCGGCCGGCCCGTGGATTGATATCGCCGCTGGTTCCTTCTTCATGATTGCGGGTGTAGCACTGGCAATCACTGGATTGCGCGATATCGTCGGCTTTTAAAGCTTAAGCTCTTCGGTTGTTGCCAGCGACCATACCCACTGCATCCACGACAACACGGTGCCCGCGCGGCGGGTGACGGTGGATGCGGATAGTTCCAGGTTCGATGCCTCCATGATGGACACAATGGTGGCGCGGTCGGGAACTTCTCCTTTTTCTAGGGCTCTAGCTAATACCACGTGGAAGACTTCATGGCGCAGCAGCGCTTTGATGAGTGCTACGTTGCGGTCGTTGCGCTCACTGGCCATAACCTTCGCGCCGAAATCCGTCAGTGACCACATGCGGTTGGTATCGTTTACCAGCCCCAGATACTTCGCGGCGCCGGTGTAATAGTTGGTTTGGCGCGAGGTGAAATCATAGTTCTCAGTAATCGCCTCAACACTGAGCTCAGAATCTTGCAGCTGCTCGCACAGGTTAATCACGCGCGCGAAGCTATCGGCCTGTGGGAAGGGGATAGCTTCCGGCTCCGCCATGATGGGCACTGTCTTGAGCAGCTTGTCGATGACATCTAGCGTGATACTCGACGGTGTCAGCGTATAGCGCGCCGACTTTACAAGCCGAATGGATTCCGGCCGCAGTATATCGTCGAAGTCGAAGCGGTAGAGATGGAAAATGCCGTTGGAATAGACCTGATAGATAGGTGCGACTGGCTTAGACAGGCTTTGAGAAAAGCGCCGGAAAGGGAAGTAAAGCTGGCGGATATTGAAATCATCCGAGAGATGGTTCTTGGCTTCAATAAGTCCCAGCACATCCGCTGATTCCAAGCCGGCATCAATTTCCATCTGCGCCTTGGACACCTGGAAATCACCGCAGGCAAGGCGAACATCAATGCTCCCGGTAGACATTCTGCCCGCTACGGTGGCTTGCAGCGTAGATGTTTCTAGAAAGTCATCCAGGATATGGGAGAGCGCGGATGCATTTAAAGCTGCTGATTCAGAGGTGATGTCAACCGGATTCAGCGATTCAATATCATCCGGAAAAGGCATATACCGGACGGGGCCAAGCGTTTCTGGTTCAGGAAACTTCGCAAAAAGGTCGAACTTGCCCACTAAGTACTCAAAGCGCGAAAGCGGAATGATATTAAGGCCGAGTTCTTTAAAAATCCAAGGCCTGGCCGCTGTGGAATCATGCTTGGCCATCAAGCGGGGTTCGCGAAGAGAGAGCTCTTTAAGTTCGGCGGCGGTGATGCGGAAGAAGCCGGCATCGTTAAGCTGCTTGTGCCTAAAAACCCGCAACCAGCCATAGTCATTGCGCCCTAGCGTCTGGCTGCTTTTTACGCCGAAGTGGGTGCGGAGCTCAGCTTCACTTGTCATAGTTTCTTACTAGCACCTCATCGACTTTGCCGCGCTTGGATGCCACGGAATTAATCGCGCGGGATGCGCCTACGATATCCACGTGGTAATCCGCGTACAGCTCACGAATGAATTCCGTGGCGGAATTAGACAGCATCCACTTCACGCCGCGTGCGGTGAGCTCATCGCACAGCTCTTTGAGCTCCGCTTGATTGTCGCGGCCGAACCCACCGGCGGCATAACCAACAAAGTTACTGGTGACATTGACCGGGTCATAAGGCGGATCGAAGTAGACAAAATCGCCGGCCTGGGCTGCCGAGACGGCATCTTTGAAATCGCCATTTAAAAAGGTGACGTCGTTGTCACGCAGGTAGATGTTGATGGCGTTGAGAGTCTTTTCATCACAAATGAGGGGCTTTTTATAGCGCCCAAAAGGCGAGTTGAACTGGCCGGCCTGGTTGACGCGATACAGCCCGTTGTAGCAGGTCTTGTTTAAATAAACCGTGCGGGCAGCGCGCTTCACAGGGGAGAGCGCAGCAAATACTTCGGCGTCACGGTCTAATGCACGCAGCTGGTAGAAGAATTCCTCCTCATTGGGATAATTCTGAAGCTCCGCGATGAGCGCTTCTACATCCGTGCGAACCACGGTGTACAAGTTGACCAGCTCAGCGTTGAGGTCATTGACCACAGCCTTTTCTGGAGCCAGGGACCACAAAACCGCGCCACCACCTAGAAAAGGCTCAAAATAGGTTGAGTAGCCCGTTGCCGGTAGGGCAGCGTGAATATGTGGCAAAAGCTGGCGTTTTCCGCCGACCCACTTTACCAAGGGCTTCAGGTTCGTCATCGTTAAAGTATCTTAGCCGCCCCGCCGGACTAACCCAGCATTAGTTCGAACATCATTAGAAAACACCTGGTGCCCCACACAATTGCTTGCATGGGGCACCAGGTGATGCTTTAAGCCAAGATTAGTTCATCTTGTTGAAAGCGGCAGCCATACCGGACTTCTTGTTAGCCGCGTTGTTGCGGTGGAAGACGCCCTTGGATACGGACTTGTCCAATGCGCGGGAAGCCTTGCGCAGCTGTGCCTCAGCACCAGCCTTGTCGCCAGCCTCAACCAAGGCGCGGAACTTGCGGATCTCGGTGCGGACTGCAGAGCGAACGGACTTGTTACGCAGACGTGCCTTCTCGTTGGTGAGAACGCGCTTTTGCTTGGACTTGATATTTGCCATGAGATATACCTCTTGTAAATCTATAGTGATTGGATATTTAACCTCATGTGCACAGCTCCCAACTTCCCGAAGGGGAAGTTTTGGCGATTAACGAGCGGACCCAAGGTCCTGACCGCTAGCGCAATCGCGCACAAAAAGTTAACTAACCTGGATACAGTACCAAGGGCTGGGGCAAATATTCAAATTCTTATCCCCAGTGGAATTTCTGGCGCAGACGGTTGGCAATGCGCTCAAAGCGGCGCTCCGGGAACAAGATGCCTTTGCGGCGTACTTGCTCTTCCGATACTTCTAGTACGCGGTCGAGACGCACCCAGCACTGCCGGCGCGAATCATCCCATTCACCTGAGCCGATGGCCAACCAGGCTTCATCGTCAGCATGCGAAGCATTAGGGGAGATCAAAAGTCCCAAAACCGTGGAGCGAGTACGACCTACTAATAAAATGGCGCGCTCCGTCGGTGGCGAGCTGGGGCCTTCAGTTGGTGCCCACACCCACACGACTTCGCCGGAGTCGGCTTGGCCGTCCATATCGGGCGCGAAAAAGATCGAGCGTGCGCGTGCCTCGGTGTGCTCAACACGAATTTTGGCAGGTTTGCGGGGATCAGTCCCGCCATGTGTTCCGTGCATGCCTAAGCGCGCATTGATGCGAGAAAGTCCAAGGTCTAAAGGCTCTTTCACCTCAATGCCAGCGACCTTGCGCAAGCGGGACACAAAGGTGTTATTCATATTCACCATCCTAACTCCTATTTTATAGGTTGTCTTCGGTATGGTTGGTACAAGCTTTCTTTATGTGCATGGAAATGGAATAGGAACCTTTTGACTAACAATTTTGCCGTTTCGACGTTGACGGATCCCTCCCGGATCCGGAACTTCTGCATCATCGCGCACATTGACCATGGTAAGTCGACGTTGGCAGACCGTATTTTGCAGCTGTCTAATGTTGTTGCAGCGCGCGATATGCGCGATCAGTATCTGGACAACATGGATATTGAGCGCGAACGCGGTATCACCATTAAGGCGCAGAACGTGCGTTTGCCGTGGATTCCTCGCTCGGGTGAGCACAAGGGGCAAGAAATTGTCCTGCAGATGATTGACACCCCAGGTCACGTTGACTTCTCTTATGAGGTATCGCGCTCTTTGGATGCGTGTGAAGGAGCCATTTTGCTTGTCGATGCCGCCCAGGGCATCGAAGCACAAACGCTGGCTAACCTTTATATGGCGATGGAAAATGACCTGGAAATCATTCCAGTGCTCAATAAGATTGACCTGCCTAATGCAGAGCCAGAAAAGTATGCGCTGGAAATCGCGAATATCATTGGCGTGGAGCCAGAAGAAGTATTGCGCGTTTCCGGTAAGACCGGTGAAGGCGTACCGGAGCTTTTGGACAAGGTTACTGAGCTTATCCCTGCGCCGAGTAGTGATTTCGGCGTGGATGCGCCCGCACGCGCGATGATTTTTGACTCGGTCTATGACACCTACCGCGGCGTGGTTACCTACATCCGCATGGTGGATGGCAAATTGGAGCCGCGTCAAAAAGTCCGCATGATGAACACTGGCGTGGAGCTGGATATCTTAGAGCTCGGTGTGGTTTCCCCGACGCCAACACCGGTCAAGGGCCTAGGGCCTGGTGAGGTTGGCTACCTGATTACCGGCGTGAAAGACGTGCGTGAGACCAAGGTGGGTGACACCGTCACCTGGGCCGCCAAGGGCGCGGATGAGCCGCTGACCGGTTACGCCGATCCGAAGCCAATGGTGTACTCGGGTCTGTTCCCAATTTCGCAGGCAGATTTCCCGGCTTTGCGTGATGCGTTGCAAAAGCTTCAGCTTAACGATGCCTCGCTGACCTACGAACCAGAAACCTCCGTCGCGTTGGGCTTTGGTTTCCGCTGTGGCTTCTTGGGCCTTTTGCACATGGAAATTACCCGTGACCGCCTGCAGCGCGAGTTCGACCTAGACCTGATTTCCACGGCGCCTTCGGTAACCTACCGTGTTTTGAGTGAAGATGGTTCGGAGCGGATGGTGCACAACCCTTCGGATTGGCCAAGTGGCAAAATTCCGGAGGTCTACGAGCCTATCGTGAAGATGACGATCATCGTTCCGGAGGCTTATGTGGGCCCGACGATGGAGCTGTGTCAGACCAAGCGTGGACAGATGCAGGGTATGGATTACCTGTCTGAAGACCGCGTGGAGTTGCGTTATGTCATGCCTTTGGGTGAGATTATTTTCGACTTCTTCGACATGCTCAAGTCTCGTACGAAGGGCTATGCTTCCCTCAACTACGAGGAAGCAGGTGAGCAGGAGGCAGACCTAGTCAAGGTTGATATCTTGCTTCAAGGCGAGCCAGTTGATGCGTTTTCGGCCATCGTGCACAAGGACAATGCCAATTACTACGGCAATAAGATGACCAAGAAGCTTAAAGAGCTCATCCCGCGCCAGCAGTTTGAGGTGCCTATTCAGGCTGCGATTGGCTCGAAGATCATTAGCCGTGAGAATATTCGCGCGATGCGCAAGGACGTGTTGTCTAAGTGCTATGGCGGCGATATTTCCCGTAAGCGCAAACTGCTGGAGAAGCAGAAGGCCGGTAAGAAGCGCATGAAGGCGATTGGTTCGGTCAACGTTCCGCAGGAAGCATTCGTGGCGGCGTTGTCCACTGATTCGGAATAAAACCGAAATAAACATCGCTAGACTTGGTTGGCATGGAATCACCTTCTGGAAATCCTTATAGCCAACTCAAGCCAAAGCGTAAGCTTCCACGGCAAGGGCAGCAACTGCCGCCTTTGCCCTACGTTGCCTCGACTATTGAGGGGCGCAGTGCCGGTGAGGTCTTTCGGGAAACCGGCACCGCGATGGTCGAAGAGCTCCAAGAATTGCGGCGCACGCTGCACCGTCATCCAGAAATCGGATTAGAGCTCCCGCGTACCCAAAAAGCGGTTTTGAATGCGCTGGAGGGTTTACCACTGGAGATTACCCTCGGCCAAGATTTAAGCTCGGTGACCGCAGTCATGCGCGGCGGCAAGCGCGGCGAACGCCCCGTCTCGGTGCTTTTGCGCGCGGACATGGATGCCTTGGCGGTGAAAGAACGCACCGGCAGTCCTTTTGCATCCACCAATGACTATATGCACGCATGTGGGCATGACCTGCATACCGCGGCTTTGGTGGGTGCCGCGCACATACTGTCCAAGCACCGTGAAGAAATCGCAGGCGATGTCATCTTCATGTTCCAGCCGGGCGAAGAAGGTCCCGGCGGGGCAGACATCATGATTGAGGAAGGCGTGTTGGATGTTGCCGGGCGCCGTCCAATCGCTGCCTATGGCCTGCACGTGGGCCCGCAAGACCGCGGGACTTTCCATTACATCAATGGCCCGACAATGGCCTCGTCTTCGAACCTAGCCGTGACAGTCTATGGCAAGGGTGGGCACGGTTCGCGTCCGCACGATGCCGTGGATCCGGTGACCTGTTTGGCAGAGATCATTACCTCCCTGCAAACCGCGATTACACGCCGCTTCGATGCACTTGAACCCATCGTGTTGACGGTGACCAATCTGCGCGCGGGCGATGGTGCTTTCAACGCGATTCCGGATCAGGCATCGTTCAGCGCGACAGTTCGCGTGCTGCGTGATGAGCAGATCAACGCCGTGCGCCAAGTGATCGGCGAAGTCACCTCCAATATCGCCGCTGCGCACCGCTGCTCCGTCGAAGTCGATTTCGAGGTCCTGTATCCCACCACCAAGACCAACGCGCGTGAGAACCAATTCGCAGCGACCGTGTGGGGCGCGCAATTTGGGCCAGACTCCATCCGCCAGTTTGAGGCACCAATGATGGCGTCTGAAGATTTCGGCGCGGTCCTTGCACAGGTCCCCGGCTCTTTCTTCTGGCTGGGCACTGCAAACCCGCAGACCCCTTATGCGCAGCGCGAATGGAATCACTCGCCGCTCGCGCGTTTCGATGACTCCATTTTGGGGGATCAGGCAGCTGCGTTGGCATCGATAGCCTTTGAGCGCCTTGCCACCGAAGACCAGCATCCTTCGACGATCACAAAGGCTGCCCGTACAGCGGTAAAAACGGGCAGCCCTAGTGCGAAAGCGGGAGAGCCAGTGAAGGCTCCAGAGGATTAATCCTTCTTTGACTCGTCTTCGTAGCCATCGGCCCATTTACCGGTGTCGAAGTCGTAGTCGACGTTGTCTCCGTCTTCATCGGTGCGCTGGTACCACTCGGTGTAGCGCTCAGAGGTGGAGTCGAAGTCAGCGCCGGCGCCGCGGCCCTCTTCTGCCGAGCGCACGGTGAGCTCAAAGTCATCGCCGTGTTCTTCCAGACCGCGAATAACCGCGTTGGCGACCGCCGTTTGCGCGTAGGTGCGGCGGATAAACATCGGGTCGCTGCGCAGGTCTTTGACAAAGGCGACCATCATCACCAGAAGCACCACACTAAACGGCAACGCGGATAGGATGGTCAGGTTCTGCAGACCGGAAAGTACATCTTCGCCGCCGGTGAGCAGCATGACGATTGCGATACCCATCATGCATAGCCCCCAGAAGACTACGAGCAGTTTATTCGGGGTCGGGTTGCCCTTGGACGACATTGTGCCCATGACCACCGAAGCTGAGTCAGCGGAGGTGATGAAGAAGATCGCCAGCACAAAGAGCAAGATAAACGGGGTGATTTGGCCGAGCGGGAGGTTCTGGAACATCGCAAAGAGCACAGCCTCGCCGCCTTCTGAGCCGTCGAAGCCTTCGACACCTTGCTGATGGAACGTAATGGCGGTGCCGCCGAAGACGGTAAAGGCCAAAATCAAAATCAAGGTTGGCGCAAATACGGTAACGACGGTGAATTCACGTAGCGTTCGGCCACGGGAGATGCGAGCTACGAACATGCCGACAAATGGTGTCCATGCGATCCACCAGGCCCAGTAGAAGGCGGTCCAGTAGGACTGGAATTCGATGGTTTCATCGCCCCAAGACAAGGATTTTGCCATCATCGGCAACAGCTCGTTGATGTACATCAAAATACCCGAAGGCAAAAGGTTGAGCAGCAAGAGTGTCGGGCCGACGATGAATACGAAGAGCACAAAAGCCAAGGTGAGCGAAATATTGATGTTGGAGAGGTAGCGCACCCCGCGTGAAACGCCGGACACGGCAGAGAAGATAAAGCCAATACCCAAAATCGCGATGATGATAACCAACGTGGTGTTGGTGGCAGGACCTGCGCCGGAGACGATTTCCACACCTTGGCCAATCTGCACGGCGGAAACACCCAAGGTTGCAGCGGTGCCGAACAAAGTGGCAATCAGCGCGAGAATATCAATGAGTTTGCCCAGTGGGCCATCGGTGTCACGCGAGCCAAAGAGCGGCTTGAAAATAGAAGAAATCAAGGTCACGCGGCCGCGGCGGTAGGAAGAATAAGCAATCGCGGCACCGACTAGGGCATAAGCTGCCCAGGGTGAAAGGCCCCAGTGGAAGTGCGATTGTGCCATCGCTTGGTGCAAGGCTTCGACGCTATTGCCGTCGACGGTGTGTGGCGGGGGAGTGATGTAATGTGACAGCGGTTCGGAAGGCCCATAGAAAAACAGCCCCACGCCGATGCCCGCACCGAACATCATGGCTACCCAGGAAAATCGCCGGAATTCTGGCTCTTCGTCGTCTTTTCCTAGCTTGATGCGCCCGAGCTTGGAGAATCCCACATAGGCCATGACCGCGATGGCCATGATCATTGTGAAGTTCAGCAGCCAACCGGCATTAGTTATAGCCCAGCTAAAGCCTGTCGATGCAGCCTCGGAGACCTGGTCGGGGCGCCACACGCCCCAAATGATGAAGCTAACAATGAGTACTGCGGTGACGGAGAAAATGATTTTGTCGACTGCGAAGCGGTTGCGTTGTTCTTCAACCGGGATACCTGGAACCAGGCCAGGGTGCATGTCGTGGGGATAAATTCCAACGGTAGTTTGGCGACTACCGCCTTGGGGAGGTTGCGATGGTTTATCGCTCATGCTGATCCTTAAGAGATCGATTACAAAATTATATAAATTAATGAGGGCTATCCATTATTCCGAAAAACCCAGGACAGCACAATTTTTAGGCTCAAGTGTGGGAGATTGATCAGCTTTAACCAGAGCCGTTCGCCATTAGTACTACTTAGGAAAATTCCATCGTTGTAAGCTATATTGGTTCGTGGAACTTAAATTTATACCTCGAAGTGAAAGTGGGTTTAGCGCTCATGAACTCCCCTTCGGAAGGATCACACGCTGCGGAGATCGCTTGCTTGGAAGAAGCCTTCGCGGTCTTTGAGTACTCGGAAGAGCACTTGCTCGATGGGTCATTTTTATTGGACGTGCATTCGAGCTAGTTAGCTCTCAAGCTACGTAACAGAAAGTAGTGCTTGGGTGTAGCTATGCTGGGGGTTTTCCCATATCTGCTCAATGGGGCCCTGCTCAACGATTTCCCCTTCATGCATCACCGCTACGTGTGTGCAGAGCTGACGCACGACGGCTAAGTCGTGAGAAATAAATAGCAGAGTCAAATCCAGCTGCTCGACTAAGGAATTTAAAAGATCGAGGATCTGCAAGCGCACGGAGACATCGAGCGCGGAGACTGCTTCATCGGCAAGCAAAATATCAGGATTGCCAACAATTGCGCGCGCAATGGAGATTCTTTGACGCTGCCCGCCGGAAAATTCATGCGGATAGCGCGTGGCGTGCTCGGGTAGAAGACCTACTGCTGTGAGTACTTTGTCCACCTGGGCGGTGACATCGCGTTTTTCCGGCAGCCCTTCGGCGATAATCGAGCGCACGGTCATGCGCGGGTCTAAAGAGCCCTGGGGGTCTTGGAAAACCATCTGCAGCGAGCCGGACACGGTGACATTTCCTGAGGTCGGCTGAGTCAGCCCTGCAATCATGTTCAGCAGGGTGCTCTTTCCGGAACCGGAGCCACCGACTAGACCCCAGCGGCTGCTGCGGGGGATTTCTAAACTGACCTGGTGTGCGGCGGTATTTGTGCCGTAGATTTTGCTCACGTTATCGAGGCGCACGGCAATCTCCGTTGCGGCAGCCGGGTGCGTTGTGGGGCTACCAAGTTGGGAAGCCGCGATAAGTTCTTGGGTATAAGAATGCTGCGGGTTGTGAAGCACATCGGCGGTGGCACCAGATTCGACAATCACACCTGATTGCAGCACGAGAGTTTCGGTGCACATGCGCCCCACAACGCCTAAGTCGTGGGTAATAAATAGCAAAGACAGGCCACGATCCTCCACCAGCTTTTCTACCAGGTTTAAGATTTCTGCTTGCGTGGTGGCATCGAGTGCGGTGGTGGGCTCATCACAAATGAGCAGGTCTGGATCTTGTGCGAGCGCCATGGCAATCATGACGCGCTGGCGCTGCCCGCCCGATAGCTGGTGCGGATAGCGCGAGCCGAAGGAGGAATCCAGGCCAACTTCTTCCAACAACCGTGTAGTAGCTGCTGTGGAGGCGGGGATTTGCTTGGAGACTTTCATTAGCGGGTCTAGTGCGCTCATGGGCTCTTGGAAGATCATGGCGATCTTGTTACCGCGCAGCTTCGACATCTCGCGGTCAGACAACCCGAGCAGCTCACGGCCGTGGAAAGTAATCGAGCCGGAAGTACGCAAAGCCTGTGGCAAAAGCCCGATGATGGACAAAGCCGTCAGTGACTTGCCGGAGCCGGATTCGCCGATAAGACCAACGCGTCCGCCGCGGGGGATTTCCAGAGATATCCCCTCCAGTAGTGGAGTGGAATTGGTGCTGACCTGTAGATCGGTGATCTGAAGAATAGGAGTATCAGTCACGATTAATTCCTCCGGGTGAGTTGACGCGGGTCTAAGATATCGCGAAGGCCATCGCCAAGCAGGTTAAACCCCAAAACTGTCAATGCGATGGCAAGCCCTGGCCACAGCGTTAGCGTGGGGTTAACCGCCAGCAGCGATTGGGCATCTTGAAGCATGCGCCCCCAAGATGCGGCGGGTGGGGCGGTGCCTAATCCGAGGTAGCTCAGCGCCGCCTCTGCCAGGATGGCGAGCGCAAAATACACCGAAGATTGAACGATAACTAACCCAGAGATATTCGGGAAGACGTGACGGTAGGCAATCTGAAATTCGGAGACTTTAGAGACACGCGCCGCTGCGATGAAGTCTTGCGACATCACCTGCAAAGTGCCAGAGCGTGACACCCGGGCAAAAGAGGGAATGCCGGCGACACCGATGGCGATCATGGCCGTTAGCGTCGAAGGTCCCCACACAGCACCGGCGATAATCGCCAGCAACAGCGCCGGGAAAGCCAGCAACAGGTCAGCGCTGCGCATAACCAGGGAGTCGAGGAACTTCCCCTGGCGCATACCGGCGGCAATACCCAGCGGTACGCCAATGGCAGCGGAAATCGCAACGGCGATAATGCCGACAAAAAGCGTAATCTGCGCGCCCACCAGCAAACGCGAAAGCACATCGCGGCCGAAGCGGTCGGTGCCCAAAAGATGCTCGGCGCTACCTCCTGCTAAACGCTCTGTAGGAATCGCGAGCAAGGGATCATAAGGAGTCCACACTACAGACACCAGGGCTGCAAGTACCGTGGCACCGACAATAATCAAGCCGATCCAGCCCGTGACAGATAGTCGTCGCAAAAGGCTCATGAGCGTGCTCCTTGGCGCAGGCGGGGGTCGATTAGGCGGTAGGCGGCATCGGTAAGCGCATTAATCGTCAAGGTAAATGCCACGAGCACCATGACCAGGGATTGGACGGTGGTTAAATCGCGGACGGAGACTGCATCGAGAAGCATGGAGCCTAAACCTGGAATGACAAAAACCTCTTCGATGACCACGGCGCCGACAATCAGCGTGGTAAATTGCACGCCCGCCACCGTAAGCACCGGCAGCGCAGCATTACGCAGGCCATGACGCCACAAGGCCCTGGTAGTGGATTGACCGAGTGCGCGCGCGGTGCGGATGTAGTCCTGGTTTAAAACATCCAAAATGGCCGAGCGGACATAGCGGGTTAAAATCGCGCCCTGCACCAGCGCCAAAGCAATCACCGGCATGACCAAGTGGGAAAGGAAGGAGCCCACGCCCTGATTGGGCGGCGACCAGCCATTAGCCGGCAGCCAGCCTAGCTGCACAGCGAAAATCGCGACCAGGATAATACCCACTAAAAAGCTTGGGATGGCGATGCCCAGCTGCGTGAGAGCATTGCTTATCGATGCCTTCCGCTGCGCCGTCCACATCCCCAAAGGAATCGCAATCACCAAAGCGAGTAGCAATGCCACACCGACCAAGATGAGGGAGACCTGCGCGCGGTCAATAACTTGCGCGGTGATATTTTGCTGCGAAGCCAAGGAAACTCCGAAGTCCCCGGTGAGAAGACCACCGAGCCACTGGCCATATTGCGCAAGCAGCGGGCGGTCCAAGCCCATGGTGGTGGTCAATTCCGCAACGGATTCCTCGGTCGCGTTCACACCGAGCGCCACGCGCGCCGGGTTGCCGGGGACGGCGCGCATGAGAAGGAAGATCAACACGGAGGCAGCAGCCAGGGTCAGCATGTAGCGACCCAGCACTTTGAGCAGCGTCACTGAGCGTCCTCCTTGAGGTTCCGCAAGACCATGGCATCAGTAATAGCATTGACCTGCAAACCGGAAATGCCCGGGTCAGAGATAACAATATTGGGCATATTCATCAAAGTCAGCGCCGCCGCATCATCCATGATGGTAAAAATCGCATCAGACATAAGCGCGTGGTAGCGCTCCGGTGAATCCGCAGTATCGGCCGCGGCTAAAAGCTCCCGTGTGGCTTCGGAGTCGTAGCCCAAGTAATAGTCCGGGTTGCCGAAAAGTACTGGGACATCGTGCGGTTCGACGTGCGAAATCAGCGACATCTGATAATCCTGCGCACCCATGACCTGACCTAGCCACACCGCAGGAAACTCAGCGGATTCCAGAGTGACATCAAAACCAATCTCCGTCAGCTGCGAATAAAGCAGTTCGGATGCAATTTGCGCATAGGGCACCGTGGGGATGGTCAAGGTCAGCTTGGTACCTTCAGCGCCAGCTTCACGCATCAATTCTTGGGCACGGGCCGGATCGAATTCATAGAAATTCTTCTCGCTAAACCACGGGTCCGTCGGTGGCACAGGTTGCCCGCCGGTATCTTCTGCTAGGCCTTCCCAAATCACTTCATTTAACGCCGCGCGGTCCACGCCGTAGGCTACAGCCTGGCGGATGCGGGGGTCATCGAAAGGCGCTGCGTTATTATTCATCGACAGCAAGATTTCGCCATTGGTGGTGCCGACCTCAACAGCAAATTCCTCAGGCAGGGTATTGAGCAGCTCCGGGGTTTGCATAGACCAGACCACATCAACTTGGCCGGCCTGCAAAGCATTCAGCGAGCTTAGTGCATCCGGGTAAAAGGAAATGGTGACAGCAGAGGCTGCCGGGGCGCCCCAATAGTCTGGGTTGGGTTTGAGTGCTATAAATTCCCCGGTGGAAAACTGCCGCAGCTGATAAGGGCCGGTGCCCACCGGTTCGGTTGCTAGCTTATCGATGCCCCCTGGGCTCATCATCGCACCAACCGCCGTCGACATATTCCACAGCCAGGACTGCGAAGGTTGCTCGAGTGTGACTTTTAAAGTGTGCTCATCTTGGACCTCAGCGGCTTTTACCGGTGCCATCTGCGAGGCGATGCCATTGGACCATTCGTTGAGTACGTAGTCGATGGAGAATTTTGCAGTCTCGGCGTTGAATTGATCGCCATTGGAAAAATACACGTCATCGCGAAGATGAAAAGTATAAGTGGTGGCATCGCCGCTTACGTCCCAGGACGAGGCCAAGTGGGGGATGATGTTACCGGATTCAGGATCGATGGTGACGAGGGTTTCGTAGACGTTGTCCATCAACGCGGCGGGAATGGCTGCGCCACCGGTGGTGGTGAAATCCAGCGAGGTCGCTGAAGATGTCGTGGCAATGGTGATCGCAGAAGTGCTGGAGCTTCCGGAGTCTTCAGGATTGACAACCGCGGTATGCCCGGCGGCGCAGCCGGTCAACACCAGTGCGCTGGCGGTCAGTGTTAGAAACCGAAGCCGATTTCTAGTGGGCGAAGTCATACAGGAAGAGTAACCAATGCCGACTAAAAAGTGGAATTTACCTACTTGGCAAAAATTTCAGAATTGCGCATGGAAATATTCAGCGGGGAAGGGGTGCCAGCTATGCAGTTATAGGACAATGTCAGGCCTTCAAAAAGCTGCTGCATTTCCGTGTATTCAACCGGGGTGCCGCTATGATCCGAGAGTGAAATCTTAGAAAAAACAGTGGGCGAGCCCGTTGCAATCTCCAACAGTTTGGCGTCTTCTTCACTAGCGATTGCGCCGTACATTTCACGGCGGCCATGGTCGAGCCCGAGCCCGACGTCGCGAAGCTTGGCATGCAGGGAACCTTCATCGGGATCCATGTAGAGGACGTGCTTTCCTACTGGCAGGCGAAAGTAGCTGCGTTCAACCGTGATAGGGCGGCCATTGGCAAAGCGGACGCGGTGCACAAAGACCACGGGGTCTTCCTCTTTGATGGCGAGCATCTCAGCTACATGAGCAGGAGCGGGGCAGCGCGCCATCCACAAAGTCTTGGAGCTTGCTTCCCAACCGTTGGATTCAATCCAGTCGTGGGTAGAAATAAAAGTCTCAAAGGTCTCAGTTTTTTCGTGCCCAAGTACTACAGAACGGCGACCGCGACCTGACGAGATAAAGCCCTCCGTCCGCAACGAGGCAAGAGCCTGTCTTACCGGGCCGCGAGATGTATCGAACTCCCCGCAAAGCTCAGCCTCGGATGGCAGAAGACTACCCGCTGGCATCTCACCTGACAGGATTCTGCCGCGTAGGTGTTCGGCAATTTTTATATGCTGCTGAGGCACACGGCGGGCAGACATCGTGAGTGGCTCCTCTTTAGGGTACTTCGAGCCCCAAAACTTACTTCAGGCAGTGGGGCAGGGTTGAATATGGGTAGGTTAGGCTCCTGAAAAGCCTTTATCTATCAATCAACCACTATTTGGTGCTTCTTCGGCAGTTTAACAAGGTCTTCCCCAGACGGCAGTTAGAGGGGGTGAAGCCAGCGGGGGGCATCATCTCTAACTGCCTGAATCTCCGAAAGCTGTTATTTAGTACCCCATGCATCGGCCAGGATCTCTAAGCTTTGCAAGGTCGAGGCGCGTGATGTGCCCTGTAAAGAGATCATGAGTTCATCAGCAGCAGCGAGTTCCTGGAAGTCGGTGAGGTAGTCGCGGATGTCGTCCTTGGTACCGATGGCAGAGTAGCGCAGCATATCGAGTACCTGCTGTCCCTGTGGGGTTGCAACGATTTGTTCTACCTGCTCGTCGGTGAGGTAACGTCCGCGGCCGACCATGGTGCGCACGCGGTTGAAACACACCTTTTCAAAAAGCTCATTGGCTTCGTCCTGGGTTTCGGCGGCGGTGACGTTGACGCCGGCGATGACATAAGGGGCATCCAAGACCTCAGAGGGCTGGAAATTCTCGCGGTAGTAGCGTGTCGCCTGCTCTAGGTGCGTGGGCGCGAAGTGCGACGCGAAAGCATAAGGCAAGCCGTACTTGGCAGCTAGTGAGGCACCAAACATGGATGAGCCCAGAATATATAGCGGCACATTGGTGCCAGCGCCAGGAACAGCCTGCACACCAGGGATAGGCGACTTATCCGCTAGGTAGGCCTGTAGCTCGCGGACGTCTTCGGGGAAGCGCTCAGCGGCATTGTAGTCACGGCGCAGTGCACGCCCGAGCGTCTGCGCATCGGTGCCAGGGGCGCGGCCCAGGCCTAAATCGATGCGGTCGGGGTACATCTCCTCGAGGGTGCCGAACTGCTCGGCGATGACATAAGGGGAGTGGTTCGGCAACATGATGCCGCCGGCGCCTAAGCGAATGGAGTTGGTCTTGGCACCGATGTGCGCGATTAGAACCGCGGGACTAGAAGAGCTAATCGATGGCATGTTGTGGTGCTCTGTGTACCACATGCGCAAGTACCCAAGTTCTTCTGCGCGCTGCGCCAAATCGACGGAGTGCTGGATTGATGCTTGCGGGGTTTCACCTTCATAGATTGTGCAGAAATCCAGCACGGACAGCTGCGCGCGCGAGGTGTTTTTCGGTTCAGTCATTAAAATCTTCTCCAACAATCCTTTTCGAGTGCATAAAAAATCCTGCCAACCAGGATGCGGGTGGCAGGAGGCTAATTTTGCTTAAAAATTAGCCAGACGCTAAGGAAATAATTACTTGTTCATTATTTCCTAGACGGCCTCACGTCGTGCATTCTTGGTGGCGATATCAATAACGACACCAATGATGATGACGATGAAGGTAGGCGTAATCCAGCCTAAGTCCAAATCCTGACCCGGCGATAGGTTCAACACCGGTTCCAAGATATTTGTTCCCCAGCCCTGTGCGGCGATGGTTGTCAGTGCCGACCAGATGACTGAGGTCCACAGCGCCAGGCGGTAGGTCCAGTAGAAACCAACGACCTTGCGTACCAGTGGCTGCACCAAAGTCAGCACGATCAAGGTGATCGCTGGTGGGTACAAGAAGACGATGAATGGAACCGCAACGGCCATAACGGCATCGAGCCCGCGGAAAGCAATGGCGATGGACAGCACCGTGAAGATGATTGCCCATACGTGGTAGCTCAACTTTGGAACCAGGGTGTTGAAAAATGCGGAGGTTGCAGAAATCAGGCCGACCGCGGTGGTCAAGCATGCGAGGATAACAATCAGCGAGAAGATGGTTTGACCTGGAGTTCCCATAGTCAGGTTCGCGGAATCTGCGAGCAAAGCCGCGCCAGATTCATAGGACTGACCATTTGGAACAGTCTGCGCCATGTAACCCAGGCCGAGGTAGATACCTGCGAGCAAAACGCCGGCGATGACTCCGGTCAGAACGGTCGAACGCACCAGCGTGCCGCCACTGCCGAAGCCTTTAGCGCGCAGGGATCCAATGATCACGATGCCGAAAGCCAGGCCGGCGATGGCGTCCATGGTGTTGTAGCCTTCAAAAAGGCCGGTGACCATTGGGGTCGAAGAGTAGTCCTCAGTCGGTGCCCCAGGCAGGCGCTCGTAGTTAAAGATTGCCAAGCAGATCAAAGCGATTAACAAGATGACCAGAGCTGGAGTCAAAAAGCGGCCCAGCACGTCAATGACAGAGTTCTTCTTCCAAGACAAAGCCAGGGCGATACCGAAGAAGATCAGGTTGAAGATGCCATTCGCGGCAGTGCCTTCCCAGCCGACCAGCGGGGTGACAGCGGTTTCCATGGCAACAGCACCGGTACGCGGCAGTGCATAGAAAGCACCGATGGAAAGGTAAGCCATCACGGAGAAAATAACACCAAAGAACACGCCGCCGCGTGCTGCGAGGTCGCGCACGCTGTAGCCAGAAATTGCCACGGCGACAATCGCAGCCACAGGAAGCAGCACTCCGGCGATGAGGAAGCCGATAATCGCTGGCCAGAAGTTAGTACCGGAGCTGACTCCCACCATCGGTGGGAAGATAAGGTTGCCGGCACCAAAGAACATCGAAAACAGCGTTAACGAGGCGATGACGATGGTAAGCAGCGGCGAAGGAACCTTTGACTTCGCAGGTGCAGACGCGACGGTGTCAGACATTGAAGTGCCCGTCCTTTGGAATTGTAGGTGTGCAAAATGGTCGTCTAAGCGCGGAAGAATCCGCACTTACTTAGTGCGTGGGATATTACATTCCGCACCGTGAGATCGCAATAGCTTAGTTGTCGGACACCCTGGCAATAGCAGTGGCGATGCGGTCGATGGCCTCTTCGAGAATCTCCGGCGAGGTCGCGAAATTCATGCGTGCTTGGTGCGCGCCGCCCTCGCCGAAAGTCACGCCCTCGTTAAAGGCCACGCGCGCGTGCTGGATAAGCCAGGCGGCGGGATGTTCTATATCTCCAATCGCGGTGTTGCGGAAGTCCAACCACAAAAGATAGGTCGAGTCCGGCTTAGAGGTAACCAGTCCTGGAATGCGCTTCGGCAGCTCTTCGACCAGCCAGTCGCGGGTGCTGCGCAAGTATTCAATTTCTTCTTCGAGGTGCGGAATTCCATCGCGATAGGCAGCTTCAGCAGCGATGATGCCTAAGGTTCCGACGCCATCTTGTGCTACGTGAGGCAAAGAATTCCAGGTCTTCACGTCTTCATCATTGGAGAAGATGATCTGCGCGCACTTAAGTCCTGCGAAATTCCAGGCCTTCGACGTTGCGGTAATGGTCATCGTTACCCGTGCTGCAGCATCGGAGAGACTAGCAACCGAGATGTGTTGGCCGTCGAGAACCAGCGGCGCGTGGATCTCATCAGATAAGATGCGCGCGTCGTATTTATTGGCCAACTCCACCAGTTCATGGAGGTGTTCTTCATCGAAGACATAGCCCAGTGGGTTATAAGGATTCGCCAACAAGATGGAGCCGGCGCCGTCGGCAAAAGCCCGCTCAATCGATTCCAGGTCGAGGCGAGGCTTTTCGCCTTCTTTCAAATCACCGTTGGCGGGGCTAACACCGACATCGATGCGCTTGCGCCCGGCAGTTTCTGGCAATTCCAAAAAAGGTGGGTAAGCCGGCAGTGGAACCACGACGGGGGAGTCCGGGCGGGTGAAATACTGGATTCCCAGCAGCAGGCCACGCACGACATCACCGATCCAGAAGACCTTCTTCGGGTCTGGACGCCAGCCGTAGCGCTTGGCGTGGAACTCAGAGACCGCTCCGCCGAGATCTACAGTGCCCGGTGCTGGGCTGTAGCCAAAGCATTCGCGCTCGGTGTAATCGAGCAGCACCTCTTTGATAACCGGCGCGGTAGGAAAATCGCTTTCGGCAATAAAAAGTGGCAGGACATCGGGCTCAAACTGAGTCCACTTACGGGTAAAACGGGCGCGTAATTCATCTTGAGTAGGAAACTTCATGTTTTCTACCCTAGTCCTCTACAACCTCATCTTCGTCTATGGATTCATTCTCAGCTCCGGACTCATGAGCAAACCCGTACTTCTTCAAGCGTGCGCGATCTGCAGCCGATGCCGACGAGGTCAATTTCAGCAACTGCGCATAGATACCACCGGTGGTCGATAGCTCGGCTGGCGAACCCATCTCATCCACCACTCCCTTGTCCAAGGTGATGATGGTGTCGACGTTGGCGATCGTCGACAAGCGATGGGCGATGATCAACGTCGTGCGATCTTTCATCAGCTCTTCCAAACCTGCCTGCACGGCGCGCTCGGACTTAGTATCAAGCGCGGAGGTCGCCTCATCCAATACCAGGATGGGGGCGTCTTTCAACATGGCGCGGGCAACGGCGACGCGTTGTTTTTGACCACCGGAAAGGCGCAATCCTCTCTCGCCGATGATGGTGTTGTAGCCATCGGGGAAAGCCTGGATGAATTCGTGGGCATTGGCGCGCTTGGCCACCTCGATGATTTCTTCTTCGCTGGCATCAGGTTTGCCGTAGGCAATATTTTCACTAATCGTGCCGGAAAAGAGGAAAGCTTCCTGAAAGACCACACCGACGGAGGCGCGCAGGCGTGCTGTGGTGAGCTCATCGACGTCGTGGCCAAGTACTTCCAGGTTGCCTTTGGTGGGCTGGTAAAGCCCAAGCAACAGGTTGACCAGAGTAGATTTACCGCCACCGGACTCGCCAACCAGTGCGACCTTCTCGCCCTTGCGAGCACTAAAGCTCACGCCCTGGATAACTGGCTTGTCTTCTTCATAAGCGAAGGTGACATCATCGAATGTGAAAATCGGCACTGATGGATCAGCCGGCACCTCCAAGGGCTGCACCTGGGTGATGTCGAGTTCAGGTTCGTGGATGGCGCGGGTGGCATCGATAAGCGTTCTATCTACCGTGGGCTCTACTTCCTGCTCCATGACTTCGAAGTACTCCCGCGAACCACCGATGGCGCGCTGTGCCGAATCAACCATCCAACTCATCATGAAGACTGGCTGCTTGGCCATGGTGACCATTTGGATGAGCATGACCATATCGCCAATGGAGAAATGACCTTCCAGCGTGCGCCAGAAAATGACGGCGTAGATGCCGAAGAAAACCACAGCCATCGCCAAGCTGCGGAATGTATCCATGGTGTGCCACCAGCGTGACTGTGGGCGCGTGCTGGAGACATAACCGCGGTAGTGCTTGGAAAAGACATCCAGCTCGCGGATTTCGGCGACGAAAGACTTCGCCACTTTCATCTGGCCGACCACCTCAGCAAAGCGACCATTAGCGATATCGATGTGCTCGTTTTTGACCTTCTCGAACTTCAACCAGCGCTTCGAGGTCAGCGCGGTCAGCCACATGTAGATGGGGAAAAGAATTGCCAGCAAAATTGCCAGCGGCCAGTAATAAAAGGCAGTGATGGCCAAAATTGCAATGACCTGAATGATCATCGTAAAGAAGTTATTGGAAAAAGACTGCAGGAACTGGGTGATGAACATGATTGAGCGATCCAGTCGCGCAATGATGGTGCCAGTGACCTGGTTGTCGTAATAGCCCTGCGGCAGACTCAGCAGCTTGGCGTAATAGCGGGTGGAGAGAATCTGGCGCAGCCGAGAAATCATCACATCGCCGATATAGCCGCCGATATTACGGACAACGCCGTTGGCCGCATCGGCAGCCAACAAGACAACGGCAAGGCCTAAGACCGTGACAAGTGCGGTGCGAATAACCTCATCGCCGTTCAAAGCTTGCACGATGGTGTCGGTTGCTTCACGGACGATAAAAGGCGAGGCGAGCGCTAGTGCGGCGCCGATAGCCGAAGTTATGATAACGCCAAGGTAAAAGGGCCATAATGCTTGGGCATTTTTAATAATTTTGGCCAGAGAATTCACGAACTAATGCTCCAGAGATTTTATTTAAGTTATGGGGATATTCAGACCGGAAAGTATGCCACTTTTGTCCAAGCGATGCCCTGTTTTGTGAGTGGGTAGACTAAAGTGCAGTTTGAGAAGTTTGTGTCATGCCAGAAGGGAAAAGATCCTCAAGTGCCATCATCCCGCGTCATTGTATCTGCCATAGCCAGCGTAAGTATTGCGGGCGTAGCCCTTGCAGGCTGCTCTTTTTTCAACCCTGAACCAAGCGGATTGGGCTCTGATGAAGACCTCGTGGTCAGCACCTCTGAGGTGCCGTCGTACCAGCCTGAAGAAACCGAAGAGCAACTCATCACCGGTGATATCCCCGAACCGGTCAAGGACGAAGGCTATGGCGTGACCTGGTGGAATCAGGGCGCGTACCAGGATAATATTTCCGGCTCCGTAGTGACCATTAAGGTGCGCAATGACACCGATTTGCCATTGCCTGCCGATGCCATCTCCGACCCGGTACTTGAAGTTGCCGACGGCAACGGTGGTTGGTCTGGCGTTGACCTTTTGCCTTATGACCCTGATGTGAATACGAATGTGGTTGCACCCGGTCTGGACCGGCCATTGGGTGCGGGGGCCTCAACGAATTTGCAGTATCGTTTCGATGTTGCGCCCGGGAATTTGTGGAATGCGCGATTAAAAATCGGCAATGTTGTCTGGGAAGGATCACTGACTCTTTAATGCACAAAAATCTAAACACACACTCCACTGATGAAGTTGTCATCCTTGCAGATGAGAACGGTCAACCCGCAGGCACCGAGAACAAGGTCGTGGTGCACACCGCGGATACGCCGTTGCACTTTGCCTTTTCCGCATGGTTGGTACGCGACGGG
Organism: Corynebacterium stationis; assembly: GCF_001941345.1. Lineage (NCBI taxonomy): Bacteria > Bacillati > Actinomycetota > Actinomycetes > Mycobacteriales > Corynebacteriaceae > Corynebacterium > Corynebacterium stationis. Next base: position 807,689 of record NZ_CP009251.1, read on the forward strand.
AAGCTGCTGCTCACGCGACGGGCTTTGACGAAGCAGACCTGGCCGGGTGTGTGGACGAATTCCTTCTGTGGACATCCAGCGCCAGGGGAGAGCAATGCCGAGGCAGTGTATCGCCGCGCGCGGGTGGAATTGGGCATTGACCCAGCAGATCTCTCGGCGCCGGAAGAAGTACTCCCGGATTTTGCTTACCGCGCGGTGGATTCCTCCGGCATTGTGGAAAACGAAATCTGCCCGGTCTTTATTACGACGCTTGCCGCAGGCGCGAGCTTTGAACCCAACCCAGAAGAAGTGGATTCTTATGAGTGGGTTGATATTGAGAAGGCAATCGCAGCTATTGACGCCACCCCCGGGGTATTTTCCCCGTGGATGGTAGAAGAACTCTCGCACTCGCAGCTGCGCGAGACTTTGCTCGGGCGCTAGAAGCCCATCTCTTCTAAGTTCATTGGGTACGCCGGATATAAGTAATCCAGCGTGCCCTTTTCTATTGTCTGCTCGCCGGTCTCTAAGTTGTACACCATCACCGTGCGGCGGTCTTCCTCGGATTGCGCACGGTATTGTGGCAGCCCTTCGGGCTTACCGGTGCGGATGAAAGACTGCACCCAGTTATTGAGAATGCGCGCGGTCTCGGCCTTTTTCTCATCGCGGACATCGACGGTGTGCACGCCGAAGAGATAGCGCAGCTCATCACAGTGCAGCGCGGGTTTAGTGGTTTTGGTAAATTCCAGCATCCACGTATCACCCGGGGCGGCGTCACCTGCCCAGGCGACCCAGCGGCGAATCTGCGTATCGCCGATGCTGCGGCCCATGGTGCGGGCCGGATCAATCTTATCGGCGGCGAATTTCCACAGGTCATAGGACTCTTTACGCAGCCCCATCAGGATAGAGGTCTTCTTTATTATCCAGCGTTTAAAGAAGCTGTCTTTCAAATTATCGGCCCATTTGCCGCCGATATCGTGGTAGAACTCATCGCGCGTGGACGCCAACAAGACTGGTACATCGGCTAATTCTTCCGGCTGAAAAGGCGCGGGGCCAAGCGCCATGTCCAAAATATAGCGCGTGCGAAACAGCTTAAAGGTACGCTTTAAGCGCTTTGGCGAGGCCTTTTCAAAAGACCGACGGGTAATCGGCTTGCCAAAGAAGGCGCGCAAGGTGCCTTTGCGCTGTGCGAAAGAATGGCGTGGATAGCACGGGGAAATCGCGATGACCCGGCGAAAGCCCCCACGAAAGTGGTCTTTGCGCATCAACCACAATGCGGTGGTGGCGCCGGCGGATTGGCCAATGATAGTGACATTAGTCGGGTCGCCGCCGAAGGCTTCAATGTTTTTCTGCACCCACTCGAGCCCCACCTGGCAGTCATCAATCCCCCGGTAGGTGTGAGGTTCATCGCCCGGAAATTGCACGAAACCTTCAAAGCCCACGCGGTAACCCAGCTGGACTTGGACAACGCCGTGGCGTGCATTCGCAGTGCCCTCGGCACGCGGGTCTTCATGGGTGCCGGATTCAAAGCGTCCACCGTGGATATAGACAACTACAGGGTGGTCGGAGCCTGGGCGGGCATCGTCCGGCGTGGAAATGCTCAGTGCGATTTCATGGGGGCGCTCGACGGTGGCATCGAAAAGCTGCTCTGGCGCAAAATCTGCTGGCTGCGCCGGCGCGTAGCGCGTGGGTAAATCTAAAAAGTCGATGGAGTGGAAGAAATTTACGCCATCGTGAGAAAGGCCCTGATAGATTCCCGCCGGGGCATGAACGAGCACGGTAGACACAGTAGACATGACACACCAGTTTAGCGGTTTCGCTTAAAGCTTATGAGCTAGAATCTCGAAGTGATGGAGTGGTTTAGAGAATTTAGTGACGTGCTCACGGAGCCTTTCGTCACAGCGCCGGTCTGGCAGCAAATGGGCACCATCATCTTGGTGGGCGTACCAGCGCTCATCGTGCTGGCCTGGGTGCTCATGGGGGTTATTGACCTCATTAGTGGTGCTATCCGCACCGTGATTTCGTCGGATTCATCGGCTACGGGCTAAGATGGGCACCGTGTCAAGCCCTGAATCTAATCCACAATCCTCCGATGACTCCGATCGCAAGGATAAAGAACGCGTAAGCAAAGAACGCGTGGGTTTTGACGATATTTTGCCGTTTAACCTCGACCCCAGCTACGACCCGCGTGAGGGCCTGTGGGATCCTGAGCGCGCTGAGCATGACGAGGAAGTCAAAGACGAGGCCGCCGTTCCGGAACCAGCGCCGCCGGTTCCGGTAGTCAAGCGCAAGCGCGCACTGCCGAGGAGTTGGGTCAATATCACCTTGCGTGCGATGTTTGTGCTGGTGATCCTCGCCGCGCTGTGGGGCCTTTTCTTCTAGCTGCTAAACAGTGCGTTTACTGGTCGCGGTGATGGTGCGAAATAGCGGATTGTCTGCGAGCTGTTCAATTAACACTGGCTGACCTGAGCTATCGCACAACGGAATGCACCAGTTCGGATACAGATCATTGGTGGTTCCCGGCTGGTTTTGCGCGCGAATATCGCCGACCATATCTACTAAATTGGTGCACGTTAATGCCGCAGGTGTGCCTGCAATAAACGCGTGCAGTGCGCCCATGAGCTGAGTCGGATTGCCGCGTTCCTGCCGGGGCAGGTGCGCGAAATCGCGCTCGGGCAAAAGCCCACTTTCAGACATCGAGTGCAGTACCTGCGCTTGGAAGTCGAGGTCCTCGGCAATTTCCTCGTCGACGGGGCGGGTAAAAAGCCCCAGGCGCTCGCGCAGGGTAATGTGCTCGCCGCCGAGATAAGCCAAGGTTGGCGGAAGATCGTGAGTACCTACCGAGGCAAGTGCCAGCGGACGGTATTTGTCCTGCGGCAGGGGAGCGCCGTGTTCATCGCGTTCAAACCACACGATGGATGTGCCCATAAACCCTTTATCGCGCAGGGTGTCTTGAATCCAAGGTTCCATGGTGCCCAGGTCTTCGCCGATAACGACGGCGCCGGTGCGTTCAGCCTCCAGTGCGAGCACGCCCAGCATGGCTTCAAAGTCATAGGCCACATAGGTTCCGTTCGTTGGCGGAGACATGCGCGGAATCCAGAACAAGCGGAAAAGGCCCAAGATATGGTCCACGCGCACACCGCCAGCATTGCGCAGCACCGCTTCGAGCATGTCGCGCCACGGCCTATAGCCGGATTCTGCCAAGCGCACCGGGTGCCATGGCGGCTGTGACCAGTCCTGTCCTTGCTGGTTGTAATCATCCGGTGGCGCGCCCACGGAAGCCTGCGGCGCTAAAAACTCCGCCAAGATTTCTGCATCCGCGCCACCCGGGTGCACGCCCACGGCTAGGTCTGTCACAATGCCAATCTTCATCCCCGCTGCCAGCGCACGCTGCTGCGCAGCGCGGAATTGCTCATCACATAAAAATTGCAGCCACGAATAAAAGGCGATCGCGTAGTCTTGCTCTTCTTCGTCATCGATAGCGTGCCTGCCGGAGACTGCTTCTTTTTGCGCGCACCACAGCGCAAACTGTGCCAGCCCCTTGCCCTCACTGCGGGTAAATTCCAAAAAATCCGCGGTGCGCTCCGGGGTATGTTCCAGTGCGAAAAGCTCCCGCAATACCGCCAGCTTGGCCTCGAAGATTGCATTGCGCTCAATCGGGTCAGCGCTGTGGTTGCGCTCGCGGAATTCGGCAGCGAGTTCGGCAATATCGTCTTGCAGGGAGGCATCGAGAAGCGAAAGCTCTGGGATGTCTTCAATGCGTAAATAGAGGGGATTGATAAACCTCCGGGTGGTGGGAAGATACGGGGAGTCTTCCACTGGTGGCTCCGGTTCGGCCGCGTGCAGCGGGTTGATGAGCAAGAATTCCGCCCCCGCCTCCTGCGCCGCGATTTCCGCCAACTGCGCTAAATCCCCAAAGTCACCCATGCCCCAAGACTGCTCCGAGCGCACCGAATACAGCTGCGCCATGACACCGTAGGCAGGGGACTCCACGTACTTGTCCGCAGTGGTCAGCCGCGGCGGGTAGATAATCAGCGCGCACGTGACCGGGTGGTCAAAGCCATCAGAGCGCAGCACCAACTCGTGGTAGCCCAGCGGCAAATCACCTGGGATGTGGAAGGTCGCAGCGCCCCACAACACGCCATCTACTTCCACAGCAGGTTGGTCATTTGGGTCTTGGTAGACCTCGCGCCGCCCGCCTTTTTCTAGTTCAATGTGCACATCGGCGGAAGCACCGGCATGGACATGGACAGTAAAAGTTTTCTCAGTCCCCGCGGGCGCCACCACGGCAGCAGGCAAAGGCCGAGAAGAACGCGCCAAGTAGTCCAGGTACAAACGGTCAGTGAGTTCTTGCTCAGTAGGGTTGGCGGATAGGGGGACGTCAAGGGCACGGAGAGTGTATTCCAACGTGGCATCAGAAATATCGATCCACTGACCACCTTGGGAGTGATAGCCGGTAGACACCCCGTGGTTGGCTGCGAGCTCTTCCAATAGTTGGCGGTATGTCACACCACGCTATTCTGCCACATTGCAACCATTGATAAGCTAAGAAGCGTTATTTTCGTCCCAAAGCCATATGGAAGGGCTCAGCTGTGACTTTGCAAGAAACCCATACGCCGGCAGAATTTGAAATTTTAGACAACGAAACCTGCCTAACTGCGTTGATGGACACCGCGAAAGCTCGTCCGCATGGCGTGATGTTTACTCGGCCTGCTAATTATGAGTGGATTAATGTCACTGCCAAGGAGTTTATCCGGGAAGTTTATGATGTGGCCAAGGGCATTATCGCCGCGGGGATAGAGCAGGGTGATCGGATTATTATTATCTCCGAAACCCGTTATGAATGGTCTCTTTTAGACTTTGCTATTTGGGCGGCGGGCGCGGTTTCGGTGCCGGTTTATCCTTCTTCATCGCTGTCGCAGGTGCGCTGGGTGGTAGAAGATTCGGGTGCGGTATTGGCCATTACTGAGAGCCAGGACCACACAGAGTTAGTGCAGCATTTGCTCGTCGATGACTCCGGCAACCCCTCACTTTCCGGCTTCACCTCGCAGTTGCGCCGGATTTTGGAGATTAATTCCTCGGCGATAGATACGTTGAAATTTGAAGGTCGCTCTTTGACTGATGAGGTCGTCGATGAGCGCATTGCCGCAACCTCTACCAATGATTTGGCGTCTTTGGTTTATACCTCTGGTACCACTGGCAAACCTAAGGGCTGCATTTTGACGCACAAGAACTGGTTGGCGGAAGTTCGCGGACTGCTGACCAACCCGATTGGTGCGATTGTGGGGCCCGGCATTCGCGTGCTGACCTTTTTGCCCATGGCGCACGTATTCTCCCGTGCAGTGTCTTTGGCGGTGGCCATTGGTGGTGCGACGCAGAATCATTGGTCGGACTTTTCCTCCCTCTCGGTGGAATTCCAGCGCTCGCGCCCGAACCTGATTTTGGGCGTGCCGCGCGTATTTGAAAAGGTGCGTAACTCGGCGGCGCAAAAGGCTGCGGATGGCTCGGCTATCAAGCGCGGAATTTTTGAACAAGCTGAACAAGCAGCCATTCAGTATTCCAAGGCTTTGGATACTGAGGAAGGCCCAACGCGGATTCAAAAGGCCAAACACAAAGTTTTTGACCGTATGGTCTACTCCAAGATCCGTGAGGGCGTTGGCGGTTCGGTGCATTTCTGCATTACCGGCGGCTCCGCGATGGGCCAAGACCTCCTGCACTGGTTCCGTGGCATCAGCGTGCCAGTGTATGAAGGCTATGGGCTAACCGAGGTCGCGGCCGCCATCACGGTCGATTTTGACGATCAACAAATCGGTACTGTCGGCCCACCGATCGGGGGCATGACCGTTCGCACTAATGGCGTCGGCGAGATTTTAGTCAAAGGCCCCACCGTCTTTGCTGGCTACTGGAATAACGAGGAAGCTACCAGGGAAGCCCTGCACGGCGAATGGTACAACACCGGTGACCTGGGCGAGATTCTCGATAACGGGAAGTTGATGATCACTGGCCGCAAGAAAGACCTGATTGTCACAGCCGGCGGAAAGAATGTCTCACCTGGTCCGATGGAAGATATTTTGCGCGCACATCCACTGGTCTCTCAGGCCATGGTCGTAGGCGACGGGAAGCCGTTTGTGGGCGTGCTCATTACCCTGGATCCAGATATCCTGAAGCGTTGGAAGCTAGACCGCAATATCCCAGAAAACCGCTCGATTAAAGAGCTGGCCACAGAGCCGCAGTTGCGCGCGGAAATTCAAGACGCCATCAACCAGGTCAACGCTACGGTGTCGCATGCTGAAGCCATCAAGAAGTTTTATATTCTGGAATCAGATTTGACCGAGGAAGAAAACGAACTGACCCCGACGTTAAAGGTCAAGCGCAATGTTGTGGCGCAGCGCTACAGCGACGCAATTGATCACCTCTACACCCGTTAAACACGTGCGTGGACCTAGCCGAAGCTAAGGGCTGTGAAATTACGGAGTGTCTAACAGATATTTCTCAAGATCTGCAATAGAGTCATTCCCGTTAACCGTTACTCTCAACTTTAAGTTGAGGGTATGCATTTAGTAGGCAAGGACCCACTGGGCTAGAGATTGCGGAAGGAGAGGCTAAGACAATGCGCAAGATTGCCGCCGAGCTTCGGCACCGCGAACTAACCCAGGAAATCTACAACATCGGGGATGAAGTCGCTCAGTACATCGAGAACCTCATTGAGGCCATCGAGGACTGGGACAATGACCTGGCCATGGACTGCCTGGCAGAACTTGGCGACATCATCGAAGACGCCCGCGTGGATTCCGGCCGCTGTGTAGGCGAGCTTATCGGTCTGCGCCAGGCTTTGGTCTCAGGACTGCGTTCTGGCACCATTTCTGCTGCCGCTTCTGGTCAGAATGATGTTGAGGCTCCGCGTACTTTCAATGCGCAGACTCTCGAAATTGATTTTCCCATCGATGGTCCGCCTGTCGCAGTGCATCAGCTTGCCGCTGCCTTGCAGGACCGCACGGCTGCGACCGCAGACTATCTGCGCGATGTCGTCGAATATGTCCTTGACCAAACCGATGCCGTTGCCCGCAACCTGGACATGGTTTCTCTGCCACAGTTATACAACCGCACCGGCCAGCAGGTCAACGCCGCATGCCACGGCTGGTACCGCACTGTGGTGGAATCCCACTTTGCTTATGTCCGCACCATGCGCGGGCACAATCCGCCGGTGTTTTTGGAAGAGCGCGCGCGTATCGACCGCATCGTTGCCAAGGTAGCCGCCAAACGTGCGGCAGCAAAACGTTCCGCTACGACGGCTTAGGCAACTGCCGGCGCAAGCAACAGAATTTTTCGGTTGAAATAATTCTCTGTGCGGCGAAATAAAAAAACTGCTATGGTAGTTGCTGTGCTGGGCCTGCTGGCACGCTGTGTAAAAAGTGGAATCACCCTACTGCCGAAAGAGAAGAAATAGATGCGTTCTATTCGTAAGTCCCTGATCGCTGCATCTACCGCTGCTGTAGTTGCACTGTCCGCTACCCCTGCCTTCGCGCAGAGCTCCAATGACGAAACCAAGAAGCAGGAAACTTCACTGTCTTCGAACTTCACCCTCTCTTCCAAGATCGGTGAGAAATTGGACGCTTCTGACTCTCAAAAGGCTCTCTGGGGCATTGAGAAGAACTCCAGCGCCAGCGAGGCAACCCCGTTCGACAAGCTCAACTACGGCTACGTCATCGCTTCTGCTGTAGCACTGGCTGGTGGCGCTGCTGCATTTGCTTCTCAGGTACCTGAGGTTCGCGAAATCGCAGAACAGTTCAACATCGAACTGCCACGCTTTTTCTAAGCGGACCTTTAAATAGCTAAAGCTTCGACCTTCGGGTCGGAGCTTTTTCTAATGCCCAGAAACTAGATGGCGCGGAACTATTTCGTCTTTGATAGGACTTATCATCTGTGAAAGATAACGTGTCCGTTAAGTCTACTATCCCAGCTCGCCGAGCCGGGGGCTCCTATGGGATTATCCACCGGCTGCACTCGGTGGCCGGAGTATTTGTAGCACCGTTACTGGTTATCTCAGCGTTGTCGGGCTTTATCTACGCCTTTGCGCCGACGCTTGAAAAAGTGGTCTACCATGATGAGATTACAGCGAGCTCGTTGGAACCTGCTCACCCACTCGAGCGCCAAGTAGAAGCAGCACGCGCGTGAACCCAGACCTGCAACTATCAGCAGTTCAAAGCTTCGAAGACCCCACCCAAACCACGCGCGTGCTTTTTCATGACCCCGCCTTGGAGAGCTCCAGCTACCGACAAGCAGTCTTCGTCGACCCAGGCTCTTTGGAAATTACCGGAGAGCTAGTCCAGTACGGTTCCTCCCGAGCCTTGCCGCTTCGCACCTGGATCTCTGAAGGCCACCGCCAGCTGTGGCTAGGAGAGTACGGCCGCATCTACTCAGAAATGGCCGCCTCCTGGCTAGGGATTCTGGCGCTTGCGGGCGCGTGGGTGTGGTGGGTGCGCTGGCGCGTCGGTAAGGGTTCAGCCACAGGTTCGCGAAAAGGTTCAACAGCGCACGCCAAGCGCAAGAAGATCCGCAGCATTCACAGCATTTTGGGCGTCTGGCTTCTGCCCGGCTTCCTGTTCCTCACCGTCACCGGTCTGACGTGGTCGTCTATGGCCGGCGGCAATATCGCCAATCTGCGCGCGCAATTGGATTGGGTGCAGCCCACCCCGGAAACCAGCATCTCTGCCACCACCATGACCGCAACAACTAGCGCCCAGGACGAACACGCGCACCATCATCACAGCGGTCACGAAGAATCCTCAACGCTCGCGGGTCAAGACGACCTGACGCAGACTTACATCAGCCAGATCGATACCGTTGCCACCACTGCACGCGGGGCCGGTATGAGTGGCATCATCGAGATTGCTCTGCCAACAGAAGAAGGTACTGCCTAAACTGTTACCGAAATGCGTGAGCCGTGGAAGCTCGCTAACGATGCCATCTCCGTCAATGGCGAGACCGGCGAGATTGTCGACCGCGTTCACCACTCCGATTGGCCATTGGCCGCGAAGCTTTCCGCCTGGCTGATTCAGCTGCACATGGGCACGCTATTTGGCTGGATTAACCAGCTGGTGCTCGGTGGCATCGCACTAGGGCTGTTGACTATTAACGCGCTGGGCTATCGCATGTGGTGGCTGCGCGGACGCAACGGACGCCCGGGCCGACTGCAAGCAGCGGGGCAGTGGCGACGCACCCGCCCAGCGGTTCTCGCCGGCATCATCGCATTCTTGGTGGCCTACTCGGTCATGGCGCCGATGTTTGGCCTCAGCCTCGTTGCTTTCCTCATCATCGACGCCGTGATTCAAGCTCTCCGGCGCTAGGCACAAGCCCTTTCTTAAAAAGGGATCGCCGAATTGGCTAACCAGCCCGGTTGACTAGTTAGCTCTGATGGTCACCTGTTCGCTCCTCTCAGCTGTGGGTTTAGATCAGGTCCATTGCTCCCATGCTGCTCACGTGGTGCGTGTTGCCCACAAGTTTGCCGCCTGGGGTGTGCAGGCGGACTTTGCCGCGGTGGCGTCGCATCCTGCCGCGCTTGGGTTTACCCGGACTTGGTCGTTTCCGCTTCTTGCTCGGGCCGTCATCGTCGTTGACGCCGTTGTGGTACTTACACAGCATCGTCAGATTCGATGGCTTGGTATGACCACCATTCTTGTGTGTGTCGATGTGGTGGACCTGGCATCTATCGGCTGGTACGTTGCAGTCTGGCCACGGGCACACGAGATTCTCGGCCATGGCTAAAGTTCGTAGCTTGTCGGATGCGAAGCGTGCCTCATAAAGGTTGACCGGTCCGGCGGTGGGGTGGAAGAGCCCGACGTAGAGTTTGTCGCCCAAAGCACCTTCCATCGCAGCGTTGATGAACTCGACGCCGGTCATGGTCGTGCCGTCGGATAAAGCAACGATGACTTCCTCGCCGCGACCGCAGGAAACTTTCGCGAAATCATCGAGACCAATAGCAATGACGGTGCGGTATTCCGGCTTGATAAGCCCGGTGCCGCCTCCTTCGACGAGGTTCCAGAAGGGTTCTAATAATGCTTCAGAGCGAGGTTGGCCATCGTCTTTGATAGCAGCGTCAAGCGTCTTTTCTAAGTCAGTAATACGGCGCTGGGTATCGGTAATGCTAATGGTGCGCAGGCCGTCTACAACGCGGCCAAGACGTACACCCGGTTTCTTCTTGGGGTCGCCGCCTTCTTCCGTGACGCGCTTTTTAGCGTAGGCTTCGGCTTCTTCGAAGGTGCCTTCAAACGCGATAAGTTCTGCACGTAAGCGCCACGCGGCACCGCGCTTCTTCAACTTCCGGGCGTGCTTTTCCACCATCTCTAAATACTCAAGGCTTAACCCTCGCTCTTCAGCAAGCGCTACTGATTCGCGTTGGAGGCGAGGTGAGTCGGTGGGGCCGAAAAGGACATCGGAAAGCTGGGTGAAACTCTTCGCAGTCTTGCGAGCCATGCCATCGCTTGCCATGTCATATGGCGAGCGTTTAGACATGTCTTTTAAGATGCCTATTGCTTGGCTGGTAAGAGCCATAAATTCTTCGTATTTATCCATGCCTTCGACACTAAAACGCAAACGCAAGCCCGCGCTAGGGGAAGGACAAAAACCTGTGGATAACTACGTTGACACATCACGCAACAGGCGAAGTTTTCCACAGGCGGGCCAATCTGGTCGAGATAATGAATGGAAAAGGGGCCTGGCTTCGAAAGCAATGTCGAAGTCAGGCCCTTAGTTCGCTAGAACGTAAGTTGTACTAGTTCTCGTCTCCCGGTTGCAGCGGGCGGCGGAAAGCTGCGCGCTCTTCGGGTGGGAGAGTAGGGACCTTGTCCAGCTCTTCCGTAATCTGTGGCCACAGCTGGCCCATGATGTTATTCCACGTCAGAATCCACACCGCTTGAGCGCCAGGCTTGTTGTTCGGCTTACCTACGATGATCATCTGCTCATTACGGGCACGCATGTGATCCAATGTCTGCTGTACCGTGGTGGAGCTAGCAACGTTGAGCGCAGGACGCGAGAACTGCAGGGCAGGAGCATCCGGCTTCGCCATCAAGGTGTCACGCACGTGCACAACCTGGGGCAGACGCGAATTCTTTGGATAAATCAACGCGCGCATGATGCCTTTAGACAGGCATAGGGCTTGGAGTTCGGAAACGGTGGCATCGGCAGGCAAAGGCACAATCTCAGAACCGTGTAGGCGCGCAAATTCGCCGACGGTGGAGGTTTCCAGCTCAATCACGCCGGTAATCTGGCTTGCAGAACTTTCGTCCAGGGTGCCGGTGTCGCGGGAGTGTTCAACCAAGGTACGCAGCGTATCGACGTCATATCCAGCAGCGCCAGCGCGATCGACAGGTGTTTCCCCAGTCTTGCGCACCAGAACATTGGCCATATGGTTAATCCACGTGAGAAGCGGGCGGAAAATCCAGATGAAGCCGCGGGCAGGGATAGCGATGATCTGCAGCGCAGTTTCCGGGTGCGTAATAGCCCAGGACTTCGGAGCCATCTCACCGATGACCAAGTGCAAGAAGGTCACGATAAACAGCGCGACAATGAAGGCAACAACATCAGCGATGGCCATCGGCAAGCCTAGGGCTTCCAATGGGCTCATCAGCAGGTGGTGCACCCATGGTTTGGTGACAGCACCCAGGATAAATGTCGCAGCGGTAATACCCAGCTGCGCACCGGCGAGCATGATGGTCAGCTCATTTAAAGAGCGCAAACCAGCGCGCGATGCACGAGAGGTCTCAGCAGTTTCTTCCAAGCGGTTGCGGCGCGCACTCATCAAAGAGAACTCGATGATGACAAAGAAGGCCGAGGCGATAATCACCAGCAGGGTAACAACAAGATTGAAAATCCAGCTATCCATTAGCGCACCTGCCCTTCGTCGGTCGGTGATGCATCCGAGGGAGCATCATCTCCGTCTGGCTCACGGGAATCCTCGGCAGCGGATTCTGCTTCGCTGGCGGTTTCTTCGATCAGCTCAATGGCCAACACAGAAGGGACGTGGCGGTCGATTTCTTCCACGCGTACCTTGAGGTGGCGCTGCGGAGCATCATTTTCGACCCAGTCTTCAGGTTCGGCTTCGAGGTCAATGGTGTGGGTTTCTCCCTCTTCCACCAAAGCACCGGTGTGCGCGATGAGCAGGCCGGCGATGGTTTCAAAGTCACCTTCGGGCAGGTCGTGGCCGATGGCGCGTTCGATTTCATCGAGAGGCGTGTCGCCATCGACAAGCCAATGCGTCTCGTCTTGCTCGGTGATCTCTTCTGTTTCCTCGACGTCGTGTTCGTCGGCGATATCGCCCAAAATTTCCTCAGCCAAGTCTTCCAAAGTCACGATGCCGACGAAACCGCCGTATTCATCGATAACACACGCCAGCTTTTCATCAGCGTGGCGCAGCTCCTCAACCAAATTCGGCAAAGGCATCAACTCTGGCACGACGACGGCATCTTTCATGATTTCCGTGACCGGTGCATCTGGGGCGCCCTCCCAGGTCAGCACATCAAAAAGATGCACCACGCCAACTGGGTTGTGGTCGTCATCGATGACGGGGTAGCGCGTGTGGTTCGAAGCCATCAGCTCACGCACTTCGGCAATGGTGGTTGAAGGTTCGACAACATCGGTGCGCGAGCGCGGCACCATGGCGTGGTCGACATCTTCATGCGGGAAATGCAGCAAACGGTCTAAGACCAGGTAGGTGTCATCGTCCAAGTCGCCGGATTCGCGGGAATTATCCATGATGGATTCCAAGTCGCCGGAGGTGGCGGAGGAATCCACGTCTTCTAAAGGCTCAATCTTGAAAGTCTTCAAAATTGCATTGGAAGAGTATTCGAAAAAGTGCACCAGTGGGCCGAAAATCTTTAAGAAGATAATCGACGGGGTAGCCAGCCACAGGGCAGATTTCATAGGTGCTGCGATGGTGTAGTTCTTTGGGAATAGTTCCGCAAACAACATCGTGGCGATAGTAGATGCAGCCAGGGCTAAGACGGTGCCGACACCGACAGACACTGCCGCGGGCACTCCCACTCCGCCGAGCAAAACGCCGAGGCCTTGGCCTACGAGGGGTTCTGCGACATAGCCAATAAGCAGGCCAGTGACGGTAATTCCCAGCTGTGCGCCGGAAAGCATGAAGTTAGTTTTTTGTGTAATTGTGAGCGCTCGTTGGGCGCGGACGTCGCCATTGGTCGCCAGTGTGCGCAACTGGGCGCGGTCAACTGACATGTAGGCAAATTCTTGCGCTACGAAGAAAGCGTTTGCAACGATGATCAGGCCAATAACTACGATGCCACCCAAAATCATCAAGATTGCGGTCATCATAGTGCTCCCCACCACCTAGAGATTTGGTAGCGGGGACATCGACTCGGAGGTTCCACCAGCGGGTGCCTTTCTTTGAGTTGGAAAATCAGGTGCATATCATTTTGGAAATGATGTGACAAGATTACACGGATTTCGCGTTAAGCGTTAGTGTAATGGCCATGACAGACTCGTTTGGGCTTTATATCCACGTGCCGTTTTGCGCAACGCGCTGCGGCTACTGCGATTTCAATACTTATACCCCGGGTGAGCTGGGAAGCCCACGGGATCTCACGGGCCCGTATTTGGATGCGCTAGAGCGCGAATTAGACAAGGCCGCAGAGAAAATTAACCGTCCAGCCGATACGATTTTCGTCGGCGGTGGCACCCCCTCGCTTCTAGGTGGGGCAGGGCTTACTCGTGTGCTCAATGCGGCGCGCAATAGCTTCGGGATTTCGCCAGGTGCGGAGATCACCACCGAGTCGAATCCGGAGTCGACCTCGCCGGAGTTCTTTGAGCAGATCAAAGAGGCAGGCTTTACCCGCGTAAGCCTAGGGATGCAGTCGGCATCTTCGCACGTGTTGCAGATTTTAGAGCGCGCGCACACCCCGGGCCGGCCTTTTGCGGCGGCCAAGGAAGCCAAGGCCGCAGGCTTTGACCACGTCAACCTGGACATGATTTACGCGACGCCGACGGAAACAGATGATGATGTCCGCCGCACGCTCGACCTCGCGCTGGACACGGGCGTGGACCACATCAGTGCCTATTCCCTCATTGTCGAAGATGGCACCCGCATGGCGCGCAAGGTGGCCAAGGGTGAGCTTCCAATGCCAGACCAGGACACCATGGCTAGGCGCTATGAGATTATCGCGGGCAGGCTAGACGATGCAGGCTTTGGCTGGTACGAGGTCTCCAACTGGGCCAAGGAAGGCGGGGAGTGCCGCCATAACATGATCTACTGGCGCGATAAAGAATGGTGGGGTGCAGGTCCGGGCGCGCACTCGCACATCGGTAAGCAGCGTTTCTACAACGTGAAATTGCCGGCGCGCTATATCAAGATGTTGGGCGAGGGCGAGTTGCCTATCGCAGATTCGGAAACCTTGACGGCGGAAGAAAACCACATGGAGAAAATCATGTTGGGTTTGCGTCTGCGCGAAGGTATTGATCGCAGCTTGCTCACCCCTGCAGCTCAGCCAGCGGTGGAAGGCTTTATTGAGCGCGGATTGCTTGTCGATGACGGCCGGTTGCGTGTCACAAACACTGGTCGCTTGCTTGCTGATGGCATCATCACGGATCTGCTTTTGGCTGAGGAGTCTGAAACTTAACAATGGCTTGGTGGTGGGGTAGTATTTAGCAACCGAAGGAGGCGAGTGCTAAATGTCGAGTATCACTGACGCTAGGCGTAAAGAGGTCCTGCGCGCAATTGTGGCAGGCTTTATCTCCTCGCAAGAACCTGTGGGTTCTAAAGCATTACTGGAGCGCTATCAGTTAGGGGTATCTTCTGCCACGATCCGCAATGACATGGCGGTGTTGGAATCAGAGGGGTTAATTACTCAACCTCATGCGTCGTCGGGGCGCGTGCCTACGGAAAAGGGCTACCGCGTCTTTGTCGATTCGCTGCATGATCTCAAGCCCTTGTCGCGGCCGGAGCGCAAAGCGATGCTGACTTTCTTAGATGGTGGCGTGGATTTGCAAGACGTGTTGCATCGAGCAGCGCGTATGCTCGCGCAGATTACTGACTCTGCAGCCGTTGTGCAGATGCCGAACTTACGGGTGTCGACAGTTAAGCACTGTGAAGTCGTAGCGTTATCGCCGGTGCGTTTGCTGGTGGTTGTTATTACCGACAATGGCCGGGTGGAACAGCGCAATGTGGAGCTGGATTCTGTCATGGAAGCAGAAGACGTGTTGCGCCTGCGCGATGTTTTGAACAATGCGCTGGCTGGGAAGACCTTGGCGGAAGCCACTGCGCACTTGGATATTTTAGAAGAGCAAGTGGCACTTGATATTCGCCCGCACCTTCGTAAAGCTGCGAACGTCTTAGTAGACACGCTCGTGGAATATCCAGCAGAGCGCTACCTACTTGCTGGCACGCCGAATCTCACGCGCAATTCCATTACTTCTCGCGGGATTGATCTCTCGGGCATTTTAGAAGCGCTGGAGGAACAAGTAGTGGTGTTAAACTTGCTCACCCGGGTGCCAGAAGTAGGCAATATTTCTGTCGTCATCGGTGAAGAACATGATGATGACCAGCTGCGTCAAGCGTCGGTAGTAACCACCGCGTATGGTACCGATGGTGAAGTTCTTGGTGGTTTAGGCGTGGTTGGTCCCACGTTCATGGACTATTCAGGAACAATGTCTCGGGTCTCAGCCGTTGCACACTATGTCAGCGATATTCTCGGACATGAATAAATTTTTTAAGTTTTAAATAAAGATAGAAACGAAAAGGAACTAAATCTCCCCATGGCTCGTGACTACTACGGCATCCTAGGCGTGGAATCTAACGCAACCGATCAGGAAATTAAAAAGGCTTATCGCAAGCTCGCGCGTAAGTACCACCCAGATGTTAATCCCGGCGATGAAGAAGCAGCGGAGAAGTTCCGCGAAGCTTCCTTAGCGCAAGAGGTTCTACTGGATCCGCAGAAGCGTCAGGTAGTGGATATGGGCTCTGACCCGATGGAGCAGCAAGCCGGCGGTGGCGGCTTTGGCGGTGGCGGCTTCGGTGGCGGCGGTCTGGGTGATATCTTCGCTGAGTTCTTCGGCGGTGGCGGTGGCCAAGGCCGTGGCCCCCGCTCGCGCGTACAGCCTGGCAATGATGCGCTGCTGCGCACCTCAATTACTTTGGAGGAAGCTTATGCCGGCATGCGCAAGACCGTCACGGTTGATACCGCGGTGCTGTGTGATCGTTGTTCTGGTTCCGGCTCTGCGTCGAAAGCTAAGCCAGTTACCTGTACCGGCTGTGGCGGCGCGGGTGAAATCCAAGAAGTGCAGCGTTCTTTCCTTGGCAACGTGATGACTTCACGTCCTTGTCCGCAGTGCCAGGGCTTTGGTGAGGTCATCACCGATCCTTGTAACCACTGTGGTAGCGATGGCCGCGTGAAGAAGCGCCGCGACATCACCGTCAATATCCCAGCTGGTATCGGCGATGGCATGCGCATCCGCATGGCTGACCAGGGCGAGGTTGGCCACGGCGGCGGCCCAGCCGGTGACCTGTATGTCGAAGTGCACACCCAAAAGCACCCTATCTTTGAACGCGATGCCGATGACTTGCACGTGAGCGTGCGTGTGCCGATGGTCGACGCCGCCCTCGGTACCTCTTTCCCCGTCGAACACCTCGACGGTGAATCGTTGGAAATTGATATCGAACCTGGCACCCAGCCTGGCGAAGCGATCGTGCTCGACGGCAAGGGCATGCCACGCCTGCGTACCGATGGCCACGGCAAGCTTTATGCCCACGTCGACGTCCTGGTACCTACGGATTTGGATAAGAAGACCAAGGAGCTACTCGAGCAAATCCGCGACAAGCGCGAGGAATCTTCGAAGGTGCACTCCGCCGATGACAACGACGGCGAAGGTTTCTTCGACCGTCTCCGCGACCGCTTCCGTCGTTAGGGGTTAACTTGTCTTTGCCGGCGTTTTTGCACCCGAATCTCCTCGGAGTTGCTGAAGGGGATGTTGTATCCCTTTCCGGCGCGGAAGGCCGCCACGCGGTAACCGTTAAGCGCTTGGAACCTGGCGAGAAAGTGCTGCTGGTCCACGCGCCATCTGAGATCGACCGTTCATCAGAGGGTATTTTCGCCGAAGCTACGGTGACAGAAACCCGCGGCAAAGACGAACTCATTGCCAGCGTCGAGAAAGTTGGCAAGACTCCTGAGCCGAACCCACGGGTAACCGTGGTGCAAGCCATTCCGAAATCAGAGCGTTCTGAATTGGCGATTGATCTGGCGACCCAAGCCGGCGCGGATGAGTTTATTGCGTGGCAGGCAGATAGGTGCATCGCTAAGTGGGACGGCAAGAAGGCACCCAAAGCCTTGGCCAAGTGGCAAAGCCAAGCCCACGCCGCGGCCAAGCAGTCCCGGCGCACGCGCGTGCCTTTCGCCCACGGCCCGTTGACCACACCGCAATTAGTACAGCACCTGAGCCAGCGTAATAATGCGCTGGTCTATGTCCTGCACGAAGACGCCACCGAGTCCATCAAAGATGTTCCGCTCACGGTTGATGCAGCGGAGACCACCGAGCTGATCCTGCTCATCGGCCCGGAAGGCGGGATCGGTGACGAAGAACTGGCAACGCTGCAAGCCGCCGGCGCGCAAGCGATCAAGCTAGGCCCGGAAGTATTGCGCACGGCATCAGCAGCCATGGTGGCGCTGGCAGCAATCGGGGTACGCACGAGTCGATGGTAAGGACGCTGGTAGATTGATAAACGTGGCTATCATTACAAAAAAGTTTGACGTCGACTCCGCCTATACCAGCGCCGTGCTGGGCACAGCGGATGACAACCTGCGGGTGCTCAATAACCTGCTGGATGTAGACCTTTTTGCGCGCGGCAACGTGGTGACTGTAACGGGTCCTGATTATGAAGTAGCCCGCGCGAAGAAAGCCCTGGATGAGCTCGAAGCCATTGCCCGGCGAGGTCATTCGGTTACCCCGGATACGGTCAAGCACACCGTGGATATGATTGCCGTGGATGCGCCGGAGTCGGTCTCGCAGGCGCTGGCCGCAGATATTGTCTCACGTCGCGGCAAGCGCGTGCGTCCGAAGACTGTCGGTCAAAGCGAGTACGTGCAGGCAATTGATGACAACACCATCGTCTTTGGCATCGGTCCGGCTGGTACCGGTAAGACTTATTTGGCCGTGGCCAAGGCCGTGCAAGCGCTACAAAATAAGCAAGTCAGCCGCATTATCTTGACCCGACCTGCCGTTGAGGCAGGGGAGAAGCTGGGCTTTTTGCCGGGCACCTTAAACGACAAGATCGACCCGTACTTGCGTCCGCTCTATGACGCTTTGCGCGACATGATGGATGCGGAGATGATTCCAAAGCTTATGGAAGCAGGAATCATCGAGGTAGCGCCGTTGGCGTATATGCGCGGTCGCACGCTTAACGATGCCTTCGTTATCCTAGATGAAGCCCAAAACACCACTGCTGCGCAGATGAAGATGTTTTTGACACGTTTGGGCTTTGGTTCCAAGATTGTGGTTACCGGTGATATCTCTCAGGTGGACTTGCCTTCGGGTCAGGTCTCGGGCCTGCGGTTGGTGCGCAAAATCTTGAACAATATCGACGATGTGCACTTTTCGGAGCTCAAATCAGCCGACGTAGTGCGCCACCAGCTAGTCGGGCGGATTGTCAGCGCTTATGACAAATATGATGAGGAAAATAAGTAATGAGCATCGAATTTTTCAATGAGTCCGGCTTCGACGGTGTGAATGAGGAAATGCTCATTGATGTCGCCTCCTTCGCACTGGGTGCTATGGATGTTAATCCCGATGTGGAGTTGACTATGACGTGCGTGGATTTAGAGACCATCGAAGAGCTGCATGTGCGGTGGATGGACTTGGAAGGTCCTACCGATGTCATGAGCTTTCCGATGGATGAGCTCACTCCGGGAGCTATGACCCCACGTCCCGATGGCCCGGAGATGGGCCCTGCAATGTTGGGCGATATTGTTTTGTGTCCAGCTTTCGCGGAGCGCCAAGCCGACGCCGCCGGCCACTCGCTGTCGCATGAGCTAGCGCTTTTGACAACGCACGGCTGCCTGCACCTTCTGGGCTACGACCACAGCACCCCTGCTGAAGAACAAGAAATGTTCGCGCTGCAAAATGAGCTTCTGGCTGACTGGTATGACTCTTTGTCCAAGCGCGGATTGAGTTTCCAGCCGAAGCCATCGGGGGCGAAGGCGTTTCCATCGGCAGCCGACCGCGAAACTCTAGACGAGCAAGTCGATACTGACTTCCAGTAGTTCTGCTCGTTGGCTGAAAACTACGCCAGGGAAGTAGAAAATCGTCCTAAGGTTAGGGGCAACTTTTTAAGAGATGTTCTGGTCCAAGTAATCTTATGGATTTAATGGCGTGGGTGCCGTTTCGGGGTAGTTGGTACGGGTATTCCGCGTAGTTGGTACCCGTGTTCCGTATAAGTGGTACTGCTTGGGGGTTTGGGTCATTGTTTTAGGTGGCGGTGCCACGTCTTGTGTCATCGCGTCACCTTTCATGAGTCAAAAAAGGGGCCTGTAATGGCTAACTTCAAAGAAATCATGGCGATGTGTTTAGACGGGGTGAGCTATTCTGCAATAGCTTCTGCCCTGGGATGCTCACGTCGTGATATCGCAAAGACCAAGGCTGTGATTGCATCAGAGTCGGTCACCAAAGAATCGTTTCCCCAGCTTGCGCCCGAGTTTTTCGAGCATCACTTCGGCGATAACCGTACTGTGCGTAAGAAGCATTATCACCAGCCAGACTTCCAAGCCTTGGCGAAGCGTTTGGCAGCAAATAAGCATCTGACCCGGCATAAGCTATGGATGGATTATCTTGCCATTGATGCCGGTCCGGACGAAGCAAAGTATCAGTACTCGCAGTTCTGCGGGCATCTGCGCGACTATGTGCAAGCCTCGGGGCTTGACAGCGTGATTGAACATGAGCCGGGCCAGGAACTCTATGTTGATTGGGCCGGCGATAAGATCCCGGTCATCGACCAGGCCACCGGACTGGTTGGGATGAAGGCCTCGTTGTTTGTCGCAGTGTGTCCATATTCTGGGTTATTGTTTGCCCTGGCTGCCGCAAATGAGAAAATGCCAGCCTGGATTGACTGTCACGTCCAAGCGTTGAACTATCTCGGGAAAGTACCAGGGATCATCGTCCCTGATAATGCATCTACCGCAACGTATCGGCCGTTCAAAGCACAACCAGCTCGTCGTATCCATGACCGTTACGCTGATTTCGCTACGTTCTACGACCTGCTTATCGTGCCAGCACGACCAAGCAAACCGAAGGATAAAGCCGCAGTAGAACGCGCCGTGCAAACAGCCTATAGCCGTATCCTGGGCTATTTTGATGGTCAAATCTTCTACAGCCTGGATGAGCTCAACGAAGCCATCATCATCCGCGTTGACGATATCAACGACAACCTCGTACGCACTGATGGGATGAGCCGACGCGAGCTATTTGACGCGGATGAAGCACCCTTGATGCGGGATCTACCCGCGGTAGCTTTTACCGAAGTGTCCTGGCGTGATGTCAAAGTCGATCGCAACTGGCACATCACCTGCGACCACCAATACGATTCGGTACCGTTTCGTCTCATCGGGAAACGACTTCGAGCCCGTTTGACCAAAGACCTCGTCAGCATCTTCGACGGGGACACACTGGTAGCAGAACACAGCAGGCTACAGGGATTTCGCTACCGATACAGCACCGACCCGGCGCATAATCCTGATGGTGATACCCACGGAGTCGAAGTTCTCACCCGTGATGAACTGCTCAAACGCGCATCCTCGTTCGGGCCGGCAACTACCAAGGTCATCACACTAATCCTCAAGCGCAATGAAAAAGCCATTCCCCGCGGGCTACACACCGCACGCAACATACTGGTCAAACTTGGCAACAAGCACAACAAGACCAGCTTGGAGCCTGCCTGCCAGAAAATACTTGAGCATAATCTAGCACCGAATATGCAGGTCATTGCCCGTATCCAAACCGATATCGCACGCAATCATCAACAACAGTGCGCACCACCGACAGTCGTTTCAAGTGATAGGGCACGCAAACCTGTTGATATCGACAAAGTCGCAGGCGCTGTCTTCATTCGCCCGGCAAGTCACTATGACCAGGTCAAGGAGGTATAGCCATCATGTCATTGTTAAGTATTGATGAAACCACCCGGGCACAATTACGCCAGCTGCGGCTATCCACATTTGCTGATGTCTACTTTGAACTCGCAGCGGATGAAGAAATGACCAATGCGCTGCCGGAAGAGATCTTTCTCAAAGCAGTGGCCCAAGCCGCCGAACAACGCCGGCAACGCAATATCGCCAAAGCCATCACCCAAGCCAAATTCCGCTACCCCGATGCCACGTTGGCCGAGGTGATTAACCCACAAGATCGTGGTATCAACCTGCGCCAGCTCAAACGCTTGTCCGCGACAAACTGGCGTGAAAACCCCACCAACGTCCACGTGCTAGCACCGACCGGTACCGGTAAAACCTATATCGCCTGCGCTTTAGGCATTGCCGCCTGCCAAGCAGGCTACTCGGTAGCCTACTACCGACTTGATCAACTTGTGGATGCTTTAACGGTCTTCCTGCCAGCAGATAAGCGTTATGCAGACCTTATGCGACGGCTGCAAAACATAGACGTTCTCATCCTGGATGACTTCCTGACCATAGGAATCGACCAACGTGGACAAGAAGACCTCACCAAAATCATATTCGACCGCGACGGCAGACTACCAACCATTGTCGCCTCGCAAACCTCCGCCGCCTACTGGCTTGAAGCCCTCCCCGATAGAGTCGGCGCCGACTCCCTAGTCAGCCGACTTAACACCGGCCAACGCATCAACCTCGGCGACTACGACATGCGCCAACACCTGGCCTACACCCACCACACCACCGACTAACAACACTGACCCCTGGTAGCAGCCCACCGACCAAACAAGCTGCCACCAGGGGCCAACCCCAGTACCAACAACCCGGAAACTCTAAGTACCAGCTCCCCGGAACACCGGTACCAAAACATCGGAGTCAGCACGTGGGATTCGGCAGTGTTTGTAGCGCATGATAGCCCAATCAATACTGGACAAGCTACAACTGTTCACGCGTAGCTCCCTAGCTGATTTACCGTCAGGAATGCTATATGTGTCTGGACACAGCGTAAAAGCTGCAATCACATGAATTCATGTGATTAGAGAGAATGTTTAGTGTCTTTGAACGAACCTATTGGGCTGATTACCTTATCGGTTCTCACCGTCTATTCTTCTGGTTCTTAGATAAGACGCATAACCTGACTAACAAGCGCATTCGCGTTAGTTCTTCATCATATCCATCTCCGCACATACGGTGGTCTCTACCTTCGGTATTATCGGAATAGCTCTCCCTAGCATTCCACCCGATACACTTTTGGCATGCATCGAAGGCGTCGTACTTGCGGAAAACAAGAATTTAGGAGAAGTAATAGGGAAATGCCTGTATTTGTGACGACAAATTAGAGCTTGCCAAAACACGGAATCTGTGTGAAGTGAGAATGCGGCTCATGCATTAATCAATGCCAGATTCATCGGCAGAACTTGAGAAGTAAGAAATACCATGGAATTGCGATAGATGTTTCAACCATTGCAATCGGACGTAGAGGTATTAAGTGCTTGGGTCACCAAGGTTGCATTTTGAAAAGCCGGCCCTTGTCACCTTCATCATGAAGCCTCAGCACTATCTCATCCTCAGAAAAAGCAGGTTTATTGTCAACCTCTGGCGGCA
Source organism: Corynebacterium stationis (assembly GCF_001941345.1). Classification (NCBI taxonomy): domain Bacteria; kingdom Bacillati; phylum Actinomycetota; class Actinomycetes; order Mycobacteriales; family Corynebacteriaceae; genus Corynebacterium; species Corynebacterium stationis. The sequence continues at coordinate 830,428 of NZ_CP009251.1, forward strand.
TGTCCGAGTCAATTAAAGTGATGATTTGTTGTATTCCGAGGTTGGCGTATTCCCTCATGACATCCAAAAGATTGGATTTCTTGCGCTTGTCTAAGGATTCGAAAACACCATCGTGGACGACAAACGCGGGGAATCCGCTCCCGAAATGTACTCTAAGAACGGCCAAGTCGAAGGCAACGCAAAGTAGCTTTTTGTAGGTGTGCCCCCGTTGTGCACTTGTGGCATTGCCAGAATCATCAAGAATTTCAGCTTCGAAGTTCGGATGAAATTGACTGTTCAGTGACACCGTGAGTAGAGCGTTCTGGTCAAGAACGTCCGCAATTATCTCATTAAATTTCAGACGGATAGTCTTGTAAATGCTATCCGTGCTCGGGCTGTTTTTTCCTTCGAATTCCTGTTCCAACTCCGATTCCAGATGATTCTTTGCCTCTTTGGCTTCGCGGATGTCTGCTCGGAGGTTCTGTAGCCTTTGTACGTGCTCACGCTGATGGGATAATGCGCGCACGTCGGATTTCAACTCGACAAGTTCTTCAGAAGCTTGCTTATATTTCCTCACAACGTCTGTGTCCCTCAAGAACGACAACGTTTCGGATCGGAGTTTTCCAAGTCGATTTAGTTCGGCTCCCACACGCTTGAGTCGAGAATCGATCTCTGTTTTCTCTTCCTGAAGGTATACTCGACGTTCTTCAGTAATAGCCTCGTTAAACTGGATCAACTGTTCGTAGTCTCGTTTGATTTGCCCTTCAAAAAGTACACCCGCTTCTTTGAAAAGACGTGCGGCTTGCTCTGGGTCAAATGCCATCTCACCGTCTTCGAGCGATGCCAATACTTTCTTTTTGTTGTACATGAGCGTGTATCGCTCTGCATTTAATTCTGCAATTTCGCTGTCAATCTGATCGACAAGCGCTTTTGTCTTTAATTTGTCCTGGTCCCGAAAATCAAAACTATCGAGTTTTGCCTGTTGCTTTTCCGTTTCTTGTTGTTTGAGCAGGAGGAGTCCTTCGATTCTGCCAAGATCTTCTATGGAGCCTCAGAGCTCAGAGCGTATTGCCTTTTCATCGCTATTCAGCTCATCAATCCGAACTTCCTGTTGATAGAATTCTGAGATGAGATCGGCGTTAAAACCAAGTATGTGTGATACATATGGTTTCCAATCAGCATGTCCAGATGCAAACCGTCTAAGTTGAAAAACGTCAGAGTAATCATCTTGAGTGCGGAGAAAATAACCTAAACCTTTTCGGAAGTCCCACGGACGTACAGCGCTGAGATTTAGAATGCCGTCCAGAATTTCCTTTGAACGCTTGAAGGCCACTTTGTAGTGATCCCATTGTGCTTTAGACAAGCCTCGGAAGTCTTGGTTAGGCGATGCGTGACTTTTAAAGCTTATTTTGGAGGCTTCCTTAACTTCCCTCCTGATAGTTATGTAATAACCGGAGGCAAGCTCTATCTCGAGAAAGAATACAAAATCTTCAAATAGGTCCTGATGTTTAAACAGAAACATCTGTGGGTTGCGTTTTGAGAGAAGGCAGAAATCGAGAAGTGAGACGAGTGTAGTCTTTCCAAGGTTATGAGTGTCTTTGTTACGATTTTCCGGGACCCGAATTTCAGCTAGGACTACGTTTAGACCTTCTCGAAATGAGATCGGAGAAAATTGGTTATCGTGATTGGAATATAGTTTAGAAAGTTTCATTAGGGCCTACATACTCGAATGAATCAGTTTTTGGGCGATACTCGATTAACCCCATTAGATAAAGGAAGCTCATTGCGGGAAGAAAGAGCACATCGCCTCCGGCTACTTTATCCTTAACAAGATTACGGAGGCTGGAGAAGTCCTCGAGCCGCTTGTGTTTAAGGGTTTCCAGCGTTATGAGTGCAACGTAGAGCACTGTCCGGTCAGGGTGCGAGTGCTTCGTTGGCCTCAACATTTTCGTCTCCAATTGTTCCGATGTCACAGTTCCAATACATGTAGAAGAGTAGTGCTCGAGTTATGCGCTTATGGTTCTTTTGTCTCAAGACTGGATCTCTATCGATAAGCAGAGCAACAAGATAGTTCATTACCTGATCGAAAGACTGATAGTCTTTTCTATGCGCGATTATCCGAAATTCAAATTCGTCAACGGCTGATTCGTATGCACTAAGCAGTTCGTAATTTTCTGGGGCTGCCAAAAACTGCCGAATTTGTTCAGTATCCTTCAAATACTTACGTTTGAGCGCCGTCGAATATTCGTCGCTCATTCCATTAATTCTATCTTTTGTAGCCATATCGACTCGCTGGGTCGGGGGCGCATCGAGTATTGCTGTCATCTCACCACGGTATTGCGCAAATGCCCCAACGATTTCTGCAATCTCGTCGGGGCTGACAATAAGCGGAGAATCAATGGGGTCAATGTCAGCCATCTCGGGTATATGCTTGAACCGTTTTAGCCAGCTCTCAAGCAGTTCTATTCCGCAGAGGAGAATTGAATCATCCTTAATTCCGCAAGCAGAAGAGATAGCCCGCCGAATTTCAAAATCACTGTTTGCTGTCAACCGCCGATTTGCGAAGAGCATATAGTGATCAAGCTCGGAGGACTCCTTCAGAGCTTTGATTCTTGGAATTTCCTTGGCAATGACACTTGAATTGCTAGTCGCACTGTAGAATTCGGATTCGCTAAAGGATTTATTCAGACCGCTGGTATGCTTTGCCTGAATCACTACGCAGCCCTCCCAAGGGGCCCTGGTGCTGGGTATAAGTTGTGCAGTTCCATTGAAGCGGGCATCTCTTCCTCCATCTGGCCCTGTGGCAAATCCTTTCGTGCCTACACCGAGAAGCTCTTGGCAAATTAATGTGACCAATGATTCAAATTGCTCGGGGGAGAGATTTTCATAAGCGAATTTCAAAGGAACCCATCTTTTCGGCTTACATGAATTGACTGTTCAGGTGTTCAATAGCAGTATCACAAGTTGCTTTCTTGTTGATTCTAGCGGAACGGCTGACAAGAACACTACAGACTGCAGTCTATAAAATTCTTGCGCGTGAACGTCGATAGATTATGAACCGGAGATCCAACAGAAGCGATGTTTCTAGATGAGCCTGTCTAGTCGAGAGCTTGGTGCTGAACTACTGATCAGGACTATTTCTTCAGAGCAGGTGCTTGACTTGTATTCACTCAAAAGTTAGCCATAACTGTGGCCGCCTAACTACGATTTTCGAGAAGATGTTCACCTCAGAGCCCTATCTGAGAGCAGTTTGGATCGCGAAGACACCACCGCTATAGCCCACGTCGACTGGATTTTGGCGGACTATTTTTGTTATTCGGTTAATAGTTTGACTAGTTGCGGGAGTAACATTGCGGGCATGAATATTCTGTCGATCCAGTCGCACGTCACGTTTGGCCATGTCGGTAACTCTGCCGCAGTCTTCCCGCTGCAGCGTATCGGCCATGAGGTGTGGCCAGTGCACACTGTCAATTTCTCCAACCACACCGGTTATGGTGACTGGGGCGGACCATTAGTCTCTGCTGCTGATGTATCTAGCATTATCGACGGAATTGAGCGCCGCGGCGCTTTTGAAAAGATTAACACCATTGTCTCTGGCTATCAGGGCGGCCCGGATATCGCCGGCGCGATTGTTGATGCCGTCACTCGCATCAAAGCAGTCAACCCCGATGCGCTTTACGCATGCGACCCAGTGATGGGTAACGAGAAATCCGGCTGCTTCGTCTCCGATGAAATACCGCCACTTCTGCGCGATAAGGTCGTACCAGTTGCCGATATCATCACCCCGAACCAGTTCGAGCTGGGTTTTTTGACTGGTAAGAAGGTCGGCAACTTGGAAGAAACCCTCGCTGCCATCAAGGCTGCCCAGGATATGGGACCACGCGTCGTGCTGGTTACCTCCGTGCAGCGTCCTGAGACCGAAGAGGGCAGCATTGAAATGATTGCCGCCGACGGCGACGATGCCTATATCGTCAAGACCCCGCACCTGCCATTCAAGCGCAACGGCTCCGGCGACGTGACCACCGCGCTGTTTGCCGGCCACTATACCGAAACCAAAGACGCCTCTGTAGCCCTTGCACGCACCGCGTCTTCTGTCTTCGATCTGTTGCAGACTACCTTTGAGGCCGGCACCGAAGAACTCCAACTCATCGAATCCCAGGAGTTCTTCGCACACCCACGCCTGCAGTTCGAGGTCACCAAGATCTAAACCACGGCTCCGGGGGCTAATCGCACCCATAAGAAATCGGCAAGAAGCACATGCTCCTTGCCGATTTTTGATCCCTGCTGGTACAGGGAGGTGGTGCTGAAATCAGTACTTTGTGTGATTGCAGGGCGATTGAATCTGAAACAGGGCGAGTTAGTTAGTCGAAAGTAGTGAAAAACTGCGGGAGGCATGCTGTGAATAAGTTTCAATTTAACGGACTCAACATGAAATGCAGGCTTTCCGGAAAGATTAAGACTCTTCTTTTGATTACGTTCGAAATCAGGCAGTGCAATTGAAAAGGCATACGGACTGGACGTAAGGGTAGATTCGATAGTTCAAAATTTTGTCGGGAGGTATAGATAAGCTCATTTTCGTTCCCTATCCCTATCTAAAGAAGGTTCATTATGAAGAGTGAAATTCCTCCTTACGCGCCCAATCCTCCTGTTGTCGGTCCGAATCGGCAATCGAAATCTAAGTCTTGGATGCGCATACTTCCTGTGGCTGCCATAGGTATCGTCATTGGTGCTGTGATGACGTTCACGATCTTTCTAATGGTTGGAAAAGGCGCCGGTGATACCGTGGAGGTGGCCCCTGATACTTCTGACCCAACAGTTGGTCCTACCGAAGCTACTTCAACTTTCCAGTATCCATCGGAGGCTATCGAAGCTCTGAAGCAGGGACGTGAGCCCGAAGACGAAGAAACCTATAAGAAGTTGGTCGCCATTATTTGCCTAGCGTCAGCAAAAGGGTATAGCTCAGAATCAATTGCAAAAGACATCGGCGAAGATCTGCCTTTATTCACCGCGAAAGACGGAGAAGATTTGGTGTTTTACGCAGAAGAAGTTATTTGCCCACAGAATAGTGAGCTGATTCAAGAAATGCTTCAGAACTAAAACCACGGTGTCTGGGCGGTAAGCGTAGGGGCGTATCAAGCCCAAAATTTGTGAAATTTGAGTTTAGATTTAGCGCAATTTCACGAGACTAAGAGAGCATTTCCATACCAAGCTGTCTAGATTCCCTGATTTATATTCATCGGCAATGGTAATACCATTAAATTTTCGCAGAACTCAAGGTCACGTGATTTTTCGGCGTTGTTGCTAGCCAAAGGGCATGTCGACGGAAACCACGGAAGTGGCAAAAAACTCCGGAAAGTTTTGCTTGTCTGGTGAATCAAAATCTGGCGAGGGAATTTTGGGATTCTGTGTTTGAATATCGATGAGCATCTGAGCAGCACAAGTACGTGTTGCCCAGTGCCTTTCTTTATTCACACGCAGGCTAGTAATTGGAGAATCTTATGGCCGCTAATACTAAGGCGAAGGATCGTCGCGTTGCTTTTGCGACGATTGCCGGAACCACAATCGAGTACTACGACTTCTTTATCTACGCTCAGGCAGCAGGCATGGTCTTTTCCACGCTGATGTTTGAGCCACTCGGTTCGGAATTCGGCATGATGTTGTCTTTGGCCACGATTGGTATTAGCTTCCTCTTCCGTCCACTGGGTGCGTTCTTGGCAGGGCACTGGGGTGACCGCTTTGGTCGGCGTGCTGTTCTAGTAGCAACGCTTATTGGCATGGGCGTGTGCACTACGTTGATTGGTTTGCTGCCAACGTACGCACAAATTGGCATCGCAGCACCGATTGCATTGTTGGTACTGCGCCTTATCCAAGGCCTGTGCGCCGGCGGTGAGTGGGGTGGTGCTGCACTTATGGCTGTCGAGCACGCTGCACCACACAAGCGTGGACTTGCTGGCACGTACCCACAGATGGGCGTTTCGCTTGGCATGCTGCTGGCCACCGGTGTATTCGCGCTGATGACCGGTGTTATCTCACCTGGCGATGCCTTCTTGGAGTGGGGCTGGCGCGTTCCCTTTATCTTGAGCTTCGTTCTCGTGCTGCTTGGCCACTTCATTCGCCGTTCGGTGGATGAGACCCCGATTTACCAGGACATCGCCGAGCGCAAGCAGCAGACCAAGGCGCCTGTCGCGGTGCTGTTCAAGAAGCACTGGGCTTTGATAATCTGCGCAGCCGTGCTTTTCGCAGGCACCAATGCATCGGGCTACATCGCCACAGGCGGCTTCGTCACCGCGTACACCACCAACCCCGATGGACCGATCGCTTTCGACCGCACCACCGCGATGTTGTGCATCAGCTCCGCAGCAGGCGTGTGGTTCCTGACCACGCTAATCAGCGGCATTGTCTCTGACTACTTCGGCCGCCGCAACACCTACTTATTCGGCTACATCTGGCTGATTGTCTTCGCGTTCCCAATGTTCGCCTTGGTGAACACCGCAGAGCCACTCAAGGTAGCGGCTGGTTTGAGCCTCTTCGCAGTCGGTCTGGGCTTCTCGTTTGGCCCACAGGCAGCCTGGTACACCGAGCTATTCCCAGCCAACATTCGCTTCTCTGGCGTGTCTATTTCTTATGGCATCGGCACGGTCATTGGTGGTGCTTTCGCACCGACCATTGGCCAAGGTCTGCTGGAGGCTACCGGTTCGACCAACGGCATTGCCGTGTACATCATCGTTATGTCGGCACTGTCTTGCTTCGCCGCGCTGCTGCTTCACGATGTCCCACGTCGCGCCCTCGGCATTGACCACCAGGAGGAGCAGGAGCACTATGCGCGCCTGCGCCTGGGTAAGACCGAGCCTTACACCGCTGCTCCGCAGCTTGTCGATGCCCACGCGGATAGCCAAGCAGCTCCCGCTAACCCAGATGACCTGGAGCGAGTAACAACTTAAAAACCGATGAGACCGATGAGAAAGTCTCTCCAGAGATAAATCCTCCGGATACTTGCCACTAACTGGCTGGTGTCCGGAGGATTCTTTTGCCTTAGTGGAACTTATCGCTGCTCACAACGGTCTAAGTAGTTCGTAGCTATTAGCTACCGAACAAAGTAAGTTGTGCCATTTTGGCGGAAAATATAACCAAGATGATTGGGAGAGACACGTGAATACGCAGGAAACCAAGCCTTTTGATATTGAGACGGCCTATATCAAGGTCAACGACAACTATGTCGAGTACTCAGTTGCCATCAATGAGAACGTGATTGCGGAGCTGGACGATGAAGACATGTTAGTTGGCGTGAAACTACTTTCGGTGAAAGAGATCCCTTCGGTTGAGGAAATTGAGTCACACGTAGATATCAATTGGGGCGATGAGGAAACTCTGGAGCGTGGTCTATGGAGGGTTGGCTTTTGCATCAGACTGCAAAAAGCCGTGGCCTTAGCCCAAGAGATTAACAATTCTCCACCTCCAAATAATGCCGGGGAAGACTTTGTGAACATAATTCATGTTTAGCTAAAGACAAAGCTTTTTGGCTGGTCCCAAGCGAATTTCAACATCGCCTCAGATCTATACGTAGGCGCTGGGAGCGGCGGAATGGACGTGAAAGCTTGGGGGTACCGCGATAGCGCGGGAATCCTGTAGCCGACCAGAATTCTTTGGAATCAGGCTACCGGCGTCGATAGAGAGGAGAGGAAGCCAGCATGCGCTGGTCGGGGTCAAGTCGGGAAAGCAGCTTGGCGGAGATGTTTGCGAGCTGGTCAATTTCTTCAGGCTCGAGGGCATCGGTTACAAGCCGGCGGACTTCGGTGACATGCCCAGGCGCGGAGGCGACAACTTTGTCCCAACCGGAATCAGTGAGAGTAACCTCGGTGGCACGGCGGTCGCTTGTGCAAGGAGCGCGGGTGATGAACTCGCGGCTTTCTAGCTTTGTGAGTACGCGGGAGAGCCGGGGGAGCGAGGCGTTGGTGCGTGCGGCGAGTTCGCTGGTGAGTAATTTTCGGCCCGAAGTTTCAGACAGCACTGACAAGCAGAAGTACTCAAAGTGGGTGAGGCCGGTGTCTTTGTTGAGCTGAGTATCAAGCGCGGAGGGGAGCAACTCCAGCACAGCTGCGAAGCGCACCCATGCTTCTTGCTCGCGTTGTGAAAGCCAACGTGTCTCGTCCATAACGTCAGTTTAATGTAAGTGGTTGCACCTTTAAGCGAGATTCCTAGCAGTTAGTCCGAAGGTGCCTGTGCGCGGGGCTTTTCGTCGACTACGACGCGAAGAAGAATTAAATAGATGCTCAAAATGCGTGACAGGGGGTGCATGAAGCTCGTATCATCAAGACCTAGAACAAGTTAGGGTCTACTTAGTACGGGCTTTGAGATTGCTACATTCGCAGAAAGGTTAGCTCATGGCAAAGAATACGTTGCTGCACCGAATTGAAGCGAGGCTGCGGCTGATTACTGCCAGTGAGTTTCACGCCTGCATTCATGATGAAGCTTTCCGTGCGCGGTTTCTGGGCACGCACGAATGGAGTCCACATACCCCGGTTATTCCGGCGCTGTGGAATACCACGGTCGATGATCTGTGCGAGCACATCGAATGGCACTGCCCGGAAGATAATGACTTCCTGGCGGTACCGGTGCTGCTGAAAGACCCAGTGAAGCTGGCGTGCATCCTGGTCACAGATATCTTTGATGTCTTCGACCCAGGTATGACCATGGATGAAGTCTGTGATGCTTTGGCCAAGACCTCCGACTGGGCTTTTGCTAAAGAAATAGACGTGCCAGTGCAAAATGAGCTGGAAATAAACCGCTTGTTGGACTTGGTCTAATTAGCTAATGTGTCAAAAGTAGGGGATTGGGCAATTTCGGACTAAGATGCAGGTCAATGAATAACTCACCAGAAGACCCATTTGAGGCGGCCATCGCTGGCGCAGGCAATGCTGGCGCAGACGATGACGGCGCTGAAGCAACGGCTGATTACAGCCAGTACACCAACACCCCGGAGGGCTTTCGCTCCGGTTTCGTGAGCTTCGTCGGTAGGCCAAACACCGGCAAGTCTACGTTGACGAATGCACTGGTTGGTCAAAAGATTGCGATTACCGCTGACCAGCCAGAAACTACCCGTCACCCGATTCGCGGTTTGGTGCACCGGGAAGATGCGCAGATCATCGTTGTCGACACCCCGGGTCTACACCGCCCGCGCACGCTGCTGGGTGAGCGCCTCAATGAAATCGTCAAGGAAACCTACCAAGACGTTGACGTGATTGGTCTGACCATTCCTGCTGATGAAAAGATCGGCCCTGGTGACCGCTGGATTTTAGAAAACGTGCGGGAAATTGCGCCGAAGACGCCGATTATTGGCATCGTGACCAAGCTGGATAGGGCATCGAAAGACGAAGTCGGCGCGCAGCTTTTAGCCTTGCATGAGCTTTTGTCGGAGAAAGACCCAGAAGCGGTAGTTATTCCGGTCTCTGCCACCGAAAACGTGCAGATTGATACGCTCATCGAGGTGCTCACGGAAGCCTTGCCTGAAGGCCCGAAGTTCTACCCTGATGATCACATCACCGATGATGACAACAACAAGCGCATCGCTGAGCTCATCCGTGAAGCTGCACTCTCAGGGCTCAAAGACGAGCTCCCACACTCCGTTGCAGTCGAAGTCGATGAGATTTTGCCTTCACAAGAGCGCGAAGGTGTACTCGATGTGCACGCTATTGTCTACGTCGAACGCCCCGGACAGAAGAAGATCCTGGAGGGCAAAGATGGACGGCGTCTGCGTCGCATCGTTAGCAATGCGCGCAAGGAAATCATCCAGTTGCTGGGCCAAAACGTCTTCCTTGATTTGCGCATCAAGGTCTTAAAAAACTGGCAATCTGATCCGAAGTCATTGGGGCGCCTTGGCTTCTAGACCCTCTTTTCGCGACCGTGCGGTAGTAATTCGCAGCTATGACTTCGGTGAGGCTGACCGCGTCATCGTGTTGCTGACTAAGCATCATGGCTTAGTCCGCGCGGTAGCAAAAGGTGTACGGCGCGCGAAATCGCGCTTTGGCTCGCGACTGCAGCTTTTCGTCAACTTAGACGTCCAGCTCTACTCCGGCCGCAACCTGGCCACTATCACCCAAGCCGACACCATTGATTACTTCGGTGCACAGCTTATCGATGACTACGATAAATACACTGCTGCGTGCGTCATGTTAGAAGCCGCCGAACGCCTGAGCCTCGATGATGATCCGTTCCTCTACGAGCTGGTCATCGACACGCTTAAAGACCTGCAAGATACGAAGCGCCCCATGCTGGTGCTTGATACTTTCTTGCTGCTGGCGATGGAACATGCCGGCTGGGCACCAAGTCTTTTTAACTGTGCCCAATGCGGCGCGCCGGGACCGCACCACGCTTTCCACCCGGCTATCGGTGGGGCATCCTGCGGTAATTGCCGCCCACCGGGGGCTGCCGAAGTAGACCCAGAGACCCTGCACATCATGTGGCTGATTTCGCATGGGCATGAGTCCAATGCCACCGTGGCGCAGGCTGGCGAGGCACATCAGCTCATACGCGCGCACCTGCAGTGGCACCTAGAACGCAAAGTCAATGCCCTGTCCGTGATGGATCAGGAATTGCAGTAAGCTAATTAATCGTGATTACCCCAGATCCCAACCGCGTTTTACACCCGCCAGAAATTCCTACGGAATTTCTCCCAAGACATATCGCCATGGTCATGGATGGCAATGGCCGGTGGGCACAAGAGCGCGGCATGAAGCGCACCGAAGGCCACAAACGTGGGGAAGCAGTGCTTCTCGATGTCGTCGATGCCTGCCTGGCTCTGGGCGTTCCTTATCTTTCGGCCTATGCCTTCTCCACGGAAAATTGGCGTCGCTCACCCGATGAGGTGCGCTTTCTCATGGGCTTTAACCGCGACGTGTTGCGCCGGCAGCGCGAGTGGTTGCATGAGCGCGGCGTGCGCGTGGTCTGGGTTGGCCGTCGCCCGCGGCTGTGGCGCTCTGTCATTAAAGAGCTAGAAGCTGCTGAAGAGCTAACGAAAGACAACACACGCATGACGCTAGCGATGTGCGTTAACTACGGAGGCCGCGCCGAAATTGCCGATGCCTTCAAGAAGATGAGCGAAGACGTTCAAAACGGCACGCTCAATGCGGCTACTGTGACCGAGAAAACCATCTCACAGTACATGTATGACCCGACCATGCCGGATGTAGATTTATTCCTGCGCCCCTCGGGGGAAAAGCGCACGTCAAACTTCCTTGTGTGGCAGTCAGCCTATGCAGAAATGGTTTATCAAGATAAGCTATTTCCTGATTTCACTCCAGAAGACCTTTTCGCAGCCGTGGAAGAATACGCGCGCCGCGATCGTCGTTTTGGAGGAACCAAGTAGCTCAGGGAGCTACTAAATTTTCGCACTAGGTAGGTAGGGAAAGCGCGACAAGGATGGAAACCATGGAGCAGCCAACTCGCCAGCAGATAGCCCGCTGGCGGAAGTATCTGGCTAATGAGCGCGCTGAAGCCGCGGTCTATCGTGAACTTGCCCGGAAGAAGAAGGGCGAAGAGCGCAATATTTTGCTCAAGTTAGCCGATGCCGAATCCCGCCACGAACAGTACTGGCAGGAAAAGCTCGGCGAATATGTTGGCATGCCGCAAAAGCCCGATTTGAACACCCAGTTTATGGGCTGGATGGCCAAGAACTTCGGTTCCGTATTTACCTTGGCGCTCATGCAGTCGGCGGAAAGCCGCACACCGTATCTAGACGATGAAGATGCCAGTGAGCAACTAGCTGCCGATGAACGCGTGCACGCCGAAGTCGTTCGCGGTCTGGCAATTCAGGGCCGGGAGAAAATCTCCGGTAACTTCCGCGCCGCAGTCTTTGGCGCAAACGATGGTCTGGTCTCAAACCTTGCCCTGGTCATTGGCGTGATGGGCTCTGGTGCTCCGACGTCGACCTTGCTGCTAACCGGTGTCTCTGGTCTTTTGGCTGGCGCTTTGTCGATGGCCGCGGGCGAATATGTCTCCGTGAAGTCCCAAGGCGAGCTGCTCGAAGCTTCGCGCCCTGCGGCACCGGCGACGCAACTGGCAGGGGAGTTAGATGTTGATGCCAATGAGCTTGCGCTAATTTACCGTGCCCGCGGCATGAGCCATGATGAGGCCGAAGCCAAGGCACAAACCGTCTTCCACGCACTGCAAGAACACACCGCGGCTGCCGATGCCTCTAGCCATGCCCACGCTGAGCCCGCCGTGGAAGAAGAAAAATCCCACGGCATTATTGGCGAAGCTTGGTCTGCGGCGCTGTCGAGTTTCTGCTTCTTTGCCACCGGCGCGCTGATTCCGATCATTCCGTTTATCTTCGGCATGGACGTTCTACCAGGTGCTATCGTTGCCATAGTGCTGGTATCGCTCGCGCTGATGACAACGGGTGGAATAACCGGTCTAATTTCCGGCAAGCCACCACTATTGCGTGCTCTACGTCAGCTGGCTATCGGCCTCGGCGCCGCGGGTATTACTTACCTTCTTGGTCTTCTCTTTGCATAAAAAGTCCGCCTGACGCTCACTGTGCGCAGCCATACTTTTTACAAACAAGATTTCCTATTTGGGAAAATTGCTTATTGGGAATTTTCCCGGCATTTGGAACAAATACCAAAGACTTCGGCGTCGTGGCCAGTGAGCTGGAAACCGTAGGTGTCGGCGACTTGCCGGGCCCACTTTTCAATCAGACCGCCATCGATTTCTTCGGTGCGCCCGCACTTGGTGCATACCAGGTGATGGTGGTGCGCCTCGGATTCGCAGTGGCGGTATAAAACCTCGCCGGTCGGGGAGTGCAGTGCATCAACGGCGCCGATATCAACCAGTGACTGCAAGGTGCGGTACACGGTTGTGAGACCGACCTTGGCGTTGCGGTCTTGGAGCGCAGTATGAATTTCTTTGGCCGATTGGAAACGGTCAATTTCCTGCATAACTTCAACAACTGCAGTGCGCTGTTTCGTGGTACGCATACCAAGCTTTGGGGTGTGTGAGCTTGAGGAATGAACGGTCATGAATCTGAGTTTAGCAACTTAGTTGCCGTGACATATAAGAACCAATTCAACCCCATCGGGCGCGGATTTCTTTCACAAGATAGAATGACGTGATTAGAACCATCGGCTGTCCCCTACCAGAGGAGTCTTAATTATTATGGCGTCAGTGATTGATTCTGTCGTAAATCTTTGTAAGCGTCGTGGCCTGGTGTATCAGGCTGGCGAGATCTACGGCGGATCGCGCTCGGCCTGGGACTACGGTCCCCTGGGTGTAGAACTCAAGGAAAACATCAAGCGCCAGTGGTGGCGTCACATGGTGCAATCCCGTGATGACGTCGTCGGTATTGATTCTTCCATCATCCAGCCTACCCAGACCTGGATTTCTTCCGGTCACGTCGAAGTCTTCACCGATCCTTTGGTGGAGTCCTTGCACACCCACAAGCGCTACCGCGCTGACCACCTGCTGGAGGCTTACGAAGAAAAGCACGGCCACCCACCAGCAAACGGTCTGGCAGATATCAATGACCCAGAAACCGGTCAGCCAGGCAAATGGTCGGAGCCAAAGGCATTCTCCGGTCTGCTGAAGACCTTCCTTGGTCCAGTCGATGATGAAGAGGGCTTGCACTACCTGCGTCCGGAAACCGCACAGGGTATCTTCGTCAACTTCAAAAACGTTATGACCTCGGCGCGTATGAAGCCACCGTTTGGTATCGCCAATATCGGTAAGTCTTTCCGTAATGAAATTACCCCAGGTAACTTCATCTTCCGTACGCGTGAGTTTGAGCAGATGGAGATGGAATTCTTCGTCAAGCCAGGCGAGGATGAGGACTGGCACCAGTACTGGATCGACAACCGACTGCAGTGGTACGTCGACCTAGGTGTTAACCCAGACAACCTGCGTCTGTACGAGCACCCACAGGAAAAGCTTTCGCACTACTCCAAGCGCACGGTGGACGTGGAGTACGCATTTGGCTTCCAGGGCTCTAAGTGGGGTGAGCTGGAAGGCGTTGCTAACCGTACTGACTACGACCTGCGCGTGCACTCTGAGCACTCCGGTGAAGACCTTTCCTACTTTGACCAGACCACCGAAGAACGCTGGATTCCATACGTTATCGAGCCAGCTGCCGGCCTGGGCCGTTCCATGATGGCATTCTTGGTTGATGCTTATACCGAGGAAGAAGTTCCCAACGCCAAGGGTGGCACTGACACCCGCGTCGTGTTGAAGCTGGACCGTCGTCTGTCGCCTGTTAAGGTTGCGGTTCTGCCACTATCGAAGAAGGAAGAGCTGTCCACCCCAGCAAAGGCTTTGGCCGATAAGCTGCGTGGCCTGTGGAACGTTGACTACGACGTCTCCGGTGCGATTGGTCGTCGTTACCGTCGCCAGGATGAAATCGGTACGCCATTTTGCGTGACCTATGACTTTGATTCACTCGAAGACAATGCGGTTACCGTACGTGAGCGCGATTCCATGGAGCAGGAGCGCGTCAAGATTGATGAGCTCGAAACCTACCTAGCTGCGCGTCTCGCAGGCTGCTAAGTTAAATCTTCTGCCTTGCGGCATGCGGGTTTAGCCTGCGAACATGACACTTTAATGCGGTGACTACCCGAAAGGGTGGTCACCGCATTAGACTCTTAAAGCATGAAATACACCAGTTGGGATAGAAGTGACCGTGACAACCCGAAGCTATTAGTAGAAGAGGGCCCAGAAGCACTCGGTACATTTTCATCTGGCTCCGCGGATATCGACGGTGATTTCTGGCGATTGAGCGTGGATAAGAAGCTGGGGGCTTCTGCCACAACCTCAGATGATCGTGTCTTTCGCATCTCTGGTGATTTAAGCAAAGACAAGAAACTGGACGTCTCTTTAGACGGGCGCACCTTTACCATCGTCAATGAGAATTCCAATGACTGGATCATTGATGATGTCAACGAGAACTTCGTCGCGCAATTTTCAGGCCGAAACAACGGTGTGCGCAAGGTCAACTTGGAATTCATGCACGAAGGCAAGATTGAACTCTCCACGGAAGAAATCGCAGCCTTGTCCTGGTTCGCGCGGTTAATTCTGGAAAATCGCTTGCAGAAATCTTCGGTTGCGATGATTGCTACCTTGGTTCTTGCTTCTGCGGTCGCGGTGGTGGCATTCCTGCTTTAAGCTATGCAATTGTGGCTAATAGAGCAGGGATTTTCAATACCCGCATTGACCTCAGCAGTGAGGTCTGGCGGTGGAAAGACAATGTCTTAACAGATTCAGGTGATCACGTTTTAGCGCGCGTGCGCGCTGATGTGATCTCGGCGGGGCACCAGAATCTGCTCATTGAGCACAATATTGGTGCACCACGCTTTCGCCTGCGGGCTACCTCATCAAAGGGCAATTTGTACACGATGGGGCAGTTGTCGTTTACGGTCAACGTGCTCAACGCGGATTGTGACCATGAGCGCTATAAACTACAGCGGGTAAACCCGTTTCGCCGCGAGCGCGTAATTTCTAATGAGCAAGGCTCTGTTTTGCGCACCCGACCGCGCAGCGACGGCTCAGTCACGGTAACTGCGGCAGACGAAAGCGCCGAGGAAATCCCTTTCTTCGACGCTGTATTCTTGTCCTATGGATGCGTGTTAATCGATGGCCCAGGCTTGAAAGAAAATATCCGAATCTAAGAAACTTAGTTAGAAGGAACCACCGCGGAAGCCACCACCACCGCCACCGGAGAAGCCGCCGCCTCCACCGCCGAAGCCTCCTCCGAATCCGCCCCCGAATCCACCACCACCACGGCCACCGCCAAGGATTTGGCCAATGACCATGCCGGTGACAATATTGCCGGCCATATTTCCGGTTTGCTGGCGTTGTTGCGCGCGGCGATGGTTGTTGTAATCATCGCGTGCTCGGTCCGCGGCAATCTTTGCGGCATTAGTTGATTGACGCGCATAGTCAATGGCTTGACGAATATCGCGGTCACGGGCGTGGAGGGCTTGGGCGTGGAGATGCTTGGCATCGGCAAGTGCGGTGCGTGCACCCGATCCTACAATGCGTCCGCGCGAAGAAATAACATCTTCCGCTGCCTGGATCTGCGTAGCCGCGGCCTGAATTTGCTTAGCAAATTGCTCTAACTGGCGCGCGTGGGTCGAGGTTATCTCACGGACCGTATCCAGCTGCTCATCGAGCTCGGTATCAATAGTAATCAACGCCGTGTGCTGTCCCAGCGGATCCTGGGTACCTTCCTGCTTCGCGGTGTTCACGGCCTGCTGGGCGCGCGCGACCACCTCATCGAGAGCGTCCCAGTTAGCATCGGTGCCCTGAGAGCGGCCCTGTGCCTTAATTTGCGCAGCCTCAGCGATTTCCCCTTCCACCTCGGCAATCAACGCCGGCAAGGCCGCTTGGGCCTGGGAGATATTGCTGCGGGCATTTTCCACGCCCTGTAGGTTGCGATCAGAAATTTCAAGCGCATGCTCGGCATCGCGGATAAAGCCGACCACCGCGCCCTGCTCGCCGGCTGGACGCGCCGCAATCTCACGTGCGGAGTCCAAAGACTTTTCCGCTTCATTCAACGCTGCTGCGGCCAGCTGCGTATTATCCGCCACCGATTGCAACATCTGTTCGTTGAACTCTGCCTGCAACCCTTCCCAGGTTTGTTCTGCTTTCGGCAACCGCGCGCGGACATCGATAGTGCGCTGAGTCAGCTCATCTAACTTGGAATCGGCATTGATCAACAGATTGCGCATCTCCGCGAATTCTTCTGCCTGCGCATCGAGGGCATCATCCGCCTGACCACACGAAGAGATAATTTCCACCAGCATCTCCCGGCGCTGCTCGGGCGTTTCGGGAATAGAGTCATCGAGGCGCTGACGGATGCTAAAAGCTTTTTGCAACGTGTTGGTGGAGTGATTCATCGCGCGCGTAAAAGCTCGCGTGCGTTCTGGGCCGAACTCAGCGGTAGCAATGTCTAATTCTTCCTTGCCTCGGCGAATAGATTCATCAGTGCTAACCAACTCTTCCTGCGCCAGCGCGTCTAGGGTCTCCAGATCCAAAGAATTCAACCGGCGAATATCGGTCGGTGCGATCTCGCGGGCATCTTCTAAGACCGCTGCCGATTCCTTCTTCGTTCGCTTCCGCGTATAAGCCCAAATACCGCCGCCGGCAACTACCGCAGCACCGCCGGCCCCGGCGAGCCACGCGCCGCTATTACCGCCAGCACCACCGGTGCCTAATGCGGCATCCATGAGCGCATTCGCGGAACCAGCCCAGTCATCGGTGGCCAAAGGCCCGTAGGCTGCGTCATACATTTCATCAAGCTTGCCCTGCGGCCACTGGTCACCAGTCTGCACGCCCATCGTCCGGCCTTCTACATCTACGACATAGGCGGCAGAATTCGGCCCCTTTTCGTTAACTAGCGCGCTCGCGTAATCTTCCGCACTCATCCCGTCAAAGCCATTACTAAAGACGATGTGAACCATCAACTGTTGCTCTTGCTGCAGCTGCGTAATCTTCTCCGTCAGCTCCTGCTCTTCAGCAGCGCTGAGCACACCCGCGGTATCAGTTACGCGCTCAGAAACAGCAGTTGGTGCCTGCGCTATAACCTCAGCACTAGCCGCAAAGGCAGGAGCAGCAACCCCACAGCCTAGGGCAGTGGCAAATAAACCGGTACACAGGAGATGGCCAATACGCACTCGCTTGTTCATAACTGCCAATCCTACCGTCGTGTGCCGCTGCCTGTGGAAAGACAGAGTTCTAATTGCTATTTCGGTAGTACCGCGACGCGTTGGCCTACCGAGCAGCATGGAATCCACGGCGCTTGTATTGATAAAGCATCTCGCCTTCCCAAAAACCGAACCCCATCTGTTTCGCGCTAGGCTTTAGCCTCTGCCCACGTGCATCGAAGTAGGCAACAGGCTAGGGGATAGCTGCAGAACTTAAAGGCCTCTAAAGCAAATCCACTTCAGTGAACTTTATCGAGGCATAGCACGTAGTCTTGGTTCCTATGGACATGGCGATAGTTATCTTGGGTGCCTCGCAATACGATGGCCGCGCATCGAAGGTGCTTGCCGCGCGCTTGGATGAGGCCTTGGCCATAGCGGGGGAGTACCCGGGCAAAAACGTGCATTTTTATACCCTCGGCGCCAATATGCCAGGCGATAGGTTCACTGAAGCCCAAGTCGCTAAGACCTATCTCCACAACCGCAACGTGGACGAGACCCGTGTGCATGCCATCCCCAAGGGCAATGACACACTCGGTTCCTTGGAGGCAGTTCTAAAAGAGCACGCCATGCTTTTGGATACCCCCTCGTACCTCATCACCGACCCCCTGCACACGGTGCGCGCGAAGCTCATTGCCAGGCAGCTAGGCTGGACACCCAAGGTTAAAGGCGCGCGCACGTGTCCTTATTCCTTCCCACAAAAAGAATGGTGGGGCGGGCTGGCACATGAGGCCGGCGGACTCATTGTCGCTATCCTTACCGGGCTCTTGGGCAAGACAGCAGGGGAGAAGATCCGGGGGCTGCTCTATAACGTCGAAGCGCTTATTCGCCCGCGGTTTAAAACCCGCCACGGTTTGATTCGCAAGAACTCATCGAACAATACAGACACTAGCAGCGATAACGACATAGAATGAATGGCAATGTATTTCTACAACGCTGCTGATACCGCCCGGATTTTTGATGAATCGCCCAAGGGGTCTACTTTTGCGTCTTCAGAAGCCGATCAGCGTGGCGCCTTTTCCCGTGACCGCGCCCGCGTGCTGCACTCGGCGGCACTGCGCCGGTTGGCCGATAAGACTCAGGTCGTCGGCCCCCACGATGGCGATACCCCACGCACCCGCCTTACGCACTCTTTAGAAGTCGCCCAAATCTCCCGCGGCATTGGCGAGGGGCTAGGTCTTAACGCCGACCTGTGCGAGATGGCCGGGCTTACCCACGATATTGGTCATCCACCCTATGGCCACAATGGCGAAAATGCGCTTAATGAAGTCGCCACCGAATGCGGCGGCTTTGAAGGCAACGCACAAACCTTGCGCATTCTCACCCGCCTGGAGCCGAAGATCATCGATGATGAGGGGAACTCCGTGGGCCTTAATCTCACCCGCGCAGCTCTCGATGCCGCCTGCAAGTACCCCAAAGCCAAGACGAACGCGGATGGCAGCATCAACCGCAAATACGGCGCCTACGATGAAGACGCGCATATCCTTGACTGGCTGCGCGAGGGCCACGTGGATGATAAACCGTCGATGGAAGCGCAAACCATGGACTGGTCCGACGACATTGCTTATTCCGTCCACGATGTGGAAGACGGCATTGTCTCCGGACGTATCTCGCTTAATGTGCTGTGGGATCTAGTCGAACTAGCCAACCTCGCAGACAAAGGGGCGAAAGCGTTCGGTGGCACAGCAGAAGAGCTTCTCGATGCCGCCGATTCCCTCCGCCAACTTCCCATCGTCTCTCACCACACGTTTGATTACACCTTAAAAAGCTACGTGGAGTTAAAGAAGATGACCTCGGAATTAGTTGGCCGCTACGTTGGCGCAACTATTTCTGCAACCAAAGACTCCAGCGACATGCTAGGCCGTCAACACGGCAAACTCGTCATCCCCCCAGCAGCAGAGGCCGAAGTACGCCTTCTCAAAACCATCGCAGTGCTCTACGTCATGGACACACCGGTACACCTGCGCCGCCAAGACCGTCAGCGCGAGCGTATCTACCGCGTGTTTGATTACCTCACCGCGGGCGCGCCGGGCACCTTAGACCCGATTTTTCGTATGTGGTGGGAACAAGCCAACACTCCCGCTGAGCGCCAGCGCGTGATTGTCGATCAAATTGCCTCGATGACCGAATCCCGCCTCGAGCGCATCGCGCGTTCTTCGGCAGAATTCTCGGGCTACCTCGGTTAGCGCACGCTGGTTCTCTTGCAAGAGCATTAGCGCTAAGTTGATTCGTCGTTGGATTAGTGACCGACAATCTATTCATTAAGACGAAACGAATGAATCCGAGTTAAAAAGTTTCGACGTATAGGGAATGAACTCTTATAGTGGCGTATTTATGCGCTACCTTTAATTAGAAGCTCTCCTGAACCTTTTATTCTTCCGACTTGGACGTTGTCTCACTTTTTGGTGGAACAAGCGTGGTGGAATCGGACGCTGCGGATTTGGATTGAGTTAAACTAGCGTCCCCTTGTGATTCAATCTCGCCAAGCTCACCATCGATATAGACACGTTTACCGACACCTCGGCGAACTTCCTGCGCATCTTCCTGATCAAAGCGAGCTAAGAATGCATCGAGTGAGCCGAGCCTGACTTCTGCGCTGCGAAAATCTTGGAAAATACTTTGTTGGATAGAAGCTTGCCGAAAGAGGTATGCTGCTATAGCTGCACTGCCTAAGCCTGTCAATATTCGGATAATTCCGCGAACGATATCAGCACTGGTAGCGGTCGATTCTAAAGCATTTTGCCCCGCATTCCATAAGATAATAGCGCTAACTACCGAAACAAAGACACCAGCAATGATGAAGCCGATCCA
This sequence comes from Corynebacterium stationis, assembly GCF_001941345.1. Lineage (NCBI taxonomy): Bacteria > Bacillati > Actinomycetota > Actinomycetes > Mycobacteriales > Corynebacteriaceae > Corynebacterium > Corynebacterium stationis. The sequence continues at coordinate 850,899 of NZ_CP009251.1, forward strand.
GAGGGCTCTCGAATCATCCGCTCGTTCTTTGAATAGCCGTGACATTTCATTTTCGGCAATATATCCCGAGACACGCTGTGTCTCTTCAACCATCTTGTCGAGGTCTTCTTTTTGAGCTTTGATTTCCTCAAGGATTCGATTGAGCGATTCAGTAGCGTTTTTACTTTGTAACTCAACTTGCGAATTATATTGATTCTGCAGCGTTGTTATTTGATCATCGATCCGCTTCTTGCCAGCTTCAACTCCTTCATCAATCTGTTCTTTGTAGCTTCCCGAAAAGTCTTCAACTTCTTGCTGAAGGTCCGTAATCTCGTTGCGGTTATTTTTTAGTTCTCCTGAAATTGTCTCCTTATAGCTCTCGAATTCTCGCTGTATAGAAGCGACGATAGACTGAGCATCATCCAGAAAGCTACTAATGCGGTCGCGTTCAACTTGATCAGCTGTGACCTTGCTGTCGACGGCAGCGGACACTATTGGGCTTAACTTATTTAGTCCGGAAAGCAATACATCCGCAGCATCGTTCGCGGCGCTGAGATTCTTATCGAAGTCTGAGGTACTATCTAGCTCTAGATTTTGAAGCTCCACATTAATGCGTGCGAGGGGTGATTTAAGCTCATCCAATAATGCTTTACTGATCGCCTCTTTAGGTGCTAATTGCAGATAAAGCCTCGTTGTTTCGACCGCAATCTGAATCCGACTTAGGAAGGAATTTGCCAGACTAGAAAGTCCTTCGTATTCGGGGCCGAATTTGGTAGAGGCTTCTGAAATCCAACTATTGATTCCTTCAATTTCGTCCCAAAGGGGATGATGATCAAAAACCTCGGTTGCTGAATCAGACATTCAATTCCTTTAAACAGACCTAATACAAATGGTTATAAGTATAGATTGGTGCCTGGACGGTCAGCGTACTTGCAGTAGATAGATGGGGAATATTTGCTGAGTCGGCAAATAGAAATGCTGATTGGACGTTAATTCATCAAGGACTTGCACAATACTTTGACTGCGGGGCAAGGACAATTTCGAGAAGTAAAAACACTAATGTTAAGTCTTTTTCCAAGTCGTATTTAACGCAGGTAATTGAAGTATGGAAAGCCTGCTATATCAGTTTTTACCTTCGGTTTTGGGCCCAAAGCTTTGCGATTAGCGATACATGAAGAGGGAAGCACTACATTTTGCAGTGCTTCTCTTGAATCCTCAAGACAAACAGTTGCACGTTCTTATCGAAGGAAGAAAATCTATCGGTACAGCTTGACGTCAAGATCACTCAGCACCCGCATAATAGCTGCTGCATCAGCGTCGTTTAAGTCCCAATTCGCACACGTAATGCGGTCAATCTTCGCGTCGACTAAGAAATCTGCCAGTCCGTCTAAGTTCTTCGGTGCTGGGGCAGTGTGTTCGCAACGCACGGTTTCTAAAGCGTGGAAGAAATCGTCTCGGTTGTGTAGGCAGTCCGTAATGAGGACGCGGCGTTTATTCGGCATCGGGGATCTCACAGAATGATTCATAGTGGTCATCGGTGTAGTACCACATTTCGGGGTCTTGCTCGGAGCCGCCGCCCGTGATGATGCGGCGCTGCCCACGGTGGTCTAAGCCGGGGGTTTCAACAGTGTATTCGCGGTAAAAGTTCGAATCTTGCTCAGGCAAGATGCCTTCATAGTTGCCAAAATGACGATTGTCATTTTCGGGGTAGTCATAAGGACCACCGGCCAGGATGTCATCGCGGGTCTCGCTAGCCTCATCCGGCAGCGAAGCAATCGCGCACGTTTCACCGTCGGTCGTACCAGCATCGGATCCTGCTACAGCTGAATCATCAGAGTTTCCAGTGTTACCGGAAGCACCGGAGTTTTCTGAATTATCAGAAGTGAGGTCGATACCGAAGTAACCGGCGACTAAAACCACTACCGCGCCGCCGATAATAACGGGCAAAGACTTTTTGCGTCGGGCTGGATTTTCAGATGAAAAATCCTCTGATGCTTGTGCCATGCGCACCATTGTTGCAGCCATGGGGTGCGGAAACGAAATTAGGTGGCCTTAAGTATTCAGCTAAGGATGGCGATTTGGTGTAACACGGTAGTCTTTGAGGTATGGCACGAGGCAGAATTCCGGAGAGCGACATCCAAGCGATCCGCGAACGCGCCCCCATTGAGGAAATAGTGGGCGAGTATGTCCAGCTCAAGCCAGCTGGATATGACAGTTTGAAAGGACTATCTCCTTTTAAGGAAGAAAAGACTCCGTCTTTTCATGTGCGCCCCCAACGTGGTTATTATCACTGCTTTTCCACTGGCAATGGCGGCGACGTTTTCAAATTCCTCATGGAGATGGAACAAGTATCTTTCCCTGAGGCAGTAGAGACAGTAGCTCAGAAAATTGGCTACCACATCAATTATCAAGGTGGCACGACTGGCGCCCGGGATGAAAAACCTGGCACCCGTCAGCGGCTTGTGGCGGCTAATAAAGCCGCGCACGAATTCTATCGGCAGCAACTAGAAACTCCTGAGGCCGCTACAGCGCGTAATTTCTTGCTAGACCGTGGGTTTAGCCAGGACATTATCTACACCTTCGAATGCGGCTATGCACCAGGTGGCTGGGATACCACCACTAAGCATTTGCTGCGCAAGGGCTTTAGCTTTGAAGAGCTCGAAGCAGCCGGTATTACCAAGATGGGTAAACGTGGACCCATCGACCGTTTCCATCGCCGCCTGTTGTGGCCAATTAAAGATTTAGCCGGCAACGTCATTGGCTTTGGTGCTCGCAAGCTTTTTGATGACGACAAAATGGGCAAGTACATGAATACGCCGGAGACGATGTTGTACAACAAGTCCAAGGTGTTATTCGGTCTCGATCTTGCCAAGCGCGAAATCGCGGCACAGCGCCAAGCAGTAGTGGTCGAAGGCTATACCGATGTCATGGCGATGTACGCCGCGGGAGTCACCACCGCAGTCGCATCCTGTGGCACGGCCTTTGGCGGTCCGCACTTACAGGTGCTGCGCCGGTTGATGCTGGATGATTCCTATTTCAACGGGGAGCTCATCTACACCTTCGATGGCGACGAGGCCGGCCAAAAAGCCGCCATGCGCGCCTTTGAAGGCGAACAGAAGTTCACCGGACAATCCTTCGTTGCCGTTGCTCCAGAAGGCATGGATCCCTGCGATCTGCGCTTGGAACGCGGCGATGCCGCCGTGCGCGAGCTAGTAGCTGACCGCATCCCGATGTTTGAGTTCGTCATTGAATCGGTCATCTCTGAATACCGCGTAGATACCGCTGAAGGTCGCCTGCAGGCGCTGCGCCGCGCGGTGCCTGTAGTTGCGCAAATTCGCGATGAACCACTGCAGCGTGAATACGCCCGCCGCTTAGCAGGCTGGGTGGGCTGGCCTGATCCCGATGAAGTCTTGCAACAAGTGCGCGCGGAGATGAAGAAGCCGAAAAAGCCGGAGCAGCGCCGCTCTATCTTGTCTGAATCGAAGGACAACCAGGTTCCGGCAACCGCCGCGCCGATGATTCGCCCGCCATCGCCACGGGAAACGCACCTGTGGCCGCAGCGTGAGGCGCTCAAGGTGGCGCTGCAATATCCTCAAGTGGCCGGTGCCTATTTTGATGGCGTTGACGAAGAAGCCTTTACCAATGAGGCCTACCGCATTGTTCGCAATGCGATTATTTCTGCCGGTGGTGCAACACAGGGCGCGCAGCAACCCACAGTGGAATGGATCGCGAATGTCGCCGGTGAAATGTTGGATCTCACCGGCCGCAATTTCGTCTCTGAATTAGCCGTCGAAGAAATCTTGCCCACCGGGCTATCCATGAAAGATTACGCCGACATGGTGCTATCGCGCTTGCAGGAATCCCAAGTAGGCAACCACATCGCGGAGCTTAAAGCCCGCTTGGGCCGCATGCGTCCATCGGAAGATGAGGCAGCCTATAACTCGTTATTTGCTGACCTTGTCGCTTTGGAGCAAGCCCGCCGTGAGCTTAATAATCGTGCGTTCCGCGGCCCTAGGCCCTCGTAAACCCGAATGTTGCGAGGATTAAATACTCGAAGAAGTTTAATCCTCGTCGACTTCATAGATACGATCAGGGGATTGCTCCTGGTCGTTCTTCTTTTTCCTGCCACTATTGAGATCCTTAATCTCGCGCATGCGGGGATCTGGGTCTAAACGGTTGGCGATAGTTTTGCGCGTTGCGCTAACGGCGCTTTTAGCCACGGGGGAGTTGACGGTCTTTTCGTAGGCATTCTTGATCTGGTGGAAACGCTTGCGGCCAGCCTTGGTACCAAGCACATAACCTGCAGCAGCACCGACTACGAATTGAAACATTATTTTGCTCTACTCCCTGTAGGTCTTGCGGATAAGCGAATTGTTCTTGTCCTAGCCTACCGGTTTCTTTCAGCCGATGAAGATGTCATCCATTGCAAACTTTGGTTACTTTAATGAGCATCCGCACCACGTGGGGGATACTCATAGGGGTGAACTGTAACAATTCGGTTCCGGACTCTTCCCACGCTGATAGTTGCTCCGATAGTTTTAATCCCGTGGAGTTTGAATCACTGTTGCCACAGGCAACCTCAGCTGCGATTGCTACGGCCGCTTTGTTCGTGGCTAGCCATGCCATGGATCAAACCCAGCGAGCTTCAAAGCAGACGGAGAACGTGGAGATCCTCACTAGTCAAAGCCTCAGTAGGCTTAGAAGCAATTCGCTTTTCGATGCACCATAAGTTCTAAATTCTTACACGAAATCCCGAATATAATCGGGCGAATTTGTGCTGTCTGAAAACAGTTGTCGGGTGAAAAACCGCAGCGCCTTGCAGGATAACGGTAATACGCTGCCAATTCGAAATGAAAGTTTGGAAACATCGATCAGTTCTCTGTGGGGAATGCATGGTTGAATGGTTTTAGTTTCCAAATTGATTAGTGAGGAGAAAAATGAGCAAGCCAAAGATTATGACGGTGTATGGCACCCGCCCTGAAGCAATCAAGGTTGCCCCTGTCATCAAGGCTCTGGAAGCCGATGATCGCTTTGAATCGATCGCAGTGTCTACGGGTCAGCACAAGGAAATGCTGGAGCAGGTTAATTCCATGTTCGGCATCAAGCCTGCGTATGACCTCGGCCTAATGAAGCCGGGTCAAGGCCTCAACGAAATCGTTTCCCGTGCATTGGCAGGTCTCGATGAGATCATCACTGAGGTCGAGCCTGATGTAATCATCTCTCAGGGCGATACTTCAACTGCTATGGCTGCTGCAATGGCGGGCTTCCACCGTGGCGTAAAGATTGTTCACCTTGAGGCTGGTCTGCGCACAGGAGATATTTTCTCCCCATTTCCGGAAGAAGCTAACCGAAAGATTATCGGCCAGGTCGCTTCCCTCCATCTCGCTCCGACAGAAGGCTCACTTGAGAATCTGCGGATGGAAAATTTCCGTTCCAAGGACATTGTGGTCACCGGTAACACCGTGATTGACGCACTTCTGGAGGCTGCAAGCTGGGATACCACCTTCGCAGACCCGATGCTTCAGGAAGCTGCTGCATCAGATAAGCGCATGGTAGTTGTCACCACTCACCGCCGTGAGAACCTCGATGCTATGAAGGAAATCGGTGGTGCAATACAGGATCTTGCAACTGAGTACCCTGACATTAACTTCGCACTTCCATTGCACTTGAACCCCGCTGTGCGCCAAGCAGTGCTGCCTGAGGTTGAGAGCCTTGAGAACGTAATCATTACAGACCCGCTTCCTTATGATCAGTTCACGAAGCTGCAAGGTCGTGCAACCATTATTCTGACCGACTCTGGTGGAGTTCAGGAAGAAGCACCTTCCTTGGGCAAACCAGTATTGGTTATGCGTCAGAATACCGAGCGTCCAGAGGCTGTTGTTGCCGGTACCGTAAAGCTGGTCGGCACCAACCGCTCCCTAATCGTTGCGGAAGCCAAGTTACTTTTGGACGATGAGGCTGCTTTTGAAGCTATGGCTAATGCTGTTAATCCATACGGTGATGGCAAGGGGGCGGAGCGCTCAGTAGCTGCTATCGGCGCGCTATTGGGGCTGGGGGAGCGAGCCGAAAATTTTTCGCCGGGAACCGGGGTTGAAGAGGAGCGCATCCCACGGTTCGATGAAGTTCTCAATGATGGAAACTAGCAACTAGTTTTGTGGTGTGAACAAAGCCCGAGTGACACGGATGGGTTGGACAACGAAATGCGGTGCGGTCTCGTCGTCTAACTTCAGGGATTCTGGAGTGTTGCTAGGGTTTTGTCGTTGCCCTATTAATCGGATGAAGGGGCATTTGGGCGGACAGCGCTTTCGACGTGTAGTCCCAGCCTGCTTTCCAAGATATCGATGAATAAGAAAATCACCTCGTCATCTAGTGGAATGATGACGAGGTGATTATTTGCTCCTCCAACTGGGCTCGAACCAGTGACCCTTCGATTAACAGTCGAATGCTCTGCCAACTGAGCTATGGAGGAATAGGTCGCTTAAGCTGAAGTTCATCCGCTCTCTGCAACGAGAATTAACTATACAAGAGGTTGGGTGAATTGGACAAATCGGCAAGTAATTCAGTCTTTTTATGATGAACTAGGAGTGAGGAAATAAGGTGCGCAAGTTCGGTGAATTCATCGTGCTATTAAGGATTTGGCTTTAAGGTTAAGTGCACCTATAGACTTCTAAAGTGATATCTTTAGAAAATATTGTCTTGCGGGAATAAGAGTGTGAGGGAGCTAGTAAGTGAAAATACTGATCATTTCGCAGTACTGGGCTCCAGAAAACGGCGTCCCGCAGAGGCGGTGGTCGTGGCTCACTGGAATTCTCGAGAAGCAAGGACATTCTGTAACTGTCATTGCTCCACCACCTCACTATAATCGAAGCCCTAGCCTGGGGGAGTGGTGGAAGTCTGGGTCGTTTCGGGCTCGGACGGAACATGAGACTAATAATCACGCGGAGACTGTTGTACGTACTGGGTTTTTTCCGGCTGGACGGTCGCTAACTCAAAGGATCTTAAACCAAGCCGCAGTCGCGGCGGCTGCGCTCTGGGTAATCGGTAAAAAACCTGGGGTATTGCGAAATTATCAACCAGATTTGATAATCGGTTCAGTTCCTGCGCTCCCTACCTCGGTGGTCACTTATCTTGCCTACAAGCGATTCAAGGCTCCTTATATCATCGATCTTCGGGATGCTTGGCCTGATTTGATCGGTGAACATGAACGATGGAATTCAGGATTGGGAAAACCATCGTTTCGGGAAAAGGTACTCTCTAGAGGCCCGGTGCAAGTTCTTGGTCTCATAACGAAATGGGCGATGAATTATAGCCTCCGAAAGTCGGACGGTTTGATTGTCACCTCGTCGCGTCTTGGCGCAACGTTGCAGAATCGATTCGAGAAACATCGAAAGTTTGCAGACAAGCCAATCGCTGTTATTCGTAACGTTTTCCCTCCTGAAATCAACCAACGCGTGTCGGCTCGTGAGGAACATTCTACTGACTGTCTGAACGTGTTGTATGCGGGAACTCTTGGGCGTGCCCAGAACTTAGCGAACGCGATCCGTGCTGTAGCAAAAGCTAAGGAATCGGGTTATCAGGTCAATCTGCGGTTTGTTGGTGCGGGGGCCGCACGTCAAGAATTAGTGCGTCTAGCTAAAGACTTGAATGTGAAAGTTGAATTCAGTTCCAAGCTTGCTGCGGATGAATTGGCTGAGCAATATAGCTGGGCGGATACTGCATTAGTGCATCTAACCGATTGGCCTGCTCTAGAACAAGCAGTCCCGTCAAAGACTTATGAGCTTATGAACCTAGGTATCCATATTAGTGCTGTCGCTTCGGGCGAGACTATGGAATTGGTGGAGTCTCTTGATGCAGGTCATGTCGTAGCTCCTGAAACTCCAGAGGCGCTTGCGAAACTTTGGATGAAGCTTATCGATGAGCCTCAGTTGTTGGAAGTTTCCAAGCATGGCGCAAAATGGGTTGCGGAGGAGAGAGCGAACGTAGCACCACAAGAGATTTTGAGATTAATCGACAACTTTGAAACTGATTGATACTTTATAGACGAATGAAATCCTACATTCAGCGTTTTTCTTTGGTGGTTAGTTTATTTGGAACCCACTTCTTGGAAGATCCTAATGATCTTTTTGTGAAAATTGGACAGAAGCTCCGTGTCCTTGGGATTTTAGTACCGCCTTTACGGTTGCCGACGCCTAGTCAACACGGTGAAGACTTGTATGAGCAAGGACAGCTGACGCTAAGTGCGGACGCGTTCGAGCAAAGCGGCTTTCGCGGAAAAGCCAGAGCTCGGAAGATCAGGCGCCAACTTGCCGAGCTGGATTTTCCGATTTCGAAGAGTAAGCCATTGGAAAGCAGTCGCGATCCAAAAAATGTGCTCTTCTATTTGACGAATTCTAAACCCTTCACGCAATCGGGATATACCGACCGTAGTCATTTCTTGCTGAAAGCACTGCAGAAACATGGTCTTAATGTATGTGCAGTTACTCGACTTGGATATCCCGTAGTTATTGGCGAATTTCCTATTAAAAGCCGCTTGACTGTCGACGGCATTGAATATAGGCAGATGCTGCCAACTATGTTTCCTCGAACCAAGGCGCAGCAGATTGAACTAGCTGTCACGATGCTAGTAGAAGAGGCTCGAGAATTCGACGCGGATATATTGCACACGACAACAGACTATAAGAACGCCATAATCGTTTCTCGTGCAGCCCACGAACTTAGGATACCTTGGATCTATGAAACGAGGGGGGAGCTTCAAAAGACCTGGCTTTCCAAGAGAAAACCAGAATCTCAGATAATTGCTAAAGAGTCGGAATACTATATTGCAGCTGAAACCAAAGAGCTTGAGGCAATGCAGAACGCATCTGCTTTGATTCAGCTGAGTGACGTTTCGAAAAGAAATGCTGTAAGTCAAGGAATAGAAGAAGACAAGATCCGAATTGTTCCAAATGCTGTATCCAGTTCGGCGATCGGCCGTGAGTTCAATGAGGATGACATTCGCCAGGAACTTGGGCTGAGTGAGAATAAAGTGATCGTTGGTTCGATTACGTCTGTGGTTCAGTACGAAGGCTTAGACGACCTGATTAGAGCAATTGAGCTTTTACCGGATGTTCATTGCATCATTGTGGGTGAAGGCGAGGACAAATTGAGGTTAGAAGCTTTGGTAGATGAATTGAGCCTGGGAAAACGAGTGCAGTTTGTAGGCAAACAACCAGCTAAAACAATTTGGAAATGGTACGCTGCTCTCGATGTTTTTGTGATTCCCCGTAAAGACCAAGAGGTCTGCCGTACCGTGACACCAATCAAAACATTAATGGCACAAGCTAATGGTGTACCGGTAGTCGCGTCTGATCTTCCTGCACTTCGCGAAGTCACGGGAAATTATGCAGTCTATTTCCCGGCTGAGATACCAGAGGGAATAGCGAATGCGATACGCGAAGTTCTCAACATGGATCCAACGATCATCCGGCAGCAGGCAGAGAAAGCTAGGGATTGGGTACGTTCACGAACCTGGGATTCAAATGCGAGAAATCTGATTGAAGTGTATCGCTCAGGAATTGATTTATCCTAAAGAAATTTCGCAGTTAGTTTAAAAGCTCAAAAACCTCTGCCGACGTTGCCTGCCAGCCTAGTACGTTACGACGCGGAGTCGCACAATCCCGAGAGGAGAATACTGAAACTCATTCGTTTAACCAGCATGACCTAGCTAAATTCTCTTCTGAACCCTTTTATAGCGACGGTCCTGGGGATATTTCGGTTTGAGTTGTATCACCAGGTTTTGAGTTTTGAGTAGGGGCGTGCTGCTTTGGTGTCTTTTGAGTTGAGGACTGTGGGTGTGAAGCCAGCCTTGATGATTGCGTCTTTTTGTGAGTCCTCTGCCGCGAGGTGTGCGACGAGGTGACGGAGTCGTGAACCTGGGATGACGACGTGTCCGGGGCGAATCCATTCGACTTTGGTGAAGAGTCTAGGGTCGTCGGCGAGGTCGGTCGCTAAGGGGATGAGTTGGTGATTGAGGAAGTGTTTGTCGCCTAGGTTTTGGTAGATGCATAGGTCGAAGGGCAGGGATTTCTTGTATAGCCTTGACAGTTTTCCAGGTAGAAAGTCTTTTCCCTCGGGTTGATTGGTTGGGTCGGTGTTGTTGTGCGCCGCGGCCAAGTACTTATCGGTTGCGGATTTGGGCAATGCGTTTAGGTCTAGCCGTGGGTTGACTCCAAAGACTATTGAGTCTGGGAAGTATTGTCCGTATAGGACTGCGGCGTATCCTCCGCCGGATGCTCCAAAAAGTATTGTTCGTTTGGTGTTGATGGAGTCGAGGGCATGTTGGATAAGTGGCGCGAGGATTGGTGGGAGTTTTCCGATGTCCTTATTCCCCAAATACCACGCAACTGTGACTTCCTGATTTCCTAGAGCCATGGTGGGGTCCGCGACTGCAACTAAGTTTATGCCGGTATTGCGTGTTAGCCCATGGCCTAATAGGACAGGAACCGTTTTAGAGCTTCGGGGAACCGCTGCGTTGAAGTTGACGAGGGTGACGTTGGAGCCTCGGTTTTCGACATAGATGTCAATTATCTGGCTGCCGATTTGTATTGAGTGGACGCCTGACTGCAACTGTGCTGAAAGATATTCTTCCATAGAATAGTAGGTAAACTGAGTTTCCCACTTGGACAGATCTCGCTCTCTAGTCATACGAAACAGGATATCTGAAAAGCGAAAGAATTCGACATCCAAATTCAGTAAAACAGTAGAGCATGGCCAGTATAAAAAGTTTTCGGTTTGAGTTGTATCACCAGGTTTTGAGTTTTGAGTAGGGGCGTGCTGCTTTGGTGTCTTTTGAGTTGAGGACTGTGGGTGTGAAGCCAGCCTTGATGATTGCGTCTTTTTGTGAGTCCTCTGCCGCGAGGTGTGCGACGAGGTGACGGAGTCGTGAACCTGGGATGACGACGTGTCCGGGGCGAATCCATTCGACTTTGGTGAAGAGTCTAGGGTCGTCGGCGAGGTCGGTCGCTAAGGGGATGAGTTGGTGATTGAGGAAGTGTTTGTCGCCTAGGTTTTGGTAGATGCATAGGTCGAAGGGCAGGGATTTCTTGTATAGCCTTGACAGTTTTCCAGGTAGAAAGTCTTTTCCCTCGGGTTGATTGGTTGGGTCGGTGTTGTTGTGCGCCGCGGCCAAGTACTTATCGGTTGCGGATTTGGGCAATGCGTTTAGGTCTAGCCGTGGGTTGACTCCAAAGACTATTGAGTCTGGGAAGTATTGTCCGTATAGGACTGCGGCGTATCCTCCGCCGGATGCTCCAAAAAGTATTGTTCGTTTGGTGTTGATGGAGTCGAGGGCATGTTGGATAAGTGGCGCGAGGATTGGTGGGAGTTTTCCGATGTCCTTATTCCCCAAATACCAACCGAGGCGAATTTCTCCCAAAACCATGGTGGGATCAGAAACGGCTATCAGGTTAATTCCTACATCCTCGGTTAAGCCAGAGCCTCTAAAACTTGGCATGGTTTTTGTTGAAGGATTAGCCGCTGCGTTGAAGTTGACGAGGGTGACGTTGGAGCCTCGGTTTTCGACATAGATGTCAATTATCTGGCTGCCGATTTGTATTGAGTGGACGCCTGACTGCAACTGTGCTGAAAGATATTCTTCCATAGAATAGTAGGTAAACTGAGTTTCCCACTTGGACAGGTCACGCGCTCGAAACATGCCCTTAATCATAGTAGAAATGAATTCATTGATCGCAACTTAGGAGGGAATAAGTAGGTTATTTGGATTAACTTTAAATTTTCGTAGTGTAGACGGCGGTACAGTTTATGGCAGATTACAACCTATTTGGACAGGCATGGCACTCGAGAACGCTAATTGTGTGCCGATGTTCTATTTGTACGACGTATGACCATCCGGTTTGGTTGAGACACCCACCTCTTTGTTTTGCTACCAAAGTCGTTCGTTTCAGTTTCCGGACGGACGGTTGGAGTGAGCTTCTTTTCAACACAATATTAAATAGCAATACAGCTGGTCTCAAATAGGTTTGAGATGGTCGAAATTCAAGGAAAGTCAAGCTGGAAACGCGCTATTTCTGCGTTTCAGATTATGTGACTGGTTACTTTTCGACAGTCTTAGGAGTCGCGAAGCAGAAAGTTTTCGGTATTAGAGCTACGCTGTTTAGGATTAGCGGCCGGAGAAGCGGAGCGTAAGAATTTAGCAAATGAGGGAGCGTTAATGAGCCGAGCTGATGAAGTTCAAAATCATGGCGAAGGGCAGGATAGCTCGAATAATTCCACCGTTCCATCGGGCCTGGTGATCGTGGATGACGCTGAGCTCGTTAAACTCCAGGCTCGGCCTTCAATTGCCAAATATTTTATGTCGCTTTGGAGTTTTCGACACTTCATCTGGGAAGACTCGAAATCTAGATCGTTTTCTTCCGGGAACGGGACCTATCTCGGACGAGCTTGGATATTCTTAGATCCAATATTTCAAGTTGCTGTTTATGCAGTAGTATTTGGGCTAATCATGAAAGTAACTAGGGGTATGGATAATTTCCTCGGATTCCTCTTAATTGGTGTGATCTTTTTTGGTTTCTTTTCCCTTGGAATCTCTTCTGGAGGAAGGTTAATCCAGAGATCCAAGAACTTGATAAGTTCTTTCAACTTCCCGAAAATTACACTCATTGTCTCGCTGGTGCTGCGTCAAATGATCGATCACATTATCCCAGCGTTGATTGCGGTTATCGGAGCTTCTCTTTTCCAATTGGGAAAGCCGATTACACCTGCCTTGTTGGGAATCATTCCACTCTTTTTATTGAGCCATCTGTTCGTTTTCGGCTTTGTCTGCATAGCCGCTCGAGCTTCGGCATTCATACCTGACCTAGCAAAGCTACTTAGGCTTGTTAACCGTGCGCTCTTTTTTACGTCAGGTGTCTTTTTCTCAATAGATCGATTTGAGTCACATCCAACTGTGACAAAAGTGGTTGAAGCCAATCCTATTTATCAATTTTTGCAAGCAGCCCGAACCTGCGTTTTGGACGGACGATTTCCGTCTTTGGATGTTTGGGTTTATCTAACAATTTGGAGTGTAGCGCTTGCACTAGTCGGATTTATCTACTTCTGGCAAGCAGAGGAGCGATATGTCGCCATCCAATAAAGCCACCGTTGTGGCTAGAAATATTTCTAAGACATATACGGTTTCTAAATCGAACCGCTCCGTATTTTCCTCGAAGAATAGTTCAGTAGATGCACTCCACGATGTGTCGTTTGTTGCACACTCAGGTGAATGCATTGGCATTTTAGGCAAGAATGGGTCAGGTAAGTCAACACTTCTAAACATCATCGCTGGAAATGAATCGGCAACTAGCGGATTGGTAAGAGTATCAGAACAACCTACTCTTCTCGGAGTGTCGGCTGCGCTCCAGCCCCAGCTAACAGGACGGGCGAATGCCCGATTAGGTCTATTGGCTATGGGCCTGACTCGAGAAGAAGTGAGCAACCTTATTACGCCTGTAATTGAATGGGCAGAGCTTTCGAATGCTGCGGATAGACCCATGGAAACCTATTCAGCGGGTATGAAATCTCGCTTGAAGTTCGCAATCGCGACTGCCGTTAACCGAGAGATTCTGATGGTTGATGAAGCCCTCTCTACAGGAGACGCTACATTTGCTAATAAGGCACGTGAACGTATGAATTCATTCCTCAAGAATGCAGGAACAGTATTTATTGTTTCGCATTCCGCAAGCACGATTCAGAAGCACTGTACAAGAGTTATCTGGCTCCACGAGGGAAGAGTAATTGCGGATGGCTCAACTAAGCGAGTACTGCGAAGTTATAAATTGTGGTGCAAACGTATCGCAGCGAAAAATACGGAGGGAGCTGAAATGGTGATTAAGAACGCAATTAACAGGTATTCTAATCCCAGGATTTACTCAGAATCTGAGTATCAGAAGTTCAAGCTCGACTCTAATAAGTTTCGACAGCAAACTTAGCGTGCTGGACTGACATATTCTAATGATCAACAAGTAACACGTTTCACTTCAAAATGAGGGCTCCATGACACAGCTTGGTTTACCAGCACACTGCATTTCAATTTCAACTCACGCGAAGTCGTTTGCAGTTGGGGCGAATCATGTTGATGACTTTTCTGAGTTCGAGGTCTTCAAAGTATCTGGTATCGCGGCAACGCCCGAATTCAGCGTGAATGCTGACTTCTCTGAAGACGTTTGCGACTCCATTAGCCTGAAAGATTTTTCTTCAGCTGTTGGGGAATGGACTGCAGTGGCCAGGCGAAAAGAAACTAGCTCTGAAAAGAAAAAACGGTACATTGTGTTTAACGACGAGTATGGTTACTCGCCGATTTTCTATTCTCTGCTGCCTGGGCGTGAATTAATCGTTTCAGATTCGTTTCATGGAGTGGTTCACGAACTACGACGAAAAGGAATGGAGCCTTCATTAGACATTTATTCTTATTTGGCATCCATCACGACTAAAGACTCACGGTTTTTGAATCCGTTTGTATCGAAGACTTTTTCCAACTCGATCCAGATTCTTCCGCCACACAAGTTTCTGCACATATCGGATGAAGCGATATCTGTGCATGACCGAAGTGAATTTTTAGCAGATCTGGTCGGAAGTCCCAGTGGTTTGGTAGAAGCAGGTGTTGATTTCATCTCTCGTACCCTCTCAACGCTCGCAAGCAATGACAATGTCAAAAGAACATTGTTGCTTTCCGGCGGCGTTGATTCCAGGACAGTACTTTCACTCGTCGTACGTGCGAATGCTGCAAAAGCATTCTCCTTAAGGACAAATGATCCTCGCCTGTACAAAAATAAATACGCGAACAGGGTTTTTGAGGATGACTTTTTTATCAGTCACCAACTGGGAAACGACCTTGGTATGGACTGGCAGGGAGTCAGAGAATCTTTCCGGATTGAAACTAGCCTAGAAGAATCGATGATTCTGGCTCAAAGCTATTCATCAAATTTTTCCAATTCCTTTGTTCCTGCATCTCATCACCCAGTTTATAAAAACCCAGAGATTTCTCTACGTGGAGGTGGTGGAGAGCCTATCAAAGGTGCGGGGTTCTTAAGTCTTAAAAAACAAGTTGAAGAACACCAAAAAATGCTGGGAAACACAGGGAAGGATGCATTTGAGAAGTTCAGCGATTGGTATCTAGAAAATGCGCTTATAAAGACCCGTCTGCAAGGTGAAGTGGGAGAAGCACTTAAGGGGCTCTCGACGCATTTTGAATCTCAGGATTTCGACACTGCGATGCCTTACCTCTATCAGCAAACTAGGAATCGTACGCACTTTGGGCACGCAAAATACTCGAGCTCATCTAATCTATTTCCGCTACAGCCGCTATCGAACTCCTACTTCTATGAGGCTACTAAATCTATTGAGAAAACGGACCTCCGAAATTTTGCGCTCACCAAAGAAATTTTCCGGGCCTCTGCACCTGAGCTATTGTGCTATCCGTTCGAAAGTGATGAAGCCACTGAAAAACTTACTCAGACGCCGAGGAGAAAGATTTCAACTGAATCCGGTATTCTGGAGTCTCATTTTGCACGGCTTGCTTCCACGCGGTCCCCTTCTACAGCCGTAACTCAGTCTGGCAGTTATAAGGACCGCTTTTTAGCGGATAAAGCTAGTGCGTTAGTGAGCATGTGTCGGACCTTGGCGCATGATATCGAAGATGCATTTGCGGAGCATCGAGAGACTTTGAAAACAGCGCATCGAGAGGCTTTAGCCGCGATTGAACTCGGCGTATTGAATCCATCGACGACAGCTGCAAGGATGAGAGCAGCCAGGGATGTATTTAGCCCGACAATTGATACGGGAGTTGCTTTCAGAGTTAAGACGGATGAAAGACCAATTGAGTCGATCGAAATTGTCGGTATCAAACATCCCGAACTCGCTGCTCCGAAGAAGTTGCAGACCCCTGAGGTTTTACCTCAGGTTGTGCTGAAGCCAGTAATCTCAGAATCCGAAGGAAAGATTACTGTCAAGAGTAATCCAGACTGTACGCGTCCTTTCCCACTTGAGTTTGCATTCTATTTGTTAGCGAATGGCCGAGCAGTTCGAAAAAATCTATATCAAGCAGAAAGTGAAATGGATTTTGAACTTCCTGATGATTACGCCAAATCAAGCCTTTCGGTGAAAGTTTTTGCGCGCTATTCTGGATTGTCTTACCCATGTGCAATAGCCATTGCCGATGTTTCCGTTTAGGCGTTTGGGGACTAATACGCATACGTTCCTTTTGATTGCGTGATTCATTGTAATTTTATGCAAAGTGTGCAGGATCCTTAGATTGAACCTGGTAATTGCTGGTCAGAGGTCGAATAATGTGATGGCAGGGATTCGTGTTATTGGAAACTCGTTTCGGTCGTAGGCCAGCCAATCCTCACTTCCTCGGCATGCAACGCAAGGAGTTAGGTACTATTATCGGTCTGACCGCTCTAATACTTCGATTCTTGCAAGGAACTAGAATATGCATGCCGATGAATATCGGGACTATCAACAAATTCGGGAACTTCGGATCGCCGAAACTTTGAGTGGCCCGGAGCATGTCTATAACAAGTTGGAGTCGTTGGCTGGTCCAGGTAAGGATGCATACGTTCGACAACTTGAAACTGAACGTGATGTTCTTAAACGACGAGTCAGGTCCGCTCACGCAACGCTTGACGAGTTAAAGAGTGAAAACGCTCAGTTGGCTAGTGAAAAGGATCTTGCAGAACGGAGACTCAATTCAGTACGTGTGTCTCGTACGTTTCAAGTGGGCAAACTTGCCGTTATGCCAGTACAGGCAGCACGTAAAGTAGTTACGAACCCTAAGTCCAGTTTTAGGCAGCTTTCGAGCAGCCTCAAATCATCTCTTCTCAGTATGCGAACAAAGCTTATTGAAGAGAAGAACCAAATTCAGGCCAAAGCCAAGGAATCTAGGGGATGGGGGACGGAGCTCAGCCCTCAGAAGTCTTCTGCTGATGGAACTCGGGGAAATGGTAAGCATTCGGCGGATCAAGGCTTAAAGGTTGCTCCCGCTGAGAATGAAGTCGCACCGAAAAATTCAACTGCCTCCGGTAGTACGGTTCATCGAAATCCTCTAGAACAATTCCAAAAGAAGCAATCGGTGCGAAACTTTGAGCGCGCTCTAAATTTCTTGTGGTTCACAGAGGGAAAGATTGCCGAGACGCAATCGTTAATTAACAAGTATCCCAAACTCGTCGACAAATTAAGTGAGGTTCCTAAATCCCTGGCTTCCCGGGTTCTGGGCGAAGCTAGGCTCTTAGAACTCGATCTAGTTCCCATCAGGAGCCAGTTTCCAGCTTACGTAGCGGAACCAAATCGAGTTATGTACTGTATCCACCAGTCTCCGTTATACAACTCGAATGGTTATTCGACCCGCTCCAGAGGAGTGGCTAATGGCATAAAAGCATCCGGTGGAGATGTTGTAGTAGTCGCAAGGTCTGGGTACCCATGGGATTCGAAAGCTGATACTGAGAAACCAAAACCCACTCGCGTCGAGGCAACGCTTGATGGGATTCAGTATGTTCACATTCCCGGAGGGAATCTGAACCGAGATCCAATCGACCACTACACTTTGCAATGTGCGGATGCCTTCGTTCGTGAAGCGAGAATGGTGCGTCCAAGTGTTATTCAGGCCGCATCCAACTTTAGAACTGCGCTTCCGGCCCTGATTGCTGCGCGCCGACTCGGTATTCCGTTTGTTTATGAGGTACGGGGGTTATGGGAGTTTACTGAAGCAGCTGCGAAACCTGGATTTGAAAACACTGAACGCTTTGCTGCGATGCGTGAGCTTGAGAATCTGGTTGCGCAAAACGCGGATCATATACTTGCAATTACTTCGCAAGTGAAGGATGAACTTGTAGCCAGAGGGGCTAATGCAGAAAATATCACGGTAGCCCCTAACTCAGTAGATCCGGAGGTATTCGTTCCTCTTCCCAAAGACACAAACTATGCTAAATCGAAGAAGATTCGCGTGGATGTGCCAGTTGTTGGATTTGCTGGCAGCATCGTCGGGTATGAGGGACTGGATGATTTAGTCGATGCATCTGCGATACTCAAAAACAGCGGTGTTGACCACCAAATTGTGATTGCCGGTTCGGGAGCCGCGGAGAATGCACTTAAAGAACGGGTGGCTAAGTTAAAACTAGAGCAGCAGGTAACGTTCTTAGGTCGTTTGCCTCAGAACGAGATGCCGAGACTTCAAAGTATCTTCGATATCGTCGCCTGCCCAAGGAAATCAAATCTGGTGACAGAATTAGTATCACCTTTGAAGCCACTCGAATCCTTTGCAACTGGAAAAGCAACGGTTCTATCAAATGTATCGCCCAATAAGGATCTCGCTGGTGAGGATGAAGGAAGGGCATTGCTGTCCGTTGCTGATAGTGCGGAATCACTGTCATCCAAGTTGAAGAGCTTGATCCTGGACTCTGATCTGCGGGCTGATCTCGGTCGAACTGGACGACTTTGGATTGTTACTGAAAGGTCTTGGGAAAAACTCGGGGAAAAGATTCTTACAGCTCACATTCAAGCTGCCGAAGCATACGAAAGGAACACTCCGGAGTCAAAGCTATTGAGCTCGTTGCGTGTAGGCGTAATCGGCGACGAATTTACTCGATCCACCCTTGAAGACGCTTTTGATGTCCAATTGCTAAGCCGCACCTCTTGGCGCGATCAGTTGTCAGCTGATCCGAAGCTTGACATGGTCTTCGTCGAATCAGCGTGGGAAGGCAACGAAGCAGAATGGCACCGTGGTGTCGGACACTATTCGGATGAAGAAAGTGCTGACCTGCGGGGAATGCTTACATTGGCACGCGAACGCGGGATTCCGACTGTGTTCTGGAACAAAGAAGACCCGATTCATATTTCACGGTTTGTACCTAATGCGGCCCTGTTTGATCACGTGTTTACAACGGACGCGAATATGATTCCTCGCTATCTAAAAGAAGCAGGCTGTAAGAACAAGACTGTCAGCGCTTTACCGTTCTATGCGCAACCTAAACTGCATAATCCGCTGCCGAGCTCGCGAGAGTTCAAGAAGTCGATTGCTTACGCCGGGTCGTACTATGGCGACCGATACAAAGAGCGGTCTAAAGGCTTGGAGCGGTTGCTGGAGTCATCAGCTAAATATGACATGGACATTTATGATCGTCAGGCGAATAATCCAGATTCACCTTATAAATTTCCTGAAGCATATCGCAGTGCGGTCCGTGGCGGACTGCTATACCGAGATGTCATTGAGTCATACAAATCCCATACTGCACATCTCAATGTGAATTCAGTATTGAATTCGCCGACGATGTTCTCTCGACGTGTCGTAGAAATTCCAGCATGCGGCGGCATTGTTTTGAGCGCCTATGGAAGGGGAATTGCCGAAACGTTGGGATCTAATATCGCGCATTCTAACAACGCTAAGGATCACCGAGCTTGGCTCTATGACTGGTCGTCGAATCCATCTGGCCGGCTTGACGAAATCTGGCGTCAGATGCGGACAGTGTATCGAGCGCATACCACTGAGTCTGCATTGTCAATTCTTGCCCGAACCGCGGGGATCTCGGTCCAAGGTTTGCAGCCTAGGAAGTATATTGCTGTCTTGACTGAAATTGCCACCTTGTCGGAACGGGAGAGGGCTGCATTAATTAACCGTGTAGTGACTCAATCAGTCCGGCCGTCCGCAGTAATTGCTCTGGGGCTTACCCAGGATGAAAAAGTGTTAATTGAACAACTCGGAATCGAAGCGAGCGCGGACCTACAAGCAGACGAAGAGCTTGGCATTGAGGTTTATTTCCCGAACGAGTTCTCACGTACTTTTGCAGAGGACGTAATGTTGCCTCTTCGTTTCGGTGACTACGGGAGAATCCTGACTCGCGACCCAAATACATTCGGTTTAAAGGATTATGTGACGACCGTCGTGGATTCGGAAGCAGCGAAGAACTTCACTCTCGCAGTGCGAAGTCGCTCTAATGATGAAAGCCAATCGATTACAGTAACACTTCCGATGTCACATGAAATAGATGCGGCGGAAGAAGACTCTGAAGAGGAATCTTTCGACTTTTCAGGTAAGACAGTACTCGTCGCTGGACACGATCTAAAATTCGCGGGTGCAATTCTCGATGAGCTTTATGCGACTGGCTGCGAGGTCTTGATTGACAAGTGGGAGGGACACAACAAGCATGACCCCGCAAAGTCCAAGGAGCTGTTGAATCAAGCTGACATCGTCGTGTGTGAGTGGGGGCTTGGAAATGCCGTGTGGTATTCAAATAACTTGTTGTCACGACAGTCAATGATTGTACGAGTTCATTCGCAGGAACTATTTCTTCCGTTCTTGAGCAAGGTAAACAAAGCTAACGTAAGCAAGTTCATATTCGTAGGCGAACTAATTCGTAAAGCTGCGATAACTTCTCATGGGGTTCCTTCGAACAAAACCGTTGTTATCCCAAATTTCGTGGACTCTAGTGCCCTAAATAGGTCCAAACTTGACGGAGCAGAAAAGACACTTGGCATGGTTGGTATTGTCCCGAGGAGCAAGCGCTTGGATCGGGCACTCGACATCCTGGAAGGTCTTCTAAAACATGATCCTGGATACAAACTTCGTATTAAAGGCAAGACGCCAGAGGACTATCCATGGATGAAGAACCGTCCTCAAGAAATGGAATTTTACTCGGAACAGAATTCAAGAATTGATTCGATCAATAGTAGGTACCCTGATGCCGTTGTCTTCGATGGATATGGTTCGGATATGGAGGAGTGGTATAGAAAGGTCGGAATCGTACTGTCAACAAGTGATTTCGAATCATTCCATCTAACTCTCGCAGACGGCGCCGCCTCCGGTGCGCTTCCAGTGAGTCTGGACTGGCCTGGTGCGGATCTAATTTATCCAACAAGCTGGCTTTCAGGAACAACGGACGGCATCGTTAGCAGCATTATCGATGCACAAGTTGATACGGCTGAAGCGCAACAGTTCGTAAAGGACAGCTTTGAGCGGACATTGCTTCTCCGGCAATTCATGCAGATCTTGGGAAACAGTCGAGAATAGGCTAGTTCTTGCGATACAGGCGCTAGCCCATTCGGTGCGGAACTCAGAGCCAATCCCATCGGAGGATTAGTTTCCCACCAATTCGCGTATCTTGTGCGGCGATTATGGCTGCATGGGAAATTTCGAGGTGCCATCTGTTCGTAGCTTTCAGATTCGAATCAGCCGAGTTGCAGTTGACTCGTGTAATTCCTGTTGTCGTTCGAACCTGTCAATGGGGGTACGTGGGGCTTCGACTCGTGGATGGCACAATCGTGTGACTTATATTCTGCGAAGTCACATGACTTATCAAGCGGCGCTCTCATGACCACCAGAGCATGCCACAACTAAAGCTATAAACTCCATAATAGTGTGACGCCAGCTTGGGAAATTGCATACTCGTAGAGCTTTACTGGTGAAGGCGTCACTAATAAGACCAGAACTTAATCCGGCTCCAAAGGAATCGTGATACGCCATATGAAACTTGAAATGCCAGGGAAAGCGGGGTGAAGGGGGGGGGCAGCAGCCGACACGTTAAAAACTCACAAATAGGTGTAGCTCGGCCCGTTGATTTTGCAGCTCATAGGAATTCTCAGCACTATAGTATGAAAAGAAGTAGCTTACCTTTCTAAGCATCTATGATAAGCGCCCTTTTTCTCAGACGGCCTCGTAGAGCCTTAAAGCTTTTAAGAGATAGTAGCGTGAAAAGAGTACAATTTGACTATGCTTTTGGATAAATCTTTAGTTATCAATGCATCGATTCCAACGGATGGCCAGTATATAATTAGTGGCTGGATTAAATGTCCTATTGGAACGCGAGCCTTATTACGCTTCCTCACCAAAGGGACCGCTGACGATCCGATTGACGGACTGCATTGGGGGGCAACTGGTGGATGGTACAAGTATCTTCCAGCTACAGGGGCAATGGAGTATTTTCAAGTGCCCGCCACGATTAATGAGAACCTTCATGGAATCCCTGAGATTAGAATTGAGCGGTGGTTTGGTGACGGAGAAATTGAGTTGCTTCTGGAACAAGAAAAATGGCAACCCAAAGTTCTATTTTGGGGGGACGATGAAGCTTATGAAGCATTACTTAAATCTTCGATTGGGCTCATAGAGCGTTTCCCGTTATCGTCCTGCTTAATCACGGCTGCTGAACCACGGTGCGAAGCATTGAGCAATCGCCTGACAACAGGGAAGCAAAGTCCTGATAGGTCTGCGGAGCTTACCGCAGATATTGAGAAACGCGCGCTTGGAATGCTCCTGGAGCAAGATTTCGACGCATTGGTGTTGGATATCGAGTCGCTTTGTCGGCCTATTATAAACTTTCAAGGAAGTCACATCGAATTTACCAGCGACGCAAAATCTCTAGGGGCAGGGCTGGTAAATGCTGAGATTATCGATGCTGGAAGTACGAACTATCTCAATATTCTACGAAGATCGTTGCAGTCAATTCTTCGAATCGTAAGACCGAGACCTGTGGTGGTTCAAGCCCGGGCTGGGGAGATTTCAGCATCGGAAATTGAAGATAATTCGATTGTCGGTGTCTTAAGAAGGGATCAGGAAGAAAGTAATCTGAATGACTTTGTGTTTCTTGACCTTCCATCCGACCAAGCAATTGACTCTGTGACTATCACATCCAAACGTATTGACTTCGGGGATCTACTAGAATTTTCACTAGTAAACTTAGATGCAAATATGATGCAGAGGGAAAAATCGGACAAAATCGTTCTGCTTTCTAGCCCGGTTCATATTAGGCAACTTGAACCACACAAGTTTAGCCACCTGCCTTCTGAATTTGTCGTCGAGATTGATGTCCTTGCTCCGTTTAAATACAGGGAACGGAATCTCCTCCTGACTTTTGAAATAGAGGACTCAAACGGTGAGCCCTTCGAAGGCAATCTCTCGCAATACTCGATATTCCGTTCTAAAATGAAGGGGGTTAGCTACTACAAGTACTTCCCTGCAGTACAAGGTTCATCGGTAGCAGAATTTGAAGTATCGCTCCCAGAGCATGTGCGGTGTACCGCAATTGGAATAAGAGAGATTCGTGATCAGGGGGACGTTTTCGTCACGAGAATTGAAATCCAGTCTGACGACAGCCTTGTAAATGCTCTGGCTTTGAATCCTGAAAGGAAATAATGAACGCAGTATCTAATAACGTTGCCGGCTCGGCTGTATTGATATTCGAGGACTCTGGATTAAATGTGGATCTCGGGTTTATCCGATCCCGCAGCATCTTTTTCAACGATTGGGAAAGCATTCGGAGGAGCGAAGAACTCGGCTCTCTTTTAGTCGCGGACAAGAATCCAGAACGAGTGATTCAGAATGTGCGTGAACTTCTAGCTGGCCCGACAAAAACCGTAACGATTGTTTGGAACGCTGAAAGAAATAAAGCGTATTCATATTCGATGCTTGCTTTCGCTACTGGTCTTGAATATGTGGGATTTGACCTATTTGGTTCTACCGCGCGTCTCGAGGTTGCAGTAGGGCGAGAACACCTAACGCGGAGAAAAACTCCAATCGATGAGATTCGCAGTCTCATAATTGAGAATTCGAGGAGACCGTCGAACCTTACGTCTTCTGATTTGGACGACCTTCTCGAAGACCAAGAAGAACTTCTCGACGCTGTTGAGCAAAGTATTTTAGAAGTATCAAAACTGAAGTGTGAAATTCAAGCTCTCCGTAAGAGCGTTGAGCAGATCCCGATGCTTCACACGAAAATGAGGGAACTGCAAACTGAAAACTTGAGACTTAGACGGCGAAATGACGCTCTAGCTCGTAAAGCTCTCAATAAACTAACTGGGCATTCAAGAAATCCAGTAGCCGACAAAAACTCAGATCTGAAGGAGTAAATCAGCAATGACAGCAAAGGCGCTTGATGGCACAATCGAACAAAAACGAAAGCGGCTAGATAAAGCGCGGCGAAATGCGCATTTGAGCGGGATTGCTTCACATTATCTACCTGGTATTAGCGTAATTATTCCCTCTTATCAGGGGGAGGAAACCATTGGAGCAACGCTAAGAAGTCTGTTAGATCAATCCCTAGACTTTTCTTCTTATGAGGTAATCGTGGTCTTGAACGGTGAGGACGACGGAAGCTTTGAGAAGATCTCCTGCATAATAGAAAAACATCCAGAATTTAATCTTCGTGTATACTTTAATTCCCAAAAAGGAGCAGGCGCCGCGCGGAATGTCGCATTGAATCTGGTTCGTTATGAGAATACGATTTTTGTAGATGCCGATGACTTAGTTGAAACTGAGTTCTTAGCTTCATGTTTGGAATCCATGCCAAATGAGCCGAGAATCGTTGCTTGTCCGATTCATGACCTTACTTTAGATGGTCAAATTAGCAGTACTAATATTTTAAATGAGCGGATAAGTAAAATGGCCGGTCAAATTGTTCCGGTCTCTGACGTTCCTTGGCTACTTGGTTTTAATGCATGTAAACTTGTTCCTACGAAGTTACTGGAGAACCTGCGTTACCGGGAGGATCTGGAAAGCGGCGAAGATTTGGTTTTCTTCGCGAACTTGCTCAGCGTTGAGGGGCTCAAAGTTGTGTTCCAAAAGCCAGCCCAAAATTCAGCCTATATTCGTAGAATTTCAAACAATTCAGTCTCGCGACAGGCTAAGTCTTTCGAATTTAACGTCAAGCAAAGAGTAGAGTGCGTTTCTGCGCTTCGGAAAATCGATGTCACTGGCGCGGCCAGGAAAGCCCGCATTCAATTGGAACGAGCACAGGTAAGCTTTGTTCGATCGTACCTTGAAGAACACCCGGACCAAGCACCTGCTCTTGACAATCTGCTGGTTGAAATGGCCTTTGTTGATTTCCCATGGAACTGGATCAATGATGGAAAAGCCAAGGATTTGGTATTTTCGTATTGTTTCCTTCCTTATGCAGACACCTCAGCAGTGGTAGCAGCAAAAGCAATTTCCGAGAGAGAAAAGATTGTTGATGTCATCTCAGCTGATATGTCACGTATTCGCAGCAAGGATGTCAGCTTGCGGTTTCTATGCTCGCGTTGGCTAGATAAAACAATCGAGATTCCAGTCGCACCGTCGTTTGCAGATTGGAAACTCAATGTAGAGTTCGCCCAAAAAGCAGTCGCGCAAGCACGTAAACGACAAGAATCTATCGGGTCAAACTACGAAACTCTATACTCGAGAGCGCTTTGGATGGGGTCGCACATAGCGGGTGCGTACTTCAAGATTGAGCATCCTGGGGTGATTTGGACTGCTGAATTTTCAGATCCGCTTCGGTTTGGCGTTGAGGGAGAACCTCGAAAAGGAGATTTACCTTCGGACGCTGATGCAACTATGTTTCAGGAAATCATACGCGCTCAAAGTCCAGTTGTACTAGAGATAGAAACTATTTTCGACTTGGTTGAATCTTTGACGATGCTGCTAGCAGACGAACTGATTTTCACCAATGAGAATCAACTCGAATATATGCTGTCGAAATATCCTGTCGAGTTTGCTGCGCTTGTACGGGGTAAAGCCATAATCCGTGAGCATCCCTCTCCGAGAGCAGCAGATTATCAAGTTGTTGAGGCTAAACCCGGATTTAACCCAACTCGGACGAATATTGCATACTTTGGTGCGTTCTATGTAAATAGAGGTCTTGGCGACATTTTCACCGCGCTCCGGAATCTAACGGGGGCTGAACAACGTAGAATCGCTCTACATATATTTTGTTCAGATACGGCCGAGGCAGTACGGCAAGTAATCGAGTTAGGGCTTGACGAAATTGTGACGGTACATGAGTATCTCCCATATCTGCAGTTTCTCAATTCCGCAACTCAAGCCGATGTTCTTTTGGTCAACGATGTCGCTCGCTCGCCAGCAATGGAAGTTAATCCGTTCCTGCCGTCTAAGTATTCAGATTACAAAGCATCAGGAGCGAAGATTTGGGGAGTACTCGACGAAGGCTCAGCGCTTTCAAAAAAGAAACTAGACTATAGGTCGTTTAACGGTAATGCACCGTCATCTCTTAAAGTCCTACAAGAGATTCTCAGCCAATAGCTGACGAACTACGCTTTCATCCCTCTGAATGGGGGGGTAGCGTAGTTCGGGAACTTTCCCTTAAATCTAACGCCCGCTCAACAAGGGGGTATTCTCACTTATGGGTTAGCTAAACTTGGTCAGCTTCTTAAAGCGGATCCTTGTGGTTTCAGTGGTTCCAGTAATTGGAATCTCAAGGCACTTAGCAGGGGATAAGTTGTTGGCTGTGCCTGCAACCCAACCCTTTAGCTCAGGAACTGTTTGTGCAGACGATAAGCTGACTAGCTCGGCAGGTTCTGTGTAGAAGAACTCTAGACGAATATCGTCCGTAATCAGTTCGGCGTATCCCCGCTCAATTCTGACTTGTGCATCTAAAGGCAAGAGAAATCTTCTGACAACTGACCCGAACTCGGAATAATTTCCATAGATAGAGTCATTAATCTCGATTTGGTTGCTACTTTGTAATAAGACCTCGCGTTCAAGCTTTACGCATTGGTCAATACACACAGTAGTGCGAACATGAAATATGTCGGTGGAGACCTGCGCTAACGAAGCTCGTATTCTTTCCCGGCCGGGCCAATATAGTTTTCCTGGATGAAGATTATCCAAAGCAGTAAGGAACAAACCTGAATGTGCCGACTGTGATTTTGTGTGGATGGCTTTGGGATCGTTCCAATCATGCGAGTAGTACCCTGCATCGAGTATTAAGTTCTGTCCTTCGAAACTCAAAGTGATCGAAGAGTCATCACAGTGCTTATGCGCATAGTTGACTGAACCGCCATTAACGGTCAGGACTAACTTATTGCTTTTGTAAATCGCGAACCCATTTTTTTCGGTAATCAATGTTTCTTCAGGGAACGACGAATCTTCCAAGTAACTAGGGTGTGTGTCCCCAATTGGAATTAGTTTCCCAGAGGTGTCTGAAAACATTCGAAGTGAATGGGTAACTTTGTTGAGTAAAGATGAAAGTACATCTATATCAAGATCTGACTTCGAACTATTATAAAGCGGAGGTAGAACCTCAAACAGAGTTGAAACAGGAGCGAGTAGCACAACCCAGAAACGATGATATGCAGGACTATTCTCGTTTGGAATTCCAAATTCATCAAAAATATTGACAATAATTCCATTTAGTTGCGAAAGTGCGAATTGTAAAACATCCAATTCAACTTTCTTTTCTATCCACTTGGTGAACTCAGGAAAAATACCACAAACATGGACCAACGCAATTGCAGCCATTGCTCCATGATTATTTACGGGAAAGTAGAATTTTTCATTTCCTAAGAGGTTGAGAACATCATTGGCCAGTAAGTTGATCAAGCTATCTGGGTACGGTTGGCTGTTGACAGTGTACTCCACGTAAAGTGCACAAAGAGCTCTGATTCTGACGGCAAGGCAGTGGTCGAGGGAGGTCATCCATTTTGCCCTTGTAGTCCATTCATCTGTCTGCGTAAAGTCCCACAGCGACTCTAATACGAATGTAATTAGTTCGAAGTCTTCGGACTGTTCTAAAAGCGCAGGAAGATAGCCGATCGAGTATTTCCAAAGAGCATTAGTTTGGGCTTCGGATTCTGTAACGCTGTTCCAGTCAAAATCAACGAGAGAGGTATCGGTGGGGAAATCCATGGAGATCGGGAACGTCGAGTTCATCCTCCAGGTTCCTTCGCTCATGGAGAAGGTGCACGTCCCAGTTTTGGCCCCAATCATTGGATCTTGTTGCTCTGACAGGTACCACTCGAATACTTCAGGTAAATACTTTGCATCCGGAAGTTCTAATGCCTCTGGTTCAATGCTCCGTACGCGATAAACCACTTAGTAGCTCACTATTCTTGCTTGATTTGAAGTCCGAAACTCTCTGTTTGAGTGAGCTTGGGAATCTACTTTACTTGATTGCGGAGTTCGAAATAGCTGGGCTATTAGAATGTTTAATCCAGCTCTACAACCGTCAATTCGGCCAAGTCCGCGCCGGAACATATTATTCCTATCACCCCAAGTGAAGCTCAAATTCTCCTATCTTGGGTAAGAATAGTATTCCGAGGCGGCGAATGACATGTTTTAGGTGTGCAGCAGATCTGCGAAAAACCTGAGCTTCGAAGCAGTGGCTCCTAGGTTCACTGGACTTTTTTCTCTGGCCCAGGCGAGGAATGACGACATGTCTTCGCTGGTGACGAAAGCAGCGAACTCTGTGTCGGTTTTACTAAGCAAATTTAGAGATTCTGAAATTTCTGATTCGACAACCTCAGAATAACTCCAATCAATTTTTGGCGGGAGTATCGGGATTACAGGTGAACGCCGGTGTACGCGATTTTGTGCCAGTTCTGGCTTCCCTTTCAGAGGGATCGGGGCGTCGTATAGTCTCGATCCCCGATTGTAATTTGACTCAAAAATAGAATCCGAAAACGGTACTTCGAGTTCAAAATAGGGCAGCTTGGAGTCGAACACCGAAAGAACATCGAAGATCACCCGCCCACTGGTTCTTTCTTTTACAGGAAGTCCACGGTAAGCACGGAGTAGGTTTGTTGAGGTTGCAAGATTAATGCTCGTAGATGTTTCGGTGAGAACAGGCCGCGCACCAAAATGTAGCCTGCAACGTAGATTGAAATAGTGGCTGTCTATTTTATCGCCAATTGTATTGCCATCGAGATTCTCAAATTCTCGGTTTAGCTGGTCGAGATAGTCGAGAGGAAGGGAATTCTTAAAGTCACGACCGCGGTGACGGTTAAGCATTGTTTCTATATTGGTAGCCGTAGCTTGCTCTGCTGGATCTTGCCACGGAAACTCGATTTTACGCCAACTGTCGCGGTAAAGTTCGCCACCACCTCCAAGCATGCGGACAGAAGTCGTTTTTCTCAGTTCTGAGAGTGGTCTAATACCTGCTGAAGTGAGCCAATGATACGCACCGTAAAGTTGGCTGCGCCGGCGCCGGAGGTTGTTGGCAACGCTCGTCTGCGAATATCCTATCGCTCGGGGGCCACCGCCGTATTGCCCTCCATAATGATCAACAAGTCCCGTCGCGATTCGAAGATCGGTTTCAAGCATTTGGGAAGTAGGATTTGAAATCGTGTTGAAGAGCGCGTGTTTGTGTTTACCCGACGCAATTAGTGCTCCGAATACGATTCTACTGTCCCTTCCGCCGGTTACGTCGGCAATAGCAGGTTGTCCGGAATCGATTACTGCTGCTACGTTATGAATGATTTCCTCAGCACCGCGCTCAATAAACGTCCAGTAGTCGTCGGGATCGAGAGGCGTAAAGTCTGCAGCTTCATTTGCTTGTGACGGTAAAATCTTGCCGTCCTCGATGCTAATCGTAGAATTGGCTTTTAGAAGCTTAACCCCACGCACTGGTGTCTCAAGAGTATTGAAGTTAAGCGAAAACCCCGACCTTCCATGAAAGGCCGAGAACGCATTCACTACATCAACATCGTCAACAACTAGTGATGCAAGATGCAAGCGGTTAGTTACTAAAACCTCGCTGTAAAAGGTCAAATTCATTCCAAAAGGATCCGGAATTACTTTTGCCGTGGATGGTTTTATATCGAGGATTGTATAGTTGCCAGCGCCAAGTTTCGTTGGTAGACGGTTCAAGTGCTGCGGACCTATTTTGAATGCTTCGTCAACTACACCAACACCAAAGAAGAAAACATCAGCTGGACGAGGGTCCCAGAGATAAAGAGCAAAGCCTTGCGCTTGCACTCTACTTGCACCGAGTTTCGTTAAACGTTCTTGAATTTGTTCGTTATCGTTCAGCGTAATGATGAAGTCGCACTGTGGAAAGTCATACGGAACGAAAGGCAAATTAGCCATGATTCTTTTCCTTATCGTCGTCTGTAGATTCAATGTTGTTCGCTAGTAAAGCCTCAGCGAGTTCTTGATAGTCTGTTTCATTCATACGCCGAGCTGGAAGAAATTTTGCCTTGTAGCGCAGAGCGTTTTCGACAGTGATTTGCCCAATTTTCTTAGCAGGTACGCCGCCGAGAATTGAACCAGGGCCGAATGATTTGGTGACTACAGCATTTGGAGCCACGATCGTCATCGGTCCGAGTTCGATACCTCCTGAGATATTCGCGCAAGCTCCTATTGTCGTTAGCTCTCCGATTTTAGGTACCGTCGAATAAATTTCTTTGCGTTCATCAAAGCGTTGCTGATGGCCATTACCACCAATCGTTACGTTTGCCCCGATTGTGACGTTTTTCTGAATTTCTGAATCTTTGTGGACGATTACGCCGATCCCCCCATACGCAAAGGTAACCTCATCCTTCAAATCGAGTTCAGCAGGCACATAACTGTTGTGCATTATGTAATTCAGTCGCTCGCATCGTGATGCGCGTTCCAAATCCCCTTTCAAGAAGTAGCGCCGGGAAGACTGCCAGATGCGGTAGGCACTTGGGACTTTGTCACCAATTGTAGGCACCGCATCAACCCATGGATCCACGAGGCTGTCCCAGCCATTTGGAGTTGATTGCCGTGGCTTCGTGGGCCAATCCCCATTTGCCAAAACATCAAGTAACTGCTCATTTGAATGTGAATTTCCTTGAGGTTCTTCGGCTACTGACCCGGGGATAGCTGTTTTTGCTCCCGAGCTGAGTTCACTTCGCAAGGTAGCGGTATCCACCTCTAGCTGCGAAAGGCGGTGAAGTATTTCCTCAATTTGGCCGTGGTCCATTTGTGATCCTATCCGATCGGTGTGATGTTTAGTCAAGAGTATTGAGTCGTATCCGGGTGATTGAAGAGGCATTATTAGTAACCGGTATCTCTAGGCAATGCGCCGGCGCAAGAGTTTTTAATTCCGGAGAGATCCACCCTTTTAAGTAGGGCTTTTCCCGAGAAGTGGTTACAACCACGGATTCAAGATCAGAGATGGAATCAAAGAATAGCTCCATCAAAACGTTATTCTTGCGGATTTCAATGAATCCACGGCCAATTCGTAACTGCACATTCAGAGGGAGAATAAATCGCCGAACAACTGTTCCATACCCTGTAGTATCGCCGGAAACAGAATCCAAAATGTCTATCTGATCCGGAGACTTAATTTTGACCTCGCGCCTCAACGTAATCTTTTCGTCGACAGTCACGTTTGAGACCGCATGTAGAGGATCCTTTGAAAGCGCGCTAAGGCTTGCATGAATGCGCTCATCGCCGGGCCAATATAGTTTTCCAGGATGAATGTTATCTAGTTCAGTGAGGAAAAGGCCAGAGTGGGCCGTTTGCGACTTGGTGTAGATAGTATTTGGATCACTCCAATCATGTGAATAGTATCCAGAATCGAGGATTAGGTCTTCGTCGCCAAAACTCAGTGTTATGGATGAATCGTCGCAGTGCTTGTGCGCGTAGTTGACCGACCCACTATTCAGCGTGAAAACTGTTCCCTGATTGCGGTATACGGCGAATCCGTGGGTTTCCGTGATTAAGGTTCCGGTTTCGGGAGGCGTAGAGTTTAGCTTTCTGGGGTGAGTGTCGCCGATCGGGATGAGCTTCCCTGATGTATCCGTAAACATCTGAAGTGCGCACTCTGCGTTGTTAATTGTGGCTTGCAATGAATCGAAATCTAGCTCCGACTGCTGAGAAGTTGCTAGTGACGAAAGGTTCTGGAAGATATCAGCCACGGGTTTGACAAGTGAAACCCAATAACGTTGATACTCAGGACTATTTTCGCTTGCAACGCCGAACTCATCGAAAATAGCGCCAATGATTCGATTGAATTGGTGGAGTCCTATTTCGAGCGGGCTTTTTTCATCCGACTTACTTATTGCAGAAATTGTCGATGGAAATACCCCGCAAGCATGCAAGAGTGATATTGCAGCCATGGCACCGTGATTATTGATTGGGAAATATTCGTCGCCGTTCCGCATCATATTTGAGACGTCGTTTGCCAGCAGGTTAATTAAACTTGCCGGAACTGGTTGAGCATCTTCTGAGTACTGAAAATACAGTGTGCAGAGAGCTCTAAGCCTAACGGCGACGCAATGGTCGAGAGATGTCATCCACTGAGACCGAGATTTCCATTCCTCGGACTGGGTATAATTCCACAATGAATCT
Source organism: Corynebacterium stationis (assembly GCF_001941345.1). Classification (NCBI taxonomy): domain Bacteria; kingdom Bacillati; phylum Actinomycetota; class Actinomycetes; order Mycobacteriales; family Corynebacteriaceae; genus Corynebacterium; species Corynebacterium stationis. The sequence goes on from NZ_CP009251.1 coordinate 882,925, forward strand.
ATAACCGCGCCGACTAGTTCGTAATTAGTGCTTTGCTCCAAGAGGGTCGGAAGGAAACCGACAGAGTATTTCCAAAGCGCATTTCCTTGAGCCTGGGAGTCCGCCAGTTCATCCCAGGCAATATCTAGTTGGGAGGAATCAACAGGGAAATCCATCTGAAGCGGTAGCGAAGACTTCATTCTCCAAGTTGAATTTTCTTTGGAAAAAGTACATCGCCCGGTTTGTGTGCCGATGATGGGATCACGTTGATGCTGCAAATACCATTGAGCAGTCTCACTCGCGTGTCGGGTTTCTTTGATGCTGGAAGAATCAAGTTCTTTGACCAATAGTTTGTAGGTAAGTTCTTTACTCACGTATGCACTCGGTTTCTATCATTGAAGCATTCAATTGCGTTGCCTTATTCTAAGTGAAAACTCGGAGTAAGACTGATGTATTGACGTCGATTATTGATATATCTTGGGAATCTTCCGGGTTTAAAGACCTCGGAGAATTGTAAGGGGAGTCCTCTTGCTTCCTTGGTAGAAGCGTCTTGGGATTACGGTATGATTCAGGCCATTGCAATTCCGAATGATGAATCCAGGTCACCATTCGGGGTCTGCCAAAACCGTGTGGTCTAAATGGAAAAGGGTAAATTAGCGAACTGCAGAACGGCCTTTATATTGTTTCGAGAGCTAATAAAGAACGCCATCTGAATAGCGCAGCGGAACAAGCGCCCCTTGAAGTATCACTTATTCCTCAATTGTCACTCGAATTTGAGAGGACTAGTTCCAGATGCCCTTTGTATCGATGAGCTCTTTGCTTTCGAGCAGGTTTGCGTCCAATGCTTTAAATTCCTTGTGGTCTACGAGGAGTAGGACAACATCGGCTTCCGAAATGGCAGCCTCGTATTCTTTCAATTCTGCGTTATCAAAGCCCTTCAGACGCTTAGGAAGCTCTTTAACGTTTGGCTCAGCGATTAGGAACTGGATGTTCTCAAGTTCTTCGGCGAGGTCCACGGTAATGTTCAGGGCAGGGGACTCGCGAAGATCGTCGATATCGGCCTTGAACGCTAGACCGAGAACTGCAACCTTTGAGGCACCAGTGCTTTCAACTGCTTCCTTAACTTTGTTGATGACCCACTGTGGCTTTCCATCGTTCACTTTGCGAGCAGTGTGAATGAGCTTTGAGTTCTCAGGATCAGATGCCACGATGAACCATGGATCAACTGCGATGCAGTGACCACCAACACCTGGGCCAGGCTGAAGAATGTTTACGCGTGGGTGGTGGTTTGCAAGCTCAATGAGCTCCCAAACATTGATATCGAGCTTGTCGGCGATAAGGGACAACTCATTTGCAAATGCAATATTGACATCGCGGAAAGAGTTCTCAGTCAGCTTTGCCATTTCGGCAGTTACATCGTTGGTTGGAAGCAACTCGGCCTTGCAGAAAGTTGCGTATACCGCGGTTGCACGCTTGGTAGCCTCTTCAGTTTGGCCACCGATGATGCGATCATTGGTGCGCAGCTCTTCCATTGCCTTACCAGGCAGGATTCGCTCTGGACAATGTGCGAAGTAAACAACTGGGTTTCCTTCAGGGTTTTCGGAACCATCGGCAGCCAAGTCTGGGCGCAGTTCGAGAATCTTGTCCGCCATCTTCTTCGTGGTCAGTGGAGGGGAAGTCGACTCCAGAATCACAAGTTCATCACCCTTGAGTTGGGGTGCAATTGCCTCAGCTGCAGAGTAGATGTACTTCATATCTACGTCATAAGTATCGGTGAAAGGAGTTGGAACTGCGATGATGTAGGTCTGCGCGTGAACCTGCGAAGTTGTTGCGCGGAAGTTCCCGGATTCAATCGCTTGTTTGAGTTCTTCTTCCAAACCTGGTTCAACGATGGTGACTTCGCCACGGTTGATTCGTTCGACGTTAGCTTCATTCACGTCAACGCCGGTTACGTCTACGCCGGAGTTCGCCATGACGACCGCAGTGGGGAGTCCGATATATCCAAGTCCGACGAAGGCAACAGATGGTTGAGACATCTTTGGAGGGTCCTTAAAATAATATTTGGAAAAGTGATTTAACTATAATTCATTTGTCGCCGAACATTTTACCCACGTTCAACGCTTGTGTGCGGTTAAATAGGCATTCCGAGGGCATCCGTATGTGCGACTTTCGGATTTTAATTATCTCCGATGCGATTGGCTGCAGGAAGTAGGGTATTTTGCTGCAGTGATGCACAGTTTACGATCAAGTGTGCTCTTCCACACCTTTGGCTATTTATAGTCTGTTCGAAGTGTTTTCTGCGGACTTAAGAATTGTGACCGCATTTCTCGAGACTGCCGAATAATATTTGCTAGCCGGGGACAGATTGGAAAATAAACCTCCTCAGTACTTTTGCAATCGGATATGCTAAATCACTAAAAATCAAAAACTTGTATTAAGGAATCGAATGAGCCCTAGTTCCAATCAGCCTGCGCTGCAAAAATCTTTTAAACCCTCTTGGATTTTTGCAATGGCGTTGGGGTCTGCAATCGGATGGGGCGCGTTCGTTCTTCCATTTGATTGGATGACGTCTAGCGGTCTGCTAGGTGCGATTATTGGTCTAGCCGTTGGCGGTGGCTTGATTGCTGTTATCGGATGTAGTTATGGTTATGCAATCAAGGCGTTGCCTGTTACCGGTGGTGGCGTGGTATTCGCGATGGTTGCTCTCGGAAGAGCACACGCCTTCGTTGCGGGCTGGGCACTTATGCTGGGATATGCAGGTATCGTCGCTTTGAACGCATCTGCCGTCACACTCGTATTCCGCGTAACGTTTCCTACATTGTTTCAACGAATGCCGCTTTACGATGTGGCTGGGTGGACTATTTACGCCCCAGAAGTTGCAGTTGCTTCCATTTTTATTCTGGCTTTCGCATGGCTGAATTGGAGAGGATCGGAACTGTCGGGAAAATTTCAGCTATGGGCAGTAGTGCTGATGATCGCGGCGGTTATCGTGATAGTTGTTGTTTTGTTGGGCGCCTACTTAGTTGAGCGGCCGGAGGTTCCCGTCGGAATTCCTTCGGATAGGTCCGCGATAGCTGCGATTCTCATTATGGTGTCATTTGCTCCTTGGGCATACGTCGGGTTCGATAGTATTCCGCAACTTGCGGGGGAGTTCAATTTTTCTGCGCGTAAAGCATTGGGTCTCCTTTTATGGGGGATCCTTGCTGCAACCTTAATTTATATGGCAATGATGGTAGCGACAGTTTTGGCAGTAGGGACAGATCACTCTGGATATGAAGATTCTGCTTGGCCTCCCGGTATGGCTATTGCAGATGTAATGGGGCCGATTGGTTTAGTTCTGATGGTGGTTGCAGTCACGATGGGGGTGCTCACTGGTCTTAACGGTTTCTTTGCTGCCTCGAGTAGAGTGGTCTACTCCTTGGGGAATGCAGATTTAATCCCAGGCATATTCGGTCAACTCGACGTTCGTTACAAAACTCCACGCAATGCTATCTTGCTCATCGCTGCGGTCTGCCTGATCACACCCTGGTTTGGTCGTGCAGCACTTACGTGGGTAGTTGACATGACAAGTGTTGGAATAACATTTGCTTACTTTTACACGTGTTTCTGTGCATGGAAAATAGCACGTAAAGGCATTGTTCCTGGAATGAAGCATCCGTTGCCGATTTCACGCTTGCAGCAGTTTATTAGCGCTACTGGCTGCGTCTTATCGATTTGTTTTCTTGCCCTCCTGCTAGTTCCTGGTTCTCCAGGAATGTTGGATGGGCCTGCATTAATAGCACTATTGGTGTGGTTGATCTTTGGGGCGATTTACTACGTGTTAATGATGAGAAGGCTCAAAAACGTATCCATAGAAGTAACCCAGGAAAAACTACTTCAACTGCGAGCTTGATATCTGCCTTAGCGCTGCGTGGATAATTCGTTAGTTTCGCGGGTTTCAGGTTGTCTAGGAATGATGGATAGGGGATTCGGTAACTTTCATTCCGAAATGCGAAACGAATTAGCGAATTTCAAATTATTGGTGGCCATTGAATCTAATGAGGAAAGTCATCGATGTGGTGTTGAGAATGGTACTTGGGGAACACCAAGGGCTCGGTTGTTAAAGCGATAGCCGATTAAGCATAGAACGGCCAGTTTGGATAGAAAACGTTGAGAGTACTTTTGAATAAGTACTAGCTATCGGGGGTTTAGCATACTAATCGAATCATGTAAGTAACGTTGCAGTTGTGCTGGTGTGAATGTAGACGCTTATGTGTAATGGACGAGTTTCTTATTTGTTGCCTTTGGCTGGAAATATGAGAAATGTACGGTAAAGTGTTTTCTTATGCTATTCAGCTTCAGGTTAGAAACCGAGCCGTTAGATTCGTTCAAACGGGTCCATCTTCATGACGGGGATCGCTCTTTTAAGTTCGTTATGGGCAAGGGCGAGTCCGAGCATATCTATACGAATATTCCCGTAGATAGTTTTCCAACTGTGGAGTATGACGGCCCATCTGCCTTTACGGTGCTTGCGGCAAATGATGAAGTTTTCATGACGCCGGAGCAGCGAAAGCTCAACCAAAACTTAGTGACCGAGAGTAATGTAACCTTTAGGATTTCTACTAGAGGCACCCCGAAGCATGCGGTCGTTTCCTTCCCTGCTTATCGTGGAAATAGAGGGTGGGCGGCTCCCTATGGAGTGTTGCGAGCTGAACGTTTCGATTTAGATGACACTCTTTACATTTCGTTCCAAGACCCCTATCTGACTGCAGGTTCTTACTTTCTGTCAGACTCGTTCGGGAACGATCCCGTTCCTGCAGCTGTAGAGGTCATCAATCGAGCACTTAACGATTATTCATTAACTGCTGAGCAAGCGACATTCGTCGGGGCGAGCAAAGGATCCAATATTGCTGCATTGGTCTCGCAACATTTTGATGGTAATCAACTAATCCTTTGTAATTACTCGATGGATATTCAGTACCGCATCCATCGAACTGGAATGTCTCACCTAGAATCGGCCCTTGGTTATTTCGGTATCGAGTACCCAGATGCATTCAAAATTTTCGCTCAAGAAAGTTCGCGGAAGGAAACTCACTGGCTCTATTCGGAAGATGATGAGATTTCCAACCGGGGCAAAGAGCAGTATTCGGCTGAATTCTTAACTACGTACGCCTCAAAAGAACCACATGGCAAAATGTTCTTGACTGAATGGGATAGGATTACTGCAATAGTTCGTAATAGGCATTCTGATTTTTAATGGTCTCTAAGAGCAGCCGAGGTAATCTGAGACTTCCTTGGTGGAATTCGCTAGCATTGGCGTCTAAAGTCGAGCAGAAGGTAATCAGTCTCTGGGTGATATGTAACCAGTGCTACTAGACTCATTCTCGAGGGGGATTCCTCCTTGGCGTGAGTGAAGCTGACTGATGGAGCGGGGTACGTCGATGCTCTGAGCCTTGGCACAATTCTAATTTCAATAGTCGTGGCACACATATGTGTTACGGGTCGGTTCTGGGACTTAGTGCCGTGAAGAATCGTCTAGCTTTCTAGGAAATAAGGAATTGTGATGGACTTTTTCTGAAGGGCTTGACTGAATTCTATGGATCTGAGATTCGATTTGGTTTCTATCGTTGTATTGAAATGATTTGACAGGAATGATAAGCTGAAAGCCCGTAGGTCGTTAAGAAAGCGCCTGCGGTTTTTCTGATCGTGGGAGCTTTTGGCGAAGAGACTAGTAGCCAGAAAGGTGCATCATGCCACCTCGTTCCACCCATCAGACCAAGTTCATTTTCGTCACCGGAGGCGTCGTGTCCTCCCTCGGGAAGGGATTGACAGCAGCATCGCTAGGTCAGCTGCTGAAGTCCCGGGGATTGTCGGTAACTATGCAAAAGCTGGACCCGTATCTGAACGTTGACCCGGGCACCATGAATCCTTTTGAACATGGTGAAGTTTTCGTTACTGAAGATGGTGCAGAAACTGACTTAGATTTGGGGCACTATGAGCGCTTCTTGGACCGTAATCTGACCAAGAATGCGAATGCGACAACCGGCAAGGTGTACTCCTCAGTCATCGCCAAAGAACGGCGCGGGGCGTATTTGGGCAAAACTGTGCAGGTTATTCCTCATATAACGGATGAGATTAAAGACCGTGTGCTCGCCATGGCGGAACCAGATGCCGATGGTAATGCGCCGGATGTGGTGATTTCGGAGATCGGTGGCACTGTTGGTGATATTGAATCCCAGCCATTTTTGGAGGCAGCGCGCCAGGTGCGTCATGCGGTGGGGCGGGCGAATATCTTCTTCATTCACTGCTCACTGGTGCCGTATTTGGGAACCTCAGGTGAGCTAAAGACTAAACCGACGCAGCATTCGGTGGCGGAGTTGCGCTCCATTGGTATTGTGCCCGATGCGGTTGTGCTGCGATGTGACCGTGAGGTGCCGCAGGGATTAAAGCACAAGATCGCGCTGATGGCGGATGTGGAAGAAGAAGGTGTGGTCTCATGCCCAGATTCACCATCCATCTATGACATTCCAGAGGTTTTATACAAAGAACATTTGGATACCTTCGTTATTCGCAAGCTGTGTCTTCCGTACCGGGATGTGGACTGGAAGCAGTGGGGCGATTTGCTCGACCGCGTGCGGAATCCTCGTTCTTCGGTGACTGTCGGCATCGTGGGTAAGTACATTGATCTGCAGGACGCGTACTTGTCGGTAGCCGAGGCGATTCGCCATGCGGCGTTCGCGCACCGCGCAAAGGCTAATATTCGGTGGATTACCTCAGATGACTGTGAGAATGATGCAGCAGCGACATTGCGTGGGCTGGATGCTGTTGTGATTCCGGGTGGCTTTGGCGGTCGTGGCATTGAAGGAAAGATTGCGGCGATTGCTTATGCCCGTGAGAATAAACTGCCGCTATTGGGTCTGTGTTTAGGCCTGCAGTGCACGGTGCTGGAAGCAGCGCGTAATGCGGGTATTGAGGGTGCGACTTCTACAGAGTTCGATCCGGAGACTTCAGCGCCGGTGATTGCTACGATGGCAGAACAACAGGCTGCGGTATCTGGTAAGGCTGATTTGGGTGGCACTATGCGCCTTGGTGCGTATCCGGCGACATTGCAGGAAGGTTCTGTTGTCGCTGGAGTTTATGGCGAGGTGGAGGTGTCCGAGCGGCACCGTCACCGGTATGAAGTCAATAATGCGTACCGGGAGCAGATTACTTCTGGCTCGGGATTGGTGTTCTCGGGCACCTCACCAGACGGGCAGTTGGTGGAATTCGTGGAATACCCCAAGGATATTCACCCATACTTGGTGGCAACGCAGGCGCACCCCGAGTACAAGTCGCGTCCAACCCGACCTCATCCACTATTTTATGGTTTAGTGGCGGCGGCGCTTGGGGAGTAGTTGTCGGGCTCAGTGCCCCTCGAGCTGAGTGACTCGCCGGCTGGATAGTTCTGGCGCGGGTTGGCTCTCGGGCGAGATGATCAGATAAAAGGAGCACGCGGTGATACCGCGTGCTCCTTTTATCGTGTGTTTTGGTTGAGTGAGGGTGACTGGGTTCGGGGTGGTTAGACGCTCAGCGGGGCAGAGCGTGGGGTAACTGGGATTGGTAGTGCGGATTCGCCCATGAGGTCGCGGTCACAGGCAGCGGCGGCGGCGCGGCCTTCGGCGATGGCCCAGACGATAAGGGATTGGCCGCGGCCGTTGTCGCCGGTGATGTAGACCGGTGGTTTGAAGCCAGGGAACAGTGGTTTGGTTTCGGCGCGGTATTCGGTGTCGCGCACCATGCGGCCGCGTTGGTCGAAGGAGACGCCGAGTTCGTGGATGAGCCCGCCGCGTTCAGCGCCTTGGAAGCCTAAGGCGATGAGTACTAGGTCGGCGTCGAGTTCGAAGTCGGTGTCTTTTATCGGTTGGCGCCGGCCGTTGACTACTTCCACCTCGTTGCCGCGCAGTGAGGTGACGTGGCCTTCTGCGCCGTGGAAGGAGACGGTGTTGACGGAGTAGGTGCGGTTGCCCAAGGTGGTGCCTTTTTCGCGGGTGGCAAGGCCAAGCGCGGCGATTTCATCGGCGGATTCGTCGCCGGTGATGGTGTATTCGCCCTCCTCATGTGCGGTGGCCACGCGGTATTGCAGTGGGTACATCGGCCATGGGGTAGAAGCGGCGCGGTTTTTCGGGGCGCGGGGGCGGATATCGAATTGGGTGACACTGGCTGCACCTTGACGCAGGGCGGTGCCGAAGCAGTCGGTGCCGGTATCGCCGCCGCCGATAATGACAACTTTCTTGCCCCTGGCAGAGATAGCGGAGTCGGGATAGTCGCCCTCATTGACGCGGTTTTGCCAGGTCAGATATTCCATCGCAGGGTAGATGCCGTCAAGCTCACGGCCGTCGACGGGAAGTTCGCGGGCGACGGGCGTGCCGGTGGCTAAGATGACGGCATCAAACGCGTTGAGGTCAGCAGCGGTAGGAGAGACGCCGGTGCGGAACTCAGTGCCCTCAGCGCGCATTTGTTCCAGGCGACGGTCGATCCACTGCTTTTCCATTTTGTATTCCGGCACGCCGTAGCGCATAAGCCCGCCGAGGCGGTCATCGCGTTCATAGACGGTGACGGTGTGGCCGGCGCGGGTGAGTTGCTGTGCGGCGGCAAGACCGGCGGGGCCGGAGCCGACGACAGCCACGCGCATGCCGGTATCCAGGCTTGGTTTGATTGGTGTGGTCCAGCCTTCGGCAAAGGCGCGTTCCACGATGGCAAGTTCCACGTCTTTAATTGCCACGGCGTCATCGTTGATGCCTAGTACACAGGCGCCTTCGCACGGGGCGGGGCACAGGCGGCCGGTAAATTCGGGGAAGTTGTTCGTGGCGTGCAGGCGGTCATAGGCTTCGCGCCAGCGGTTCTGGCGCACCAGGTCATTCCACTCGGGGATGATATTGCCCAAAGGACAGCCCTCATGACAGAACGGGACTCCGCAGTCCATGCAGCGGGTGGCTTGCTGTTCAATCTGGCCAGCGGGGGCCTTTTCGTAGACCTCACGGTAATCCATCAAGCGCAGGGGGACCGGACGGTGCGCAGGGGTTGCGCGGTTAAACTTTTGAAATCCGTGTGGATCAGCCATTACTTCACAGCCTCCATAATTGCGTTATTAATATCGCGGCCTTCGCGCTCAGCTGTGGCCATGATGTTTAAAACCTTGCGGTACGGGGTCGGTACTACCTTCAAGAAATCTTGCGGGGTCGCAGAAATCGTCGAGCCGGTATAGGTGATGTGCTTGGCCAGGGTCTCTGCCAGGAAAGCCTGGTCAGCTGGCGTAAGTTCTTCCACTGCTTTGGCGACGTCTTTGTTGAGACGTGCAAGTACTTCCGGTGCGCGCAGGATAAATGCGGTGCCGCCGGTAAAGCCGGCGCCGAAGTTCTCACCAATCTCCCCGGCGATAATCACGGTGCCGCCGGTCATGTACTCACAGCCGTGGTTGCCAATACCCTCGACCACCGCGGTGGCGCCGGAGTTGCGCACGCAGAAACGCTCGCCCACTGCACCCCGGATATAGAGCTCACCGCTGGTAGCACCGTAAGCGGTGACATTGCCGGCGATGATATCCGGGTTGTGCTTTAACTGCCGTGGGCTCGATTCAGCCGGGCGGACAATGATCCGCCCGCCGGAGAGGCCCTTGCCCACAAAGTCATTGGCGTCGCCTTCCAGGTTTAGCGTCAAACCCGTGGGGATAAAAGCGCCAAAGGAGTTGCCAGCAGAACCTTTTAGGTGCACGTTGATGGTATCGGCAGGAAGTCCCTTCGCACCGGCAGCGCGGGTGATGCGTGAGCCCACCATGGTGCCCACCGAGCGGTCGCGGTTGGAGACTGCATAGTGCAGATCGATAGTGGGCTTTTTGCCTGCTGCCATCCAGTCGGGAGCGTTGGCCGAGGACTTGGCCGCGGCGGCATCGATAGTCAACTGCGCATCGGCGATGATCTGATTATCCAGTGCCTGGTCCAGGAAGTGGTTCTGCTCCTTGGTTTGGCGCAGATTCTGGTTGCGGAAATATGGTGATTCCACACGTTGGAAAATGGGGGAGAGGTCGAGTTTGTCAGCGCGCTCCTTTACTTCATTCTGGGTAGAAGTTTCCTTTTTCGCTTCCGGTGTGCTGCTGGCGGCAGCACGCTGGCGAAGGACGTGGGCTTGGCCGATGGCTTCATCAATCGAGCGGAAGCCGAGCTGGGCTAAGTATTCGCGGACTTCTTCGGCGATGAAGGTAAAGAAGTTGACCACGTGTTCGGCACGGCCGGTGAACTTCTTGCGCAGGTCTGGGTTTTGGGTGGCGATGCCGACGGGGCAGGTATCGAGGTGGCATACGCGCATCATGATGCAGCCTTCGACCACCAAGGGAGCGGTGGCAAAGCCGATTCCTCAGCGCCGAGGAGTGCGGCGATGATGACGTCGCGGCCGGTTTTTAACTGGCCATCGCACTGCACGCGGATGCGATCGCGCAAACCGTTGAGCAGCAGGGTTTGCTGGGTTTCCGCCAGGCCCAGCTCCCACGGCCCGCCGGCGTGTTTGAGTGAGGTCAATGGTGATGCGCCCGTACCGCCGTCATGGCCGGAGACCAGCACGACATCGGCATGCGCTTTGGAGACACCGGCTGCCACAGCCCCGATGCCTTGTTCAGCCACGAGTTTGACGTGGATCCGGGCATCTGGATTCGCGCATTTGAGATCGTGGATGAGCTGCGCGAGGTCCTCAATGGAGTAGATGTCATGGTGCGGTGGTGGGGAAATCAGCCCCACCCCCGGGGTGGTAATACGCACTTTGGCAATCCACGGATAGACCTTATTGGGTGGCAGTTGGCCGCCCTCACCGGGCTTGGCGCCCTGGGCCATCTTGATTTGAATATCGGTGCAGTTATTAAGGTAGTGGCTGGTCACACCAAAGCGCCCGGAGGCCACCTGCTTGATAGCAGAGCGTCGTGAATCGCCGTTGGGTTCAACCTCAAAGCGCTTGGGGTCCTCACCGCCCTCGCCGGAATTGGACATGCCGTGCAGGCGGTTCATGGCGATAGCCAGGGTTTCATGCGCCTCGGCAGAAATAGAACCGTAGCTCATGGCACCGGTGCTAAAGCGCTTGACGATGTCAGCCACCGGCTCCACCTCATCCACCGCAATCGGCGCGCGGTCCGGGGCAAATTCAAATAAGCCGCGGATAGTGGCCAGGCGCTGAGATTGGTCATTGACTGCGCGGGTGTAGTCTTTGAAAATTTCATACTGACCCGTGCACGTTGCATGTTGCAGTTTGAAGATGGTCTCTGGATTGAACAGGTGGAATTCGCCTTCGCGGCGCCACTTGTATTCCCCGCCCAATTCCAGGTCGCGGTGCGCGTTTTCCTCTGGTCGTGGCAAAAACGCGCTGCGGTGACGGGCCTCGACGTCGGCGGCGAGGTCTTCTAAGTCCGCGCCGGAAATAGGGGAGTTGATGCCGCCAAAGTAGTTATCCAGCAAGTCTTGGTGAAGGCCGGTGACATCGGCAAACTGTGCGCCGCGGTAAGAAGATACGGCAGCGATACCCATCTTGGACATCACTTTGAGCACGCCCGTGGTAGCGGCGGTGACGTAATTGGAACACGCCTCATCCAGGCTGAGCTCGCCGAGCTGGCCGGCTAACCGAAGTTCATCGATAGTCTCAAATGCCATATATGGGTTAATCGCATCGGCGCCAAAGGAAATGAGCATGGCCAGGTGGTGGACCTCGCGGGCATCGCCGGATTCAATAATCAGCGAAGCCCTAGTGCGCGTGCGCTCAGCCACCATGTGCTGGTGCACAGCGGAAGTCAGCAGCAGGGAAGGAATCGGTGCAAAGCGCTCATCGGAATCGCGGTCTGAGAGCACAATGAGGCTCTTGCCTTCGGCGATGGCCTCGTCGACTTCGCGCAAAACCTTATCGATGGCTTCGCGCAGACCCTTGCCGTGGTGCGCTACCGGATAGAGTCCATGAATCTTCGCACAACCGAAAGGCTCGGCTTCACCGTTGTCGTTGGCGTGGACCAAGGTGGTGAACTCGTGGTTATCAATGACCGGGCCATCTAAATGAATACGGCGTGCGGCCTGCGCATCCGGGTTGAGCACATCCGATTGCGCGCCCAGCAGGGTGAACATGGAGGTAATATTCTTTTCCCGAATCGAATCCAGCGGCGGGTTGGTTACCTGCGCAAAGCGCTGCGAGAAGAAATCAAAGAGCATGCGCGAACGCGAGGATAGCGCGGCAATCGGGGTATCAGAGCCCATGGAGCCCAGTCCCTCCGCGCCGGTTTGCGCCATGGGTTTGATAATGAGCTCCACGTCTTCTTCGGTGATGCCAAAGACACGCTGGCGCAACACTACGCGGTCATGAGGCATGTACTCATAGCGGGTTTGCGGCAGCTTTTCCACCGGCACGAAGTTCTCACGGATCCACTCGCCATAAGGCTCGGCGGTAGCTAGCGTGTGTTTGATTTCGGCGTCATCAATAATGCGCCCGGCATTGGTGTCTACCAAAAACATCCGGCCGGGCTGCACGCGGGTGCGTTTGACCACATGCTTTGGGTCGATATCTAACACGCCGGCTTCCGATGCCATGACCACCAGGCCATCATCCGTAATCCAAATGCGTCCCGGGCGCAGGCCATTGCGGTCCAACGTTGCGCCCACCAGGGTGCCATCGGTAAATGCAATCGCCGCCGGGCCATCCCACGGTTCCATCAAACAAGAATGGTATTCGTAGAAGTCACGCAGTTGCTTATCGATGTTTCCCGCATGCTCCCACGCCTGCGGCACCATCATCATCACCGCATGGGGGAGCGTGCGGCCACTAAAGTGGAGAAGCTCTAAGGCTTCATCGAAAAGCGCTGTGTCAGAACCTGAAGGCGCACAAATCGGCAATACCCGATCGAGTGAACCAAGCTCCTTAGAGCGCATGAGCGCCTCACGCGCCCGCATCCAATTTTCATTGCCCTTGACCGTATTGATCTCACCGTTGTGCGCGACCATACGAAACGGGTGCGCTAGTGGCCACGACGGGAAAGTGTTAGTGGAAAAGCGCGAGTGCACCAGCACAATAGCTGACTCCATACGCGGATCGCGCAAGTCTTGGTAGAACCCGGCCAACTGCGGGGTGGTGAGCATGCCCTTGTAGACGATGGTCCGTGCCGACAGCGACGGGAAGTAGATAGTATCTTCACCGTTTCTAGTACCCAGCTCGCGCTCGCAGCGCTTGCGGATGAAAAACATGACCCGGTCCAGCGCGATGCCTTCGAGCAGCTGTCCGTCGCGTTCAGCCGTGATGAAAATCTGCTCGAAATGCGGCATGGCCTCATAAGCCATGGTGCCCAGCTCTGAAGGGTCCGTCGGCACCGTGCGCCAGCCTAAGACCTTCGCACCTTCTTCGGCAGCGATGGCCTCAATCTCATGCTTGGCATCCAACATCGCCATGCGCCCGCGCGGCAAGAAGGCAATGCCTGTGGCATAAGCCTGCGCGCCGGGCAGTGTGATGCCTTCTTCGGCCGCTACCGCCTGGCAAAAAGCGTGTGGGACCTGCATGAGGATGCCGGCGCCATCGCCCGTATTAGCCTCTGCACCTGCCGCGCCGCGGTGCTCCAGATTGACCAGAGCCTGGATGCCCTTGTCCACGATGTCGCGGGAAGCGCGTCCATGTATATCCGCGATGAATGCGACACCACAGGAATCCTTTTCAAATTCCGGGTTGTAGAGCCCTTGCGGGCCTGGAATCAAGGTCATGGGGATAACCTCCTTTACTTAGCAATCGAAGTAGAGTTCAAATTCCTGCGGGGTTGGGCGCAGACGTACCGGCGCGATCTCGTTATCGTGCTTGTACTGGATATAGGTGCTGATGAGGTCTTCAGTAAACACATCGCCCTCGGTGAGGAAGTCGTGGTCCGCCTCGAGTGCCTTTAGCGCTGACTCCAGTGAGGTCGGTGCCTGTGGAATCGATGCCTGCTCTGCCGGTGGCAGCTCATACAGATCCTTATCCACTGGCGCATGCGGCTCGATGCGGTTTTTGATTCCGTCTAGACCCGCCATCATCATCGTGGCGAAACCGAAGTAGGGGTTTCCTGATGGATCCGGCGCGCGGAATTCGATGCGCTTTGCCTTCGGATTCGAGCCCGTAATCGGGATACGAATCGCCGCCGAGCGGTTGCGCTGGGAGTACACCAGGTTAATCGGCGCCTCAAAGCCTGGGACCAGGCGGTGATACGAGTTCAGCGTCGGGTTCGTAAACGCCAGCACTGCCGGTGCATGGTGCAAGATGCCGCCGATGTAATAGCGCGCGATATCGGACAGGCCGCCGTAGCCGGCCTCATCGTAGAAGAGCGGCGAGCCGTCCTTCCACAGCGACTGGTGCGCGTGCATACCGGAGCCATTATCGCCGGCCAGCGGCTTGGGCATAAACGTTGCTGTCTTGCCATTCTTCACAGCGGTGTTCTTGACGATGTACTTGAACGACTGAATATCATCCGCCGCATGCAACAACGTATTGAAGCGGTAGTTGATCTCCTGCTGTCCACCGCTGCCGACCTCGTGGTGGTAGCGCTCAACCGCGAAACCTGCATCCTGCAAGTTAGTGACCATCTCATCGCGGACATCTACCGTCTGGTCATAAGGCGCGGTGGGGAAGTAGCCACCCTTCACGCGCACCTTCGATCCCAGGTTCGGCGTACCATCCAGGTTCGTCGCCTTGCCGCGGTTCCACCAGCCTTCATTCGAGTCCACCTCATAGAAACCCGTATTAGTCTCGGTGGCATAGCGCACCGAATCAAACAGGTAGAACTCTGCCTCCGCGCCGAAGTTACAGGTATCTGCAATACCGGTAGACACCAAGTACTCTTCCGCTTTGCGCGCCACATTGCGCGGATCACGCGCATACGGCTCCAAAGTCAGCGGATCATGCACGAAGAACTTCATGTTCAACGTCTTTTCAATACGGAATGGATCCAAGGTTGCCGTTGCAGGATCCGGCAACAGCGTCATGTCTGACTCGTCGATGGAAGTGAAACCACGCACTGAGGAGCCATCGAAAGCCAAGCCCTGCTCGGCTGCATCTTCATCAAATTCTTTTGCCGGGATGGTGAAGTGGTGTTCCGTGCCAGGCACGTCAGTAAAGCGCACATCCACGAAACGGATGCCCTCTTCCTTGATGTAGGTGACTACGTCCGAAACAGTTTCGAAGGCCATGGGATGCTCCTCATAGGTCAATAGATATGCAAGTTCTCCTGCTTCAGGCAGGGCTGCCCAAATCGGAATATCTATAAACTAACAGATAACTTTCCATATTCCTATCGATCTATAGGTAGAAAATGCGCCCGAGCATGTCATCGGGGTTATTTTCCGATTTTCCGGTCATTAATTCCCGCGATTCTCGCCGTGGCTGTGACGTGCTGAAACTGCCTATAGTGCTATACGCATTGTTGTTTGTGAAAGGGTGGATATCACAAGTTGTGGTGTTAGTCACGTTGTGGGCACCATCGGCATTTATGGATGGCGCTGGAGTCTAATGAATGGCTTAGCCAAATCTTGTACGATTCGAGGACTTACGGAAATTGTGAAAAGCCGAGGCGGAAAGGAAGTAAATCAGGTGAAGACTTTTGTAATTAACTATCGTCGCACCACTGGTGAGGTTGAATGCACCGAGTTTGCCGACTTTACTGAAGCCTTGGAGCTCCGGCATAAATTGGAAAGCGAAATCAGCGAATCCGATGTTGAGATAGTTTCATTAACCTCAGAATCACTTGAAATACTCAAGCAAACGCACCGCAGGTATTTCCTGAACGAAATCTTGCTAGGCTTGTCAGATGTTCGGGGCGGTGACTTGAGTTCCCCGTAGTGATGATGCCAGCCTGATAACTCGGGGATTCCCCCCCTCGATTTGCTCCCGCAATTGTCTGGGGAGGAGTGCCCCTCATAGGTGTTCTTGCTGGTGGTGGGTCGATCCTGTTTGCTATGCAGACTTCACACGCAGAAAAGCAGAAGCTGATTAACGCGTGCTACGATGGCGGCCGAAATCCTTGGTGTTAGATAGCTGCGCCTCTGCCGGCGTTGCACCACTGACTCTGGGGCAGCGAAGAAAGCAGGAGGTTGCCGGTTCAAATGCCAGAAGTAGACACCGTCAAGGCGGAATCTCGAGCTTCAGCGCCTATGGTGGTTAGCGCAATTATTGTGGTGGGGATGTTCCTGTTGCTGCTGCTGTATTTGGGGCTGAGCCGTTATTACAACGCGCAGGAAGTCGAGTCTCTAGTCGAGGGGGCAAATGCTAATGGCCAGAGCTATTCCGTTGAAATCCATAACGGTCTCACAGGCAGCTATTCGTTCAGTTTGAACTAACCGGCGGTGACATACACAAAGATGATGTGCTCGCAAGGGTGGTCTGACCGGGATCGTCGGTAGGCCACCCAGGAGAAGGCTATGCGACTACCATCTACTCGGTAGCGAAGGCCCCAGCATCGACCACACCTTGAGGGAGGTCGAGCTCCACTGCCCCGTCTTTGCGGGACTGGAACGTCGGGTTTTCTTTATCGAATGCCTGGTCAAAGACTCGAGAGCGTTCAAAATGGGGCATCCCGTTTGGTTCGCCGTCTTTGAATCCCTGTTGGTTAAGTGCGGCGCAGCTCGCGGAAGTGCTCGGGGTCAATGTCGTAGAGGTTCATTTGTCGGCGAGTAGCTCTAAAGCCGTTCTCGGGCGATTCCCGGATCTAAAAAAGTCTTTCGCGTGCATCTCTAACCTATTTCGAATTGCGTACTTTTGGTCGAACCGGGACTGAATCGCTTTGGAACTCCTGTAGCGCGTAGAACGCTTTCGCCGTCGATTGCGACAGTGGATTCCAGCTAGATTCACCAGACGCAACGTCCTTTCGGGCCTCCCTCCATGGTGGTTCAGACTGGGTTAGTTCAATCAGTTCTTCTTTCGAGAATGTACCGTAGAACTCTAGAACCGAATCGATGATGGCCTTATCGGAATCTGAAATTCTGCCCAAATCCGTAGAGGGGAGAGTTGGAGGAGATGAATTGGAAATCCTGTCCTTTATCTCAGAATGGAGTTTTGGAACGACGGGTCCATCTGGCCAAACCTGGAACTACTCGGTAATCATAGGTCTCCCGAACCATCCGAGACTCCATGCTTGAGAGTAATGGGTGAGGTTGGAAAGTTGTCAGGCTTCAATCCCTCCAAGCCTGTTGTAAATGTATTGAGCTACATGCGTTGCAGTTGCGATTGGTCCTCACTTTGTACTTTCTTGGAGACTGAGTCTAGATGTTTATTCAAAATTTATTGGAATAGGAAGGCCGGAGCCCTCTTCTGCTTGAACTGTAAATCGAAGAGGGGAGGCTTTTTCGGCTATATACGAACTAGCCGTACGCGGTGAATGGAGGAAAAATTTCATTAAGGGTGGGCTGGATAGGGAAATGGGGCTTCGCAGTGGAATTTATGGTGGGTATAGAGGTTAGTAGAGTAATTTTCCTTGATATTGCGGGCAGTGGGGAAGCTGTGGACCTATCAGGTTAAGCGTTGCTCGCAATGAGGCAAGGATGGTTGAGGATTGCAAAGTCTGTCATGCTCTTGCAAGCTTAAGATCTCTCCTTTGGCACTAAAGTTCGAAGTAGGTCCCTCTGTGTCTTTCTTGGAAGTATTATGAGAGATGTAGTTATAAAACAACACTCAAGAAATGGATCATGATGAATCCTGAATTAGTTCGCACCATCCACATTATCTCGGACGAAACAATTGAAGCGGGCATTGCCGCAGGAAAATTAATCAGGGAGGGGAGTGTTGTGCGAAACGCAGTGAACGGCCAGGTTTTTAAAATGCTCCCCGAAGCTGCCACAGCAGTAGTTGGTGAGGCTGCTTCGCATACCCCAGTCATGAGTAAATCTACTTCAGACCTGGTTCGAAGTGTGCCCGAAGCCGTCAAAAGCAATCCGAAGGGAGCGGTGATCGTAGTTATGGGAATGACTGCCGTCGGAGGAGCAGCTTGGGCTATCGGAGCCATTTCATCTAGGCGTAAAAAGCACGAGGCGGAAATGCGATACGAGAAGCTCTTAGCACGAGATATGGAGCGCGCTAAGAGGGCTGCTGCCCAAGAGGCAGCAGAAGATATCGAAATGGATATGAGGATGGAAGCAATGGTGACTCGAGGTAAGGACGAAGTCCCAAGTAACGAAATTGTTGCCCCTGAGGTTATTGGGATTGATGAATTTCGTAAGGGGGAAGCTGGCGTGCGGGCCGATTGAGTTTTCCCTAGGGCCTTCGAAAATGAAATCTCGGGTCCCTCATCGAGACGGATTTTCTTCGTTCTCTACTCCGCGTCGAGAATGAAGATTGCAGTTTGGTTAGATCTAACTTAGATTTTGAGGAGGGCCCATGGGCCATAAGGTTTACATTTCTTTTAAGACCGAAGACATATTGTATAAGGAAACAATCCAATCGTGGGAACATTTGGATTATGTTGACAAGTCGCTTAATGAACCGATTGGTTCTACTGATGATGACTATGTACTTAGGAAGATTCGCGAAAACTATCTCCACGATTCCACGGTTACAGTTTTTCTTATCGGCAGTTACAGTGCCGAATTTCTCGGAGAGGAAGAGCAAAAGTTTATTAAAGGTGAGCTCCGAGCTTCGTTGTATAACGGCGTTGGAAATACTAAGAGCGGAATACTGGGAGTTGTTCTCCCGGAAATGATGGATTCAATCTTTAAAGGATCCTATTCCTGTTCAGCGTGCGGCGGCACACACAATCACGTAGATCTTGGGGAATCAATAGTTATCAATGAATTCAGCTATAACTATTTCATCCCGAATTCTGGATGTTCTTGGTCTGACTCAGACCGGTATTGCGTTTTAGTTTCCTGGGAGGAATTCAAGAACGAGCCGAATAAATGGATCGATAAGGCATACGAAAAGCGTACCGAGCCTATCGCGGATAAGACCAAGGTAAGGCCGTGATTTGTCAATGAAATTGGAATTTCCAAGTCTCTTAGAAGCAACTGAAAAGGCATCTGCGAGTGCTCAAAAATATTTCTTCTGTGCGACGGGAAGTTCTTTCGTGTTGCTTGCGCTTGCTTCGGTGACGGCCTTTATACCTACGTCCGGACCTGGAGAAAAAGTGGGTGCAATTCTTTGTGTCTTATTTTTCTTAATTGCGATTGTGATCCAAATCAGTAGCACTTTGAGCGGGCAAGAGCAAAAATGGTACCAAGCGAGAGCAGCCTCGGAGTCGATTAAGACTGCAACTTGGGAATTTTCTGTTGGTGGAGAGTCTTTTAGGATTGACGATGAATCTGCGAATGTGCGATTTCGAGACACACTCAAGAGAATTCTTTCTGATTTAGAGTCGCTTGACATAGGGCCAGAGGGCCCGAAGCTTTCAGCTATCACTGAATCGATGCGAAACTTAAGGAAGTCGAATTTAGCTACCCGTGCACAGGCTTATCGTTCAGAAAGGGTGGAGGATCAAATTCAATGGTATTCAAATAAAGCCAAACAAAACAAGCAGCAACATTGTCGTTTCATGAAGCTAGTGGTAGGCATTGAAAGCCTTGCAGTAGTTCTTGGTATCCTCCGAATTGCAGGATGGATCGACGTTGATATGCTTTCGCCTATTGCGGCGATTGCAGCAGGATTGGCCGGTTGGATGCAAGCCAAGAAATATTCCAATTTAGCAACAGCTTATGCAGTCACCAGCCATGAAGCTTCTCTGGTGCTTGAGACACTTTCTTTAGATGACGTAGAGTGTACCGAGCCGGAATGGGCGCAGTTGGTGCATGATGCAGAAGCTGCATTTAGTCGAGAACACACGATGTGGCTTGCTCGGAGGCAAGGACCAGTTTAGAAATCAACCCTCCTTAATTCGGGCCAATTGGCTAGTGCGTAGACTCATCAGGAGTTAGGCCAAGGGCTATGACATGGCTACACGTTGTAGTACAGCTCAAATTCTTTGGGGGAGGGGCCCTGGCGCAGGGGTTGGATTTCGCGGTCGAACTTCAGGCGCGCGTAGGCCTCGAGGAAGTCTTCGCTCATGACGTTGCCGGCGGTGAGGAAATCGTGGTCATTCTCGAGTGCTTCGAGTGATGCTTCCAGCGAGTGCGGTACGCGCGGGATGCCTTTGAGCTCTTCTGGTTCAAGTTCGTAGAGGTCCTTGTCCACTGGCTCGCCGGGCTCGATGCGGTTTAAGATGCCATCGATGCCTGCCATTAGTTGCGCGGTGAACGCGAGGTACGGGTTGGCGGATGGATCCGGTGCGCGGAATTCAATGCGTTTGGCGGCCGGGTTATCGCCGGTCAGTGGGATGCGGATGGCAGCCGAGCGGTTGGACTGGGAGTATGCCAGGTTCACTGGGGCCTCGAAACCCGAGTAGAGACGACGGTAGGAATTGACCGTAGGGTTGGTCAAAGCTAGCACTGCCGGTGCATGTTTGAGAAGGCCGCCGATGTAGTAGCGGGCGATATCGGAAAGCCCGGCGTAACCGGTCTCGTCATAAAACAGTGGCTTGCCGTCTTTCCACAGCGATTGATGGGCGTGCATACCGGAGCCGCCATCGCCAGCCAATGGCTTGGGCATAAAGGTTGCGGTCTGCCCGTGAGCCTCAGCGGTGTTGCGAACGATGTACTTGAACGCCTGCATATCGTCGCCCGCATGCAGCAGGTCAGAGTACTTGTAATTGACCTCCTGGATACCGCCGGTGGCTACTTCGTGGTGGAAGCGTTCAATCTCAAAGCCGATTTTCTCCAAGTTGTACACAATGTCATCGCGCACCGGAATGGTCTTGTCATAAGGAGCGACAGGGAAATAACCATCATTAATACGAATCTGGTTGCCGCGGTTCGGGCTGCCATCCATCATGGTTTCCTCGCCTGAGCGCCACCATCCCTCATCAGAATCTACGTGGTGGAAAGAATGGTTGACGCCGGAGGAATAGCGCACCGAATCGAATACATAGAACTCCGCCTCAGCGCCGATGGAACAGGTATCCGCGATGCCGGTTTCTTTCAGATATTCCTCGGCATTTTGCGCAATGGAGCGCGGGTCGCGGCTGTAAGAGGTTTGGGACAGTGGATCGCGAACAAAGAACTGCATGTTCAAAGTCTTGTGATCACGGAAAGGATCGACATATGCGGTTTGTGGATCCGGGACCAAAATCATGTCCGACTTATCCACGGTGGCAAAGCCGGGGATAGACGAGCCATCGAAAGCAAAGCCTTCAACAGCTGTCTCTTCCGTCAGCAGACGGGCAGGCACAGTCAACGCGTGCTCAGCGCCGAAAATATCGCTGAAGCGGATATCTAAGTAACGCACCTCCTCAGCCTGAATAAAGTCGATTACGTCTTGAACTGAGGAAGCTTTAAAGCTCACTGTGAAAACACGCCTTCGTGTATCTGATTGGTTGTTGGTACGGACTAGATATGGCTAGTTATGACAGAGCTGGGATATCCCACAAGTTCAGGGGAGTGCCCAGCTTCTTTTCCAGTGCCTGGTGGTAGACATCTGTTGCCCATGCTACGTCTTCTACGGGCATGCCACCGATGGAATAGAAGAAAATTTCTTCATCATTGCTACGGGCAGGGGCATCGCCGTTAGCAATCGCGCCGATATTGGCGATGTCTGATTCCTTTAAGGTTCCTTCTTGAACCATGTCCCACCAGCGGTTGCCGGGAATACCCAGCAGGCGCTCATAGGTGACATCGGGTCCGTTCTCGTTGAACCACTCGGCATAAAGGCCCTTGTAGTCCACAACCAGGCGGGCGCCGCCGGCGGTGATGAAGTCATCATCGAAACGCGCTGCTGCGGGCGCCAAGACTAGCGCGCCGGGCTTAAGCCATTCCTTCTTGAAGTAAGGGAAACCCTGCGGCCCGTCCGGAGAGGTGGACGTACCGGCGATGAGAATATCGGAATTCTCAATCGCCTCCTGCTCGGTTTCGACGACGGAGAATTCGATGCCGGGATGCTTCTCGCGCAGGTAGTCCGCAGTGCGGCTTGTCGATGCAGGCGTGCGGCCCTTAATCTTCACGCGCTTAATCGATGGACGCTGCGTGATTGACGATGCCAAGATAGTGCGCGACATAACTCCTGGGCCGATGATGCCGACTTCTTCGGCGTTCTCAACGGCTAGGTGCTTCACGCCTACGGCAGGTACTGCACCGGTGCGGTAAGCAGAGAGCAAGTTAGCTGACATGATGGCCTTCGGTGCGCCCGTGACCGTGTCGTTGAGGACGAAGACGTGAATCGAACGAGGCAGATCATTCTTGCGGTTTTCGGCATTCGAGCCGTACCACTTCACGCCTGTGTTGTTAAAGCGCCCGCCGATATACGCCGGCATCGCCATGAAACGACGGTCTGGGCCATTAGCTGGCATACCCTCGTGCTCCGGCTCATCGGGGAAGTTGATTTGTGCGCCGTGCGAGTTCGCAGATGCCCCTGCCATCCGGTAGTCACCTTTATCGAGGAGAATGAGCGTTTCTTCCATGGTTTCCACGCACTTGGCGGTATCGGTCACGCCGGCGTCGATCATGTCCTGCTCGGACAACCAGATTAGATTAATTTGAGTATCAGCGTGCTCACTTGCGGTCATAGTCTCACTTCCATGCGTCGGGCACATCTGGCGAGCTAATAGACCTCATGCTCTGCAACTTCTTTTTATAAGGACCCGCCGATGTGCGATTGCGTATCTAAGGCCTACGTAGTGCAGCCTATAGAACAACCGATAAGAATGCTTCGAAAGCCCAATAAATCGCGCGCTGCGAATCGCACAGATCCGGTGGATACACTCTGTCTTTGTCAGACCAAGCGGTGAAAATTCTGTGCGCTGCGGAAATGCCCCTTAACAGGGGTGTTTGAAGGTTGAGTCCTGCGACTGGAGCTGGGGACGTAAACGATGGTGTGCCTTATTTTGTTAAAAGCGGACTTTGTCTACGAGAGTGCAAGTTGTGGTCTTGTACGCAATCGAGAAAATTATTAAGACAACCTGTATTAGCTCTGATAATCTACTTAACGTTTAATAGGAGTCGGTTCAAAACGAACGTTGGCTCATGGCAATGAGGAGCAGAGTTTTGAATAAGGTTATCTGGAACATAATCGGTGGGATTGTCGCGCTGGTGGCGGTGGTGGCGCTCGTTCTTTGGATTTACAAGGAATTTTTCGCACCCGAAGAAGAGGTTGTTGTTTCGGAGCCAAAGCACATCGACTTCACACTGGAGCCGATCGCAGAACTCGCCCTCGAGGAATATAACTACACAGGCGTAGGGTTCCACTCTGAACAGAGGCAGGTGTTTAACCGCAACGTTCCGTTCACTGGAAACGAGGCTATCTACACCTTCGAAGGTAGCGTCAAAGCTGGCGTGAAAGATGCAACCGAGATTAAGGTGACGCGCCAAGACGCTGAAATGAAGTTCGTTGTCACGGCACCTGAGGTTGAGATTATCGAGTCTCACATTGATTCGGGTGATATTGAAGTTCTCCGACAAAGCAATAATCCGATCAATCCAGTCGATATCCAGGGCGCTTTTGGCTCAGTTGCTGCCGAGCAAGACAAGGCTATCGATAAAGCAATTGACGCTGGAATTCTCGAGCGCGCCCAGGAAGAGCTGGAAAAGCACCTCAACGTGTACGTGAAATCAGTGGTTAATGCCAGTGATTGGGATCAGTATGAGGTTGAGATTCGCACTGCAGGCGACGAGGAAGCTGAAGGATCAGAGGAAGCTGCTGAACCCTCCAGCAACACGGAGTCCTAATCTCCCTCAGCAAAGCCGAGCTTCCAGGTAGTTTGTTTTAGCCATGGAGGCTCGGCTTCTTTGCAGTCGAGAGCGGAATCAGATGCTCGAAAGGCTTCCTGCCCATGGAGAGGCAGTGGAAATGAAATTTAAATGGTGCTCTATCCGGCAGAATTTGCCATATACTTTGATAGTCAATCGCGTGATGAAAAACCTGCGGTTATCTGCATGAAAGAAGGCTCAAATGGACGACCAACTCAATGGGCAGGGCGCTGACAATGCCGTTGCTAAACAGACTGGCACAGAGGTTGACAGCAATTCTGGCACTGTAGAATCTGCAGCGTCGACGACTCTGGTGGAAGTCGCGCCTGGCTTAGCAGCCGTATTCGGGGAAGTTCCGAATGGCCTTGAACTACTCAACCTAGACTTAGTTCCATCGTTTGACCGCGCCGAGCTTTCGAGTGTGTTGGGCTCCGTTGGCACTTGGTCGACTCTAGGCGGAAATCTGGTAGTCGCTGCAGAATCATTGCAGGGACTTTATCGGTTGGATGATGCGACTATGGCTCTGCTTCAAAGCGGAGCTGAACTC
The DNA here is from genome assembly GCF_001941345.1 of Corynebacterium stationis. Lineage (NCBI taxonomy): Bacteria > Bacillati > Actinomycetota > Actinomycetes > Mycobacteriales > Corynebacteriaceae > Corynebacterium > Corynebacterium stationis. The sequence goes on from NZ_CP009251.1 coordinate 907,195, forward strand.
GCATTCAAGGATGGTGCCAATCTTGGCGCAATTTTTAAGAATGGCGAACTAATTGCTCAAGCCAGGCTCATTCCAGCCGCAATGACTCCAGCTATGGCGATCGCCGCAATAGGGCCGGCCTTGGCATTGGCCGCTATTGAATCAAAAATTGATGAAGTATCGGACCTTGTTAATACAAACATTCAACTCACGACTCAAACCCTCAAGGCTATTCGTTTTGAGCAGTGGTCAGAGCTTGAGGGATTGGCAAATACGATGGACTCCACGATAAAAGAAATCCGGGAGTTGGGGACCGTCACTGAATCTATCTGGGAATCCGTTGCTCCCCAGCGAACAGCAGTTCGTCATCAGCTAAACCTGTACCGATTGAATGTTGCTGACCACATTAAAGAAATTAAAAAGCTCGAAGGTCGTGCACGTCGTGAGTATCTTGAGTCCAATGCTGAAGCCATAGTCTTTGATTCAAATGCGCTCCTCACGTCGCTCAAGGTATTCGCTGAGTATGAGGCCATTCGTGCGTCTATTGCTCGATATCGTAGCCAAAGCGATGAAGATGAGGCAAAACAGTTTGAGTCGATTGTTGAGAAAACACCGGCTGAGATCGAAACATCCCTGACAGAAATTCAGCAACTGATAGAGTCGCTCGTCCGGGAACTGCAAATCATCGCGGAACTTCCGGGCCGTGCCACGATTCCATTTATGAGCAGATGGAGAGAGTCTAAGAGCACTAAGTTGACCTCTCAACAGATTCTTGAGGCGATCACCCCAGTTTCTGAAAAGCTTCAATCTGCCCCAAGTGTTCTGGGGGTTCCGGAAATCGTTTGTGCTCCAGAGGGCCTCGAGCTGGAACCATATCTCAAAATCCTGCGATGGTTCCTTCAACGCGATGAAGAATTGGAAGCAGTGGCGTTTGCATTTGAGAGCCGGAGCTCACGTTTGGAAGGTGTAGGACGTGCGCTTATTAGCAAGCGGGTAGACGCTGCTTGGGATGCACTTGGAGCACGACGGACATCTGGCGTTGCTGAGAAATTTACTGATGGCATATTTATCTCGGTAACCAACCAGCGGGTCATCGTTGCAGATCCGAAGGATTTCTTGCGAGAGGCAGAGTCTGTCGAGAGCTACAACTTAGCTGACGTACGAAATGTGCGCGGTCGACTGGACCGTACGGCATCGATACGTCCGTCTGTCGATGTTGCTTTGACGAAAGCGGATCTCCACTGGAAGTTCCCAGAAGCGGCAAACACCGCAGACATCGACAAGTTAGCTGAGCTCATTGCGAAGGGACCACAAAAGCTGCTCTCTGCGACTGAAACATCCGCACAGATTGAGAAGCCAAGATCAACGGACGGTTAGAAAGTTTTGCGTATCCGCGGTTTTATTGCCAGCAGACTTGATGTGCTGAATCTAATTCGGCGACCCCGCGATTGTCGAGCTGCTTAGATCGCGGGGTCGTTGCAGAATTGGAAGTTCCTAGAAACTCGATGAGCCACCCGCACCAGAGAAGCCAGAGCTAAATCCAGTGTTGGCGCCGCCACCGCTGCCGGAGGATTGGGCAGCGGAGTTGGTGGAGTGCCAGGTGCTCAGTGCCCAGAATGGAACGAAGTTGTTGTAGCCGTAGCCCGCGCGGTAGTCAGGGCTTGTGATGCCAGGAGCAGTAAGGGCGGTATTTTCAGACTCATCAAGGTCGTTGAACTTCTGCTTGCGCAGCTGTTCAAGGGCAGTGCGGTAGTCACCGAGCAAAATGACGTATTGATCCAAGAAATCGGGGGACTGTGTGCTGTTCATCAACGAGTCCGCACGCTCACGCAAATTTTGTAGTTCGAGGTAGAGCCCGGATTTGGCATCGTCGAGCGCAACTTGGGCCTCGACGACGTCATCGCGAAGCGCGTGCAACTCAATACGACGGACAACCTCGTCGCCGTGCTCCAAGCGATATAATTTGTCAATGTTGTCCTCGGCATAAGAAACCTCACGCGTGGTTACTGCGGCCTGGTGAATGGCGTCGGCCTGCTCAAGGTATTTCTCATCCGAGGACTTTGAGGTGAGATTGCCTAGTGAATCCACTTGGTCGTGGATATGGAAGAAACGGTCACGTACCTCCTCCCACTCAGAGCGCATTGTTGCATTCGCAAACGGAGAGGTCAACGAATGCGCGCGGATATCAACCTGATCCAGGCGTGCTGCCAGCTGACCGTATTCCTTGCCCACTAGGGACATCTCGGCGCGAGCCTGGGCAATCTTCTTTGCTTTGCTCCGGCGATACGCGCCAACACCCAACCCGGTAGCGAAGATAGCTCCGCCGCCACCGATTCCAGAGCCAACCATCGCAGCGATGCGATCGCCGACAGCATCGTTATAGCGATCTTCCGCGAGGGTCGAAATATCCGTTGCCGCATTCGCGCCAGCAAAAAGCCCCGCCGGGATGTTGTTATCCTTAACGCCGGGCTTGATGGCATCGAGTGCATCATCCAAGTGGGAACTTTCGCGCAAGTCCAAGGCCTCGGCTACATCTTCGCCAGCAAAAATGAAGGCCTGACGGGGGTCGAGGCCGACACCAACAATAAGAACTCCATCCGCGAAGTAATCATCACCAATCAAATCCGGACGGTTATCGCGCAGGTATTCCTCCACGGTGTCATTGACGTTGTCATCATTTTCTTCAAAGACCATGTAGTGCAGCTGCTCTACTACGGCGGGGGCGTCAAGGCGCTCGGCGTCACGCTCCAAACGCGCTTCATCATCTGCGCTCAGCACACCTTCTGGATTGTGAACCTCAGTGCTAAATGTGCTGGTGATCTCCATCTCCGCAGTATTAGCAACCTCAAAATCCTCGCGCTGCGGAGCATCTATAGCTGCCCCGACACCCCCGGCTAATGCGCCACCGCCGAGGGCTCCCATAAGGAGGGAAACGCCCATCATTTTTCCGACACCCGGACGGACCTTCTGGTGAACTTCTTTGAGCTCAGCTTCAGTTAACGCTTGTTGCTCATCAGTGTGAGTCGTCTTGGCTACGTCCGTGGTGGGCTTTCTCTTGGCGCTCATAAACACAACGTTAGTTCACATCAAGATAATTCGGCTATAGCGGACTAACAGTGACACAAAAAAGGGGAGAGCGCGAAGCTGTCCTTCTGAAAGTTCTTTCATCAACCTAACGTTTGTGAGATGTTGTTTTGTAGTTTGTTTTGGCTTAACTCTGCCTCGATATCGTGCTTGCGGCATGTCCTCGAAGAGGGCGTGTCTTAGGCGAAATAGCTATTTCGCGTGAGATTTTGTTCAACCACTACGAGAAGAGACAACCAAATGACAATTAAATCGACTCGGCTGTCAACAGCACTAGTCGTCGCCGGCACGGTGACCGTAAGCCACGTTGCCATGGTAGGGGCGGCCCATGGACAACAAAACGCGCAAGCAGATCTGCTTGATATTGAGATTTCGGAATCCGGGGCCATCGACACCGCGCGGGATGTTCCGGCCAAAATCAGCGGGGATCCGGAATTTGGCATCGACCCGGCATTGGAACAGCCGGTTGCTACCTTTGACGGCCAAGATGATGCCGTGCAGTTTGATATCGGGGACCAGGACGCAGCGCTTGCCGATGGCTTCGCAGTCGAGTGCACTTTCAAACTCAACGGCGAATTTGCCAGCGAAAAGAGCCTGTGTGCCAACAAAGAAGCCGGCGGGTTCGCACTCGCGCTATACGAAAATGAACTGTCCTTCATCATCCATGTTGGTTCCGGCTACCAGCAGGCGCGCGTGGAGGTTGACCCAGACCGCTGGTACCACGCGGTTGGCGTATGGGACGGCCAAGAAGCCCAGCTTTATCTCAACGGTGAGCTGGCAGCGAGCAAGAAAACTACCGGCGAATACAACGTGCCCAGTGGCAATGCTGATTCCTTCACCGTGGGCGGTGACACCAATGGCTCTGACAACCCGCAGCTGCTTGCCGATGCCTCCTTCCGCAACGCGCGCCTTTACTCCGAGCCCATCGGCGAGTCGGATGTGGCGGCCCTGTACGGCGAATCTGGCGTCAACAGTGAAAAGCAGCTGGAACTGGCATCTACCACTCCGGCTGAAGGCGACCACGTCAAAGAAGGCGTGAAATTGGAGGTCGAATTTTCAGATGACGCTTTGATTAGCGGTGAGCCCACTTATGAACTCGATGGTGAAAAAGTGGAGGCAGGCCAGTTTATTGGACCGGGGCTTTTGGAAGGAGAACATGAGCTTCATATTCAGGCAAAGGATGTCTTTGGGGGAGAGATTTCCGAGCGGGTTTCCTTCACCAGTGGCAACATACCTCAAGGCGGTGGTACTGATACGGACCAAGGAAAGGGGAGCGTGACTCTGTCCGCGATCGCTGATAATCCTTCCGGTGGGGACGTGGAGACCACGTTTACCAAGGGTGCTACCTCTACTCCGGAGGGTGGGTTCCAGGGAGTAGTGGGCGGAATGCCGGATTCGCTGGATTTTGAATACGAGGACGCTTCCGAGATTTCTGCCTCGCTTAAGCCTGGCGATGACGACACCGCGCAGACAGCTTCCACCACGCAGATGCCTTTTCAGCGTTTCGATGTTGCTCTTCCTGAAGACGGCGCGGAAGAAAACCAACTGGTGTGGAAAGGCCAGGTAGACCCTATTCGCAGCGCGCGCTTGTTTGCATGGAACACGGCAACGTCTACTTGGGATGAGCTGGCAAGCACCCGTGGAAATAGCAACGGCGAGGTCAGCCTCAACGGTGACATCAGCGCTGAACATATCGATGGCGATGATGTACACGCCATGGTTTTAGGCTATGACCCATTTGCAGATGACATCCCGAACACCGTCGAAGATAGCTTTGCAGACCCGGATGACTATGACTTTGCCATCTCTCACCACACTGACACCCAGTATATTGTGGAAGGCGCGGTAGAAAACGAGTCCGAAGAAGAACGCGAAGTCTGGAAGCAGTCCTACTTAGATGCTACGCAGTGGGTTGCTGATAACGCGGATGCGCGCAAGATTGCATACCACGCGCACACGGGCGACATCATCGAAAACTGGATTCGCGAAACCAATGATGAGGACAATGCCCGCAAAGAATTTGAGGTCGCTTCCGAAGCTCAAAAGATTTTGGACGAGGCCGAGGTTGTCAATGGTGTTCTGCCCGGTAACCACGATAACTGGACAGGACGCGATACTGGCCCAGACAACCTGTACAACCAATACTTCGGCCCGGAGCGCTACGAAGCCCTAGAACAGACCGCCGGCTGGCAAGCCCGCGATGCCTCGCACCACCCGTGGAAAGAAGGCGACAATGACAACCACTATGATTTGTTCAGCGCCGAAGGACTAGAATTCGTCGTGGTCAGCCTAGGTTACGATGTCACCGAAGAAGAAGCCGCCTGGGCCGATAGCGTGCTCAAGCAGTACCCAGACCGCAACGCTATTGTGCTCACACACGCTTATAACAAACCCAGCAATTCGCCCGACGGCAGGGGTGCGAATGCCTCTCACGACGGCAGCATCGTTTTAGAAAAAGTTGTGGAACCTAACTCGAACGTGGCCCTAGTGCTCTCGGGTCATGAGCACGGCGTGTCCATCGTCACGCGCAAAGATGTTGGCGCGGAAGGCAACCATGTCACTGAACTGTTAGCTGACTATCAGTTCTACAAAGTCGGATCGGATGAGCTTGGTCTTACCGAGGTCGGCGGATACGGCACCGACACACCACTGCAATTTGGTGCCGCGTTCCTACGCCTTTTGCAATTCGACCTCGATGCCGGCGAAATGATCGTGGATACTTACTCGCCGTTTCTCGACAACTTTGGTGCCACCGAATACGATGACCGCGCCCGTTACGATGGCACCGAAGATGACACCCGCCTGCCGGTTCAGTTTGAAACACGCAAGACCAGCTTTACCACCGACGCCGTGACCTTAGTTTCCGATACTGGCGAAGAAATCGGCAAAGACACCGCGCGTTCTGGCTGGCCAGCCGAAGTCAACTGGACTGGACTCAATTCTGACGAGGTCTACGCCTGGTACGCCACCAGCCGCGACACCGCCACCGGCGAGGAGGTCGAACCTGGTCAGACCCGCCAATTTGCAGTATTTACGGCCCGCGATGCCGGCACCGACTCCACCGCACCTGAGCTTAACGTGCCTAGCGATGACATCATTGTTGAAGCTGGCTCCGCCGCCGACCTGCTTGCCGGGGTCACCGCTACCGATGACGTTGATGGTGATGTCACCGATAGCATCGAAGTTGTGGGCAACCTCGACATCAACCAACCTGGCCGCTACATCATCCGCTACGTCGTCAGCGATGCCAACGGCAACCAAGCCACCACTGACCGTATAGTTGTTGTCACAGAAAAAGACGACGCCTCTAGCTCCGAAGGCAGCTCGGGCTCATCAGGCTCTTCCGAGAACCCCGGTTCTTCGGGATCTTCTAGCTCCAGCCGTGGCGGAATCTTTGGGTTATTCGATGCTCTAGGCGGGGCATTCCGCAACCTTTTTGGGGTAATTAGCGGAGCTTTTCGTTCCTGATACACGCTTTTCTTGGTCTTTGCCAGTAGCTGAGCTTCCACGCTAAACACCGCGATATCTACCAAACCACGGCGCACAAGCAGCTGCGGTTTATACAATGAAGCGCATGCACGAGGTTGATCCGCTCATTGAATCGTTATACCGCTGGTCTGATGTCAGCGGTGTGTTGCTGATGGGAATTATTGGCGGAACGATCGCTAGACAGCGTGGTTATGACATCATCGGGTTCTTTTTCATTGCGCTATTTTCTTCACTCGGCGGCGGCATGATTCGCGATGTGCTCATCAACCGCGGCACCGTCGCCGCCATGGCGCAGCCCGAGTATCTCATCCTCGCTTTTACCGGTGCTTTGATCGCGCGTTTCGTGTACTTCAAAGGCCGGACCTGGGACATCTTGCAAGCGCATGGCGATGCCATCGTCTCAGGACTGTGGGCCGGCACCGGCACTGTTAAAGCGTTGACCTTTGGCTTGCCGGTGGTGCCCTGCATTATGATGGGCGTGTTTACCGCCACTGGCGGGTCAATGATCCGCGACGTTGTCACGGGGCGTGTACCCGGAGTGTTTGGCGATAATCAACCCACGGTGATTCCCGCTATCGCCGCCTCAATTATTGTCCTGATCTCCGATGCCTTCGGCTACCTCGCCGTCGGAATGATCTTAGGCCCACTGGTTAGCATCTTCTTAGCCTTGCTGGGCTACTGGGGCGGGTGGCGTCTGAACTCCAACCCCGAATGGGCGCCGGTGAATGAATCAGCAGTGCAGGTCGCGGAATTGGCCAAGAAGGCAGAACATAAAAGCCGCGCAGTCGGCCGCAAGTACGAACCCACGCGGATTCGGTCCTGGCGCCACAGGCAAATGGAAAAGGCTCTGGAACGCCGCATCGAGTTAGAGATCAAACGCGGCACGCGCCGTGCAACCGCCGAGTCCGATGCCGAGAAATTTTTGAAAACCTTTACCTCAGAGTTTCGGCACGAAGGTGATCCCACAGTCGCGGATTCACGTCATCCCGAGCCGATGCTGAAGCAACCCGCGCACAAGCCTCCAAAGCCTTCTGACGAACTAGCCGAACGTGTCCACCCGACTACCGGGGAGCCAGCTTCCGACAGCGAAAAGGCGCCAAGCACGGGCTTCTTCGCGGACATGGGCATGGACTTTTCCGGCGAGGCCTACGAACACTACGACGAAGATACAGCGAGCGATAGCGATGGATCACCGTCGGAAAGGTCCGACGAGGCGCGGCAAGAGATGCTCGATATGATTTTGTCCGACGACAAGCTTACCGATGAACTCGTCAACCGCCTGATCAAAAAATACAAAGAGCGCGAGGAATAAAACCTCACGCTCGACAGTTCCCGATCTTCTAGTTCTCCTCGGTGGGTTCAGGGACCTGGAAGTTGTCAGTACCGGAGGTGGCGTCTGCATCGTTAGGCGAGCTCTCCGCGGTGCCCTGAGGGTTTTGCGGGGCCACTGATTGTGGCGTTTGGTTTGGCGTGCGGTTATTAGGCGTGGAGCTTTGAGACTGCTGCGTGGAATCGCTGGTATCTTGCTGCTCTTGGTTTTCGGTAGCGTCCTCGGGCAGCTGCTGCTCGGTGACATCCGGCTGCACCGATGGCTCCGGTTGCGGCTGGTAGGAAGGTACGGTGGCAGGAGTTTCTACAGGTTCTTCCTCGGTGGTTTCTACTTCGCTGGACTCGGCCGCAGAGCGTTGCTGCCAGTAGGCTGGCGAAAGCACGCCGGCGTTGCCGTCTTCTGGGTTCGAGGAGGCCAGCGCCAAGCCGCCGGTTAAAAGTAGCGCCATAAGCAGACCAGTAGTCGAGGGGCGAATGCGCCCGCCAAAGCTTAAGGCCTTCTTCCAGCGCTTATCGTAGGCGTCGGTGCGCCAGAAATCGCGGCGCTTAGAATCGGTGACGCTTTGAGCGCAGTCCTCGGAAGCGTCGTCGGTATCGGCATCCGGCATGACGGTCGTCGATGGCCGGCCAGGGCCGTCGTCTTTGGCGGCAGGTGCGATGTCCTCGTCCGCTTTTTCATCGCGCGCGGCCGCTTCCGCAGCATCCTGGGTATCTTCCACTGAAGGTGCGGCGTCATCCGCGGAGGGGTCAACGGGAATGGTCTCGGTGGGAGCATCGCTTAGCGATGCAACCCCCATCTCCCGTGTGAACTCCCCATTGGGGGATTCGAAAGGCGTGCGGAAGTGATCCCAAAATACATTGAGCAATGCGGCGCGAATACCGCGCTCGACCGCCCACTGGCGCGCGGGATTTACGACTACGAGCACGCGGAAATTTACCCGCCATGGCTGGCCAGCGGCGGTAGGGGAGGTCAGCGCGGTAGCGGGGAGGATTTCGACTTCGCCTGCAACGTCTTCGGAAATCGAGGGGTCTTTGATAGCTTGCTTGGCCGTTTTTTCAATGGTGCGATGAATGTCATCAAGGTTTTCCCCTGAGCGCACAGGCACATCGAAGTTGACCACCGCGCGCGACCATTCCTGCGAATAGTTGGTGACAACCCCTGCAGAACCATTAGGAATCATCACCACCTCACCCGACGGCGTGCGCACCTTGGTCGCGCGCAAGGTCAAGGCCACGACGGTGCCTTCTGTCGCGGTGCTGGTGCCATCGAAGCTGACATAGTCACCCACGCCAAATTGGCGCTCCGACAAAATGAAAAAGCCCGAAAGGAAATCCCCGATGATGCTCTGCGCACCAAAACCAACCGCAGCCGAGACAATCGTTGCAGGCACTGCGGCGCCAAGCGGCGGCACGCCCAAATTAGAGAGCGCCAACAAGACAATAATGAAGTAGGCGACAATCTGAACGACATAAACCAAAGCACCTAAAAGTGCTAAGCGCGACTTGGTGGATTCTTCCTCCTCATCGAGCCTTCCTTCAATAATTCTGACCGTTAACCGCCCAAGCCGCGGCACTAAAATGGCCAGTAATAGAAGGGCAACCAGCGGGATTACGTGGTCAACGACCATCTCCCACAGACGAAACAGGAAATACTCAAGGTTCATAAAACCGACTTTAGGCCGGTTTTCTGAAAGGTGGCCTAAAGTTAACTGCCAAATGCTGCGAAGGCCGCAACCACCACGAATACCGTGACGACGCCGTCAACCATGCCGACATACTTCGGCGGGATACGCTTGCCGCGACGCTGGGCGATGCGCGGCACAGCGTAGCTGCGTGCGGCAAGCAGCGCGCCGACGACCGCGACCGGCCAGGTGTGTGGCTGTGCGAACGCCAAGCCGAGCGCGGCGACACAGACTATCGCGTGAAATATTACGGATTGGATAAAGCGCGAACGGCTGCCGAAGTCGCGAATCAGCGTCTTGACGTAATAGATAGAGCCGCCGAAATACAGTGCGAACCAGGCGGTTGCCCACCAGAGATCCCCACTTACGGCAGCTGGTGTGCCGTTAGTGCTTATCGATGCCACCGTCGGCAACATCATCGCCGCCGCCAACACCGTCGACCAGCCAGAAACCAGTGAGCGCTCACGGCGTTTGATGGTTTCATACACGGCAACTACGATAATCGGCGCGAAGATTGGCAGCCAAGCAATCAGTTGCCACTGCGTAATCAGCGCCGCGATCCCCGCCAGCGCAGTAATCGCACCGTAGGTAAGTACCGGCGGCAGATGCTTTGGGCGCAAACGGCCCTTGACCCAAATAGTGATGGCGAAATACGTGAAATACCCGGCCCACCACGTAATCAGCAAGGGCAGTGCCGCCCACGAGGGCTGCAGAATGAGGCCCATCAGCGGCGGGATAAACAACATGAACCACGCGCCGTGTTGGTTGGGCATCCATCCTTGGGAGCGGCGCGTCTTAGCCCTTGCGTTAGAGCGCTTTGCAGTAGGAGCGTTCGGGTGGCCTTGAGTGGTGGAAACTACCGCGCTCGACATACCGAATGCTCCTGTACGTTAATACTTATAAACTAGTTATCTCCAACTATCGTATGATATGTGCGCCTGCTTCTTCAAGCTCAATGAGAGCACTCTCACCTCGGTTTTTATCCACCGACGAGCACAGATTTGCAATCACCGAAACCGCGAAGCCTTCCTTGAGTGCATCTTTTGATGTGGCCAGCACACAATGGTCGGTTGCGATGCCTACTACATCGACTTCTGCGACGCCGGCATCGTTAAGCCATTGCGCCAACAACGTCGAGCCATCGGACGCTGCATGCCCCTCAAACCCCGAATACGCCGCGGTGTATTCACCCTTGCGGAAGTACTCCCGAATCTGCGACACATCCACATCCGGGTGCATGCGCGCGCCCTCGGAATCGGCCACGCAATGCGCCGGCCACGTATCAACAAAATCAGGCTGCTCGGAAAAGTGCGTTCCCGGATCAATATGCCAATCCTGCGTCGCGACAATCACGTCATAGTCGTGCTCAGACTGAAGCAGCTCATTAATTCCGTGCGCCACCTCATCACCGCGTTCGGTGCCCAAGGAACCACCAGGGCAGAAATCATTTTGGACATCAACAATAATCAGTGCTTTGGACATACTTTTAGGGTAGCCACCTCGTGCACTTTGTGCCGCCTGTGGATAACTTCGGCAGTTGCGTGACGCGTCAACGTAGTTATCCACAGATTTTTGAGCTTGCACTAGCGCGGGCTTGCGTTCGCCTTTTAGTGTCGAAGTTATGAAAGGTCAACAGATTTTAGAACTCTTCACCACCAGCGGAGTAACCATCCTCCGCGATGTCTATGAGTGTTCCCCATACGATTTAGACAGTGGCGTGATGAAGCTTTCCACTGCCAGAAAATACGTCAAACTTGCCGATGTACTCTTCGGCCCCACCGACTCTCCCCGTGTCCAGCGAGACGCTGTCGCTCTCGCAGAGCAGAGGGGATTAAGCATCGAATATTTAGAGATAGTCGACAAGCACGCTAAGAAGCTCAAAACCCGCGGTGCTGCCTGGAAACTGCGCGCAGAACTCATCGCTTACGAAGGCACCCTGGACGAAGTTGACGAGCACGGCAAACAGCGTGTCACCGAAGAAGGGGGCGACAAACCCAAACAACGCGGCGTCCGCGTCGGCCGCGCTGTAGACGGACTACGCACGATTAGCATCACCGATACTCAGCGCCGTATTACTGACTTAGAAAAGACCCTCGACGCTGCCATCAAAGACGATGACCAGCCACGCTCCGAGGCATTGCTCGAGCCCTTCTGGGACTTAGTCGAAGGACACGGCACCGGTCTCATCAAGCCCGAATACCGCACCGTCATCGCTATTGGTCTGGATGACTTCGCCAAAGTCTCGTGCGGCAATGGCGACGACGTCATCGTCGCTTTATCCGACGGCACGACGATGACCGGAACTGAGTTCATCAATGCTGCGATGGAAGGCGCTCTGGGCGACAAGCTCTATGTAGGGCTCTTCCATCCCACTGCTGGGCCGGTCAATCTCTACGAAGCACGGTTCGCGTCAGACAAGCTGCGCACTTTAGCCATGGCAGAAAATCTCGTCTGTCCCTGGCCCGACTGTAATATCCCTGCCGATAGGTGCCAAGTCCACCATATCGATGCCCACAAACACGGCGGGCATACGAAACCGTCCAATCTGACGATGTTGTGTAAGTACCACAACGGTGTGAATGATGATGACGGCCCAGCAAAGCCCGGCCGCAAGAAACGAAAACGACCGAGTCGCGGCAGGATGCGCCGCCACCGCGGCAAAGTCCGCTTACAGACCCCAGGCGGAAAACTTCTGGGCAACTCGCACCACCTGAGCAGCATGGGAGCGATGGACCTCATCTAACCGCCTCCGCGCCGCAAGGAGGCAATCACGCGCACCCCGACGAGATATCCGGTCTGGTCGGGCAATTCGGTGATCGCTTTTTAAGAATGCGAACCAGGACAGACCTACTGACGTTCTGGAGGAGCGGCTAAAGCGGGGCATTTAGCGCCCGAGAAACTCGTCCATATATAATGATTCCAGCGTGCACGCCGACGGGTGTTTTAGCCCAGTTGCGCTGCTACGTGCTGGGGCTATAGCTCAGTCGGTTAGAGCCGCGGACTCATAATCCGCTGGTCGCGGGTTCGAGCCCCGCTGGCCCCACAAAATCCCCCTTTCCACAGGTCAGGGGGTTTACTTTTGAGTCGTGTGCCCATGTGGGCAACCTAGCTGCGGAGCCTAACATTCTAGTGAAGCGGCAGAGGGTGAGATTTTGGATTGGCACTGGACGGGCTTCCAAAGTCTACCCTGCGCTTATTCTCAAAATATCTATCTGGGTCGTTCTGAAGAAGCTTGATTCGGCCGACTCTGTGGGCGCTGGTTATGTGCTCAGTTGGTCTGCGCATTGTTGCTCGCTTTCCAGTACAGAAAAGTCGCCCTTGACCGCGTATAGGGGAAGCGGTTCAACGACGATTAGAAAAGCCTAGGCGCACTGTCTGGATAGTGTCATGGTGTGCGCCTAGGCAAGTTTCAATGGGCTTAGCTAAAGGGCCTAGTTAATCAGCCAATCATTAGGGCTGAAGAGTTCAAACTTCACAGATGCTGGCTGCGCGTCAGGCTCAAGGCTGTCGATATTGCTGCGGATTGCCTGGAGGAAGTTGGTGCCGCCGCAGATGTAGACGTCGGCGCCGCCGAGGTTGTGGGCGGAGACATCAAGAAGCTCGCCGTTGCTACGCACTGCCGAAACGAGCTCGCAATTATCCAGCTGACCAGCAAGCGCGCGGATGTGGCCTTCTTGTGCCCAGGACTCGGCGGAGTCATCGGCGTGCAGGTAGAGCACCTCGCGGCTGGTCCTGTTCTGCGCCAGGTGCGCAAGCATGCCCACCATCGGGGTCGAGCCAATACCGGAAGAAATCAGCACGGCTGGGCGGTCGGAATCCTGCAGCACCAGCTCGCCGGCCGCAAGGGTGGCTTCGATGGTGTCACCGACGTCCACGGCCTCACGCAGGTGGTTGGAGACCTCGCCGTCAGTTTCTACGGCGATGCGGTACTGAGTCGAGTCGCCACCGATAATTGAGTACTGGCGCAACTGGCGTGCGCCATCGGGCAGCTTGACGCCCACGGAGGTGTACTGGCCAGGCTGCGGTTCGGTGAAATCGCCTTCGAGGACGTATTCGGTAACGCGCTCGGTCAGCTCGTTCTTTTCGATGACCTTGGCTTCACGGAATACGTCACCTGGCTCAACGCCATCGGATGCGTACAGAATCTTCTCGTGGTCGATGAGGATTCCGGCCATAATCCAGTACACCGCAGACCATGCTTCGGCGACCTCTGGAGTGACGGCCTCGCCAAGGACTTCCGCCACTGCAGCTAGGAGGTGATCGTGGACAATCGGGTACTGGTCTTCGGTGATTCCCAGAGATACGTGCTTGTGAGCGATGCGGTTGAGGAGTTCGACTGGATCCGGTGCGTTGGGATCAACCAACATGGTTGCAAAGGTTGCTACCGATGCAGCCAGAGCCTTTTGCTGTTCGCCAGACTTTTGGTTGCCGCGGTTGAAAGTATCGCGCAGCAGCTCTGGGTGAGCCGCGAACATCTTGCCGTAGAAGGTATGCGCGATGAGCTCAATCTTTTCGCCGACTGCAGGGAGTGTGGCTCTGACGATTTCTTCGTGCGCAGGGGAAAGTCGCTGGGCCTTGGTGCCGGGCTTTGACGTGACGAACATGAAACTCCTCCAAAAGTCAGAAACAAAAGATTAAGTACGACTTTATTCGTGTTTATTAATTCTTCAATATGGGCTTGGTCATATTTGCCCCCGTTGCTAAACATGTGAAGCTTCTTGGAGTGTTTGCACACGAAGAGATTGTGCATGGGCGCAGGACTTTCGCTTTAGTTACCTCGGACGTTCGATTCCAGGAAAATCACCGTATGAAATGTCGCCTGCTGGAAAATATTGATGAGGCTTGCCCCCGGGAATTGGGGGAGAGCACGGGGAAACTGGTCTCGCGGTGTCGTCGATAAGGGCAGACTGGATTCATGAACTATCTACATCCCGATGCCCAAGCCTTCCTGGATTCCACGCGTGATGCGCCGCAATTAGATACCCAAACGCCGGAGAAAAACCGGCAGGACCAATTACGAGCAAGTAGCTCGCGGGGGACAAAGACGGAACTAGCCTCAGTCTTTGATTCGACTATTCGTGGAGTCAACGTGCGGGTATATATCCCAGAAGCTGCCGAGAAAACTGCAGAGGACCAGCCGGTTTTTATTTACTTCCACGGCGGCGGTTGGGTACTAGGGGATGTCGAGGTTTCAGATCCGGCAGTCCGCGATATCGCCGCGGCATCGGAAATGGTCTGCATTAGCGTGGATTACCGTCGTGCGCCAGAGCATCCTTTTCCTGCTGCGTTGGATGATTGCCTGGCAGTAGTCGATGGCGTGCTCGCCGGTGAAACGATGCTGGGAATTGAGCCGAAGCGAATTGCTATCGGAGGTGATAGTGCCGGTGGCAATATTGCGGCGGTGATCGCGCAGGAGCGACGTGAGCAGATTGCGCACCAAGTACTTGTTTATCCGGTCATGGATTTATCAAGCTTGGATACCCCGTCGCATCAGAAATACGAGGACGGCTATTACCTCACGCGCCGGAGGCTGGAATACTTTTATGACGCTTACGCTGGCGGAGCGGACCGGAGCAATGTTCGTATGTCGCCGGGGCTGAACCCGGATCTGGCAGGGCTGCCGCCGGCGACAGTGATTACGGCTGAACATGATCCGTTAGTTAGCGAGGTAAGCAGCTACGCGCGGCGGATGTTGGAGGCCGGCAACACCGTGAATGCCGTGCAATTTAATGGGCAGGTTCATCCATTCGTGCAGGTTGGTGGAGTTATTCGAGATGGGAAAGTAGCGCGCCGGGTGATTGGAACAGAGCTTAAAGCAGCGCTGCGATAGATCTAGTGTGGGTAAACATTACGAGGTAAAGCCTTGGCCCTTACGCCAGGTCAGAGTGATTTTATCGCTAACGGGAGCTTGCGGGTCACCGATGGCGTTGACGCGCAGCCAGTGCATCTCGGCTTCCTCGCGGCGAATCGTCACATAGGAATAGCCGTGGTGGACGAGGTTGACGTGGCGGCAATGTGGGTTGGCGGCTTGGATAATTTGCTGCGCCGCTAGGGTTAGCGGATTGTTCGGTGGAATGCCCAGAATCTCATCCACATTGGGTGCAGATACTGAAGAGCAGACTAGTTCCGCACCCAGTGGGCCGGCGTCTGCAGCTTGGTTTGGTGCATGGAGGGTGTGCGCCCACTCGGTGTGAATATCGCCGGTGAGAAAAAGCGGGTTAGCGCCGGTGTTGTGATGGTGTTTTTCTAGAACCTGCAGCAAGTTGGCGCGTTCGGTGGTGTAGCCATCCCACTGATCGCCATTGAGCGGCAGGTTGTTGATATTGGAACTCAGCGCGTTGGAGACGGAAGAAACATCCGGATTATTGTTTAGTGCTACAAGGTTAAGCGGGGCGAACATCACGGAATTGCCGAGAACATTCTAGGCGACATGAGAAGATTCAATCTTATTGATCAGCCAGTTATATTGTTCACTGCCTAACAATGTGCGCGTCGGGTCGGTAGCAACAGTAGGGGACTTTGTTTGCTCATCGCGGTAGGTGCGCAAGTCCATCAGCGTTAGTTCGGCTAGATCTCCGAAGGTAAACGAGCGGTAGATATGACCGTTTTCAGAAGGGCTCGTTGCACGGACCGGCATCCATTCGAAGTAGGCCTGCATGGCGGCATCGCGCCTAGTGATCCACTCACCTTGCGTGGTCGGGTCGTGGTTTTCGGCGCCGTGGGCCCAGGAATTATTAGCAGTTTCGTGGTCATCCCACACAGCAATCCAGGGTAGGGCGGCGTGCGCTGCCTGGAGATTATCATCGGTGCGGTAGCGCGCATACCGGCGGCGATAGTCATTGAGCGTGCGCAGTTCATGTGCTGGATCGTGCAGACGGACAGGCCCGTTGCCGGCGTATTCACCGGAGGCGTATTCGTAGATGTAGTCGCCGAGGAATAAGGTGGCATCGAAAAGCTCTGCTCTATTGGACATATCCCGATATGCGCTGAAATACCCAGATTCCCAATTGGCGCACGAGGCCACGGCCAAGGTCAGCTGGTCCACCGACGTGCCCGGGGCAGGGGCGGTCTTCGTGCGACCGGTGGGAGATACCTGTCCGGAATAGCTGCCGCTGGTGACAATAAAGCGATAGAAATACACCGTGGCTGACTGCAGGCTAAACGGATCCACGTGGATGGTGTAATCGCGGCTAGAATCTGTGGTGACATCGCCCGTGGCCACGATGGTGTGGAAATCTTGGGTGGAGGAGATTTCCCAGCGCACGGTGACTTGTGCCTCTGGTGCGGTAACGCGCGTCCACAACACCACCGAGTTGGAGATGGGATCGCCCGATGCCACACCGTGGGCAAAAGGCGGCGGTGCCAGCTGCGGCTGTGGCCGATTGGCCAAAGCAGTGGGGATATTGCTGGCGGTAAGCGTGGCCGCAGCTGCGGTGCCAGCAGCCGTGCCAGCGGCGTAGATAATCTTGCGTCGCGAAATCTTTCTCACATCGATATGATGTGCCACCTGTATAAACCCTGCAACCGGACAAGCGGAAGTTCTTGTGTCATTAGCGTGGCGTTAACCTGCTGGGGGTCTTCGACCCGGAACGTCAGGTGTTTACCTAGGTAAGGTTTAGGGCATGAGCGCACTAGACAAGATTTCACAATGGCCAGTAGACAATGTTGCCGGTGCCTTAATCGGACCCAACGGGGTGGAAGCCTTGGGCGATACTGCCCGCGAGTATGACATCAAATCCGTGACCAAACCTGTTGTTGCCCTGGGCGTGATGTTGGCAGTAGAAGAAGGTGCAGTCGAGCTGGACCAACCCGCTGGCCCGGAAGGATCCACCTTGCGACACTTGCTCTCGCATGCCTCCGGCGTGGATTTTGACTCGCGCGAGTCCAAGCGCCCAGTAGAAGACCGCCGCATTTATTCTTCCGCCGGTTACGAGTGGGCTGCCGAGATTGTTGCCGATGCCACCGGCATGGATTTTCCGGTCTACCTCCAAGAAGGCCTATTTGAGCCATTAGGCATGAACTCCACCCGTTTGAAAGGAAGTGCTGGGCACGGGCTTATCTCCAGTGTGGATGACCTGGTGAAATTTGCCTCTGAGGTGCTCAACCCACAGATTATTCACCCGGATACTTTGGCGGAAATGCGCACGGTGCAATTTCCAGACCTGCGCGGCATTGTCCCGGGTTATGGCATGCACCGCCCGTGCCCGTGGGGCTTAGGCTTTGAAATCCATGGAGAGAAAGACCCGCACTGGATGAGTACTAATATGCCTGCCGATGCCGCCGGGCACTTCGGCATGAGTGGTACCTACCTGTGGGTCGCCGATGACTACGCCATGGTCGCACTTGCTGACCGCGACTTTGGCGAATGGGCTAAATCGCTGTGGCAAGAAACCAATGAAGCTATCTGGGCAGAGTTACAAGGCTAGTTTTATGTGGGGTTCAGGACGTAGTCGATGCGGGGGAGTGGAGGAATAACAAAGCCGCGGTGCGCACCTTCGAGAATCTTGATGTGTGCGAGCCGCGGCGATGCTATTAATTTATCTACTTCGTGGAGTACTCCTCGAAGGTTTCTACTGGTGCCTCTGGCTCGTCACCGGTGACTTCTTCCACTGGGGCATCGACAGGCGAAGTGCCTTCGATTGGTGGGGTAATCACGGTGTCACTGAGTGCTTCCGCAGAGTAGCTAAGGAAACCCAAGTGGGACTCGAAGCGGTCAAGGACGTCATCGATGACCTGCTGCTTGTCCACGCCATAGAGGTCGTAGCCTTCAGAACCGGTGTGTGTGAAGACTTCCATGCGGAAGTACTTCTTCATCTGCGGAGCCGGACGGGCACCGAAGATTGGCACGGGGGTTTCTACAGGTGCGACTTCGTAGAGGAAGCTGCGGTGGTCCGGGATTTCTACCTGGAAGGAAGCTTCGGTTAAACCGGTGCCTTCTTGGTAGCGGGTCTCCACGGTGACTTCATAGCCTTCCTTACGGAATTCCTCGGCGGCAGTGCGCAACGCGGGGACCACGGTCTTGGTGCTAAAGCGGTCGGCAGCATCAGTATCTGGGTAAGAGCGCAAGCTGGCCAGACGCTGGCGGATGGTGCGATCCGGGGTGTGACCACCGGTGGATGCTTCGCTGCGGCGGCGACGGGTGTGGCCTTCGCGGTCGGCTCGTTCCATACGCAGCGCGCGGGTAAAGGAAAACATCACCAGATAAGCGACGATGGTTACCGGTAGTGCGAAAATCAGCGTTGCGTATTCCATGGTGACTACGCCACCTGCCATGAGCATGGCAATAGTTA
The DNA here is from genome assembly GCF_001941345.1 of Corynebacterium stationis. Taxonomy (NCBI): domain Bacteria; kingdom Bacillati; phylum Actinomycetota; class Actinomycetes; order Mycobacteriales; family Corynebacteriaceae; genus Corynebacterium; species Corynebacterium stationis. The sequence goes on from NZ_CP009251.1 coordinate 926,048, forward strand.
ATACTGCGGTGACTATGGCCCAGAAGATGCGCAACCATTTTGGTCCGTCTTCGCCAGGATCCGGAATGGAGGAGGAGAAGTTGGACATGACCATCGCACCGGAGTTGGCAGAAGTCAGGTAGAACAGCAGACCCGACAAGGTAGCCAGACCAACCAGCAGCATGGCGCCGGGGAACATTTCCAGCAAAGCGTACCAGCCCTGCTCAGGGCTTTCGAGCGCGAGGTCGGCGAACTCAGTGTTGTTTTTGAACACGGCCTCGAAGATTGCGGAGTTACCGAAGAGTGAGACCATAACCAGGTCGCACAGGACTGGGATGGTGATTGCGGCGATGACGAACTCACGTAGCGTGCGGCCGCGGGAAATGCGCGCGAGGAAAAGTCCCACGAAAGGACCCCAGGCCAGCCAAAAGGCCCAGAAGAACAGGGTGTTACCGGACATCCATTCAGCGCCGTCAAGTTGGTAGCCCATGGTTTCAGTTAAACGTTCTGGCAATGTCCAGAAGAAGCGGCCAACGTTTTCTACCAAGGTGTTGAGCAAGAATGCGGTCTGGCCAGTGACCAGGATGTAGAGCATCATCGCACCAGCAACCCACAGGTTGAGTTCGGAGATCAGGCGAATTCCTTTGTCCATGCCGGAGGTGCATGCAGCGATGGTGACCACCACGGCAACCAGCACCAGCGCGATTTGCAGGCCCAGCCCCTGCGGCAGGCCGAATAAAATGGAGATGCCCACATTAAGCAGAACCACGCCGATGCCCATGGAAGTGGCAACGCCCATCACGGTGCCGACCAGCACGATGATGTCTAGCACATCACCGGTGCGACCGCGTACACGCTTGCCCAGAAGTGGATACAGGGCGGCGCGGATGGAAAGGGGCATGCCCCATCGATAAGCGAAATAGCCCATCGCCATACCAAGAAGTGAGTACATGGCCCAGCCGCCCATGCCGTAGTGGAACATCGTCCAGATGACGGAATCCTGCAGGGCTTCAGGGCTGCGGGGCTCCGCGTTTGGTGGATCAACATAGTGGCTGATCGGGCCGCCGACGGAGTAAAAGAGCATGTCGATGCCCACGCCGGCCGCGAAGAGCATTGCTGCCCAGGTTAAAAGATTGTATTGAGGTCGGGAGTGGTCTGGTCCCATGCGAACCTTGCCCTCGGGGGAGATCGCCACCCAAATAACAAAGCCGATGACAACGGTAACAGTGACGACATAAATCCAACCGACGTTGACGCCAACCCAGCCCACGATAGTCTTCATCGTGCCGGCAGCGTTGTCAGGGGCGAAAATTGCCCAGATGGAGAAGGCAAGGATGATCAGTGAAGAGGTAACTAGAACTTGCCAGTTAACTTTGGAGCCATTGCGGTCAGCAATCGTGGGACCGTCTTTGAGCATTTCCGCACTGGTTTTGGGAGGACGCTTGTCTTCGCGATCTACCCCTACATTGCTGCGCTGGCTTCCGCCGAGTTTTTCCCTGTTCACTTGTGGTTTGGAACGTTCGTGCTCAGGGAGGCTTGGATCATAAGACTCAGCCATGCATACACACTCTCTTTCCATTATTCAGTATTGAGCTTTTATTGCCGGTGCCAAAATCCAACTCCCCCGTCAATTGACGAGGGAGTGGTGCACGGGCATGCGAGCTAAGACATGTTAACGCCATTGGCGATTAATCAGCAAAGATTAATAAGCTCTTCGCCAAAGTTAATTGATACTATTTTTCGGCCCTTATGTCCTGTATGCGGGGCATAACGGCGTGCTTTTTGGACTCTCAAGTTGGCATTTTGAACGTGAGTAAACTCACCTATCGGCGATTCGTTATTATTCACTTTTAACGTGTATAAGCTCTGCTTTTCGATGCCTACCATGCCGCCCCAGGTAGGGTTGAGGGCATGTCTGCATTAGAAAAGATTGTGCAATGGCCAGCTGACAATGTTGCTGGGGCTTTAATTACGCCTGCGGGGATTGAAACAGTAGGGGACACTGCTCGCGAATACGACATTAAATCTGTTACGAAGCCTGTCGTGGCCATGGGTATTATGCTCGCTGTCGAAGAAGGCGCGGTCGAGCTCGACCAGCCCGCGGGCCCTGAAGGATCGACGCTAAGGCACCTTCTGTCACATGCTTCCGGGGTGGACTTTGATTCCCGCGATGCCAAGCGCCCGGTTGAAGATCGTCGTATTTATTCTTCCGCTGGCTATGAATGGGCGGCGGATATTGTCGCCGACGCCACCGGCATGCCGTTTGAGGAGTACCTGCAGGAAGGTCTGCTGAAGCCGCTCGGGATGAACTCCACGCGCCTAGCGGGAAGTGCCGGGCACGGGCTTATCTCTAGTGTTGGTGACCTAGTGAAATTCGCATCTGAGGTGCTCAACCCTCGGATTATTCACGAGGATACTTTGGCCGAGATGCGCACCGTGCAATTTCCTGAGCTGCGCGGCATCGTGCCCGGCTACGGCATGCACCGTCCATGCCCGTGGGGATTGGGTTTTGAGATTCATGGCGAAAAGAACCCGCACTGGATGGGCGCAAACATGCCGGCCGATGCCGCCGGTCACTTCGGTATGAGTGGCACCTACCTGTGGGTTGCCGGTGATACGGCCATGGTCGCGCTCACTGACCGTGACTTCGGCGAATGGGCCAAACCGCTGTGGCAGGTAACCAACGAAGCGATCTGGGCTGAGATTCAAAGCTGAGATCAATGCCTGACAATTAGCTCCTGGTGAAAACCGTGGCGGTCAGGGTGACGGCAATCCTCAACCTGAACTTTAAGTTTAATAAGTGGGGGTTAAACCGGTTATTGAGGGTTGCCGGTGGGACGCAAGTGGGGCGACAATGCGTTAGAGCACGAAGTTATTCTAAGTGACTGATAGTAACTGATGTTGAGCACAAACAAGCTCAGTCTCGGCTGGTGTCGGGTGGTTTAAATTGCTTCTTCGCTGTGAACGTATATGAGCTCGTAGGGGAAGACGAAGCTCGTCTTGCGTCGTATTAACGCCGTGGTTTCCAAGGTGTCTGTTTTCAACGATCCGCAGACACAATAGGGCCTTAGGCGGCGGCGCCCTATTGCCGTAAGGAGATTCGGCACGTGTCAACAGCAACAGACTTTGCTCAGGCCAATTACATAACCCAGCATGACATGCATGCTGAAAACGCTTGGGCCTTCGCGGCACAATCGGCGCAGCCAGCTGGTGCTTCCAGCTCTGTGCTAGACACTTTGATCGCGGAGGGGAAGCGCGATCAGAGCATGGACGTGCAAACCGCGGTGTTGCGCGTCAGTGGCATGCCCACGCGCCTGCGCCCGGCAATTGAGCGCGCCATGGTGCAGTGCATTTCCACGCAGCCTGAGTACGTCGTCCCCGGCGATGATCCTTTGACCGCGCAGTGGTGCACGCGCTGGTACCGCGATACTGGTTTTGATGATGACCTAGCAACCCTGGCAGCATTTCCAGGCGTAGAGCTGCCTGCACCCCGCGCGGAAAAGTGCGTGGGCTGCCGCCAGGTAATCACCGGCACGGCGCATGAGCTGCGCGCGCTTAATAGCGTTGTGGCTACCTTGGCCGAAGAATTCGGGTTTAGCGCGCGCGTGGATGCGGCCTAAGCGAAGGGATCGAAAATGCGGTCTGGCAAATCAGCGACTGAATCCAGTACGCGCGTCGGGCGGAAAGGGTAGCGGGAGATAGCCGCATCATTCATGATGCCCGTGCGCACCAAAATCGTGCGCATGCCAGCTTCAAGCCCGGCCTTGACGTCGGTGTCCATGCGATCACCTATCATCACGGTGTTTTCGGAGTGCACGCCAATATTATTTAACGCCGAGCGCATCATCACCGGATTTGGTTTGCCCACGTAATAAGGCTCGCGGTTGGTCGCCGCAGTAATCAGAGCAGCGACAGAACCGGTGGCCGGCAAGATACCTTCCGGGGCAGGGCCTGTGACATCTGGGTTGGTTGCAATAAAGCGCGCACCATTGCGAATAAGGTTAATCGCGGTGGTTATGGCCTCAAAAGAGTAGGTCCGCGTTTCGCCTAAGACTACAAACTCAGGATCGTTATCCGTAAGAATCCAGCCTTCCTCGTGCAGCGCAGTCGTCAGTCCGGACTCGCCGATGACAAAGGCAGTGCGGCCGGTGGATTGCTGGGATAGGAACTTCGCCGTCGCCAACGCAGAGGTCCAGATTTTCTCCGGCGCAATATCTAAGCCCTGCGACTTCAACCGCGCGGAGAGGTCTCGCGCGGTCGCCATGGAGTTATTGGTCAGCACCATGAACTTAATGTCATTGTCTTTTAAGGTCTGCAGGAATTTATCTGCACCGGGAACCATCTCACCTTCTTTGATGAGCACGCCGTCCATGTCAGAAAGGTAAGAAATCATTGGTGTGCCTCCACAAATTTGGCTACATCGTCAAGCGTTTCAAGCGCTTGTGCATCGGATTCTTCAAAAACTACGCCCAAACGATCTTCGGCCCGCACGGCAAATTCGATCATATTCAATGAGGTCAAACCCACATCAGCCAAGCGGCGGTCAGGAAGAAGCTCTTCCGTGTCTTCTCCGGTAATCTCGGAAATGAGCGCCAGATATTCTGGTACCCCGGATTTAGCGGTGGAGGCTTGCGGCTGGCCTTGCAGGTGAGCGCGTAATTGAGCACTGAGGTCATTGGACATGGCTTCAAGTCTAGCTTCTACAATGGATGTCCATATGTATCAACGAAATAGGATTGCGGCGGGGTTTCGCGGGCAGCGCCGGAAAAACCGTTCCGCGCAGCGCCTTGTGTATCAGCGATTGCATGATCATGAAACATCACCTGGGCTGCGAAATCTTGATGCCACTGGGGAAGTGGACAATGATGGTGTAGATATCGCATGGTTTGAGGTGGGCAATCCCGATGCCGATGTCACGGTGGTTTTTATCCACGGATATTGCCTCTCCTCGGAGGCGTGGTGTGACCAGGTAGAGCATCTGCGTCCTCGTAGCGACGTTCGCAGTTTGCTTGTCGATGTCCGCGGTCACGGACTTTCTTCTCGCGTCGCGGCGAAATCCTGCACCATTGATGGTGCGGCCGATGACGTGCTCGCTGTGATTTTAGAGCGATTGCCGAAAAACGGCGGGCGCATCGTGGTAGTGGGGCATTCTTTGGGCGGGATGATCGCGCTGAATCTGATTCGCCGTGCTCCTGAGGATATTTTTGAGCGTATTTTCGGCGCTTTGCTGATTTCGACGTCGATGCGTCGGTTCTCCGATAAAGGTGTAACCCGCATCTTGCAATCTAAGCTCGCGAAGTCGTTATATTCAGCCATCGATCGCGTGCCGGATAAATTCAACCGCATTCGTTTTGCAGCCGCGCAAGTTATAGCTCCCACCATCGCCGCGCTAGTTGCGGGCTTTCCACAAATGGAGCGTTTGCAATTCCACGCCGCCATGTTGCTGGACACACCTTTGGCGAGCTTCGTCGGTTATTTTGATGACTTGACTGAGCATGAAGAATTCGCTGCTCAAGACTGTTTACAAAAAATTCGAGGGCAAGCGGTGATTGGTTCCATGGATATCGTCACGCCCATGAGTCAGTCAGAGCTTATCAGCGAGAAGTGGGGCAACGGCGATCTCAAAGTTATTGAGGGATCTGGTCACATGGTGATTTTGGAAGAACCGGGGCAAATCTCGCAGGCTTTAGACGAAGTGCTTGCCGAAGTCTCGCCCCGGCTTCCCTAGGAATTTCCTTAGGCCTTGTTGACAAAACTAGTTTCTCGCGCTTGACTGGTTTCCAATACCTCAACGGGTGCCCAATGCATTGGGCTGAGATGAACGCTGACGCAGCGTTGGACCGTTTGAACCTGTCTGGTTAACACCGTCGAAGGAAGCGAGGACATCGGTGAACTATCCTGCCCACCTTGATTTACGCTGCTATGTAGTTACTGGTTCAGGCACAGACGATGACATTGTGGCAACTGCTGCTAGGGCCGCCGCGGGTGGCGCTGGAGTCATCCAAGTCCGGTCCAAACCGATTACTGCCGCGCGCCTTTTGGGCTTGGCGGAAAAAGTAGCATTGGCGGTCGCCGAGGTAAACCCTGATGCAAAGACACTTATCGATGACCGCGTCGACACCGCTGCTATTTTAATGCGCCGCGGGATTCCCATTTACGGCGTGCACGTTGGCCAAGAAGATATCCCAGTTGCAGCAGTACGCGAGCTGCTTGGACCCGATGCGATTATCGGGCTGACCACGGGAACAGCAGACCTTATTCGGCAAGCCAATGCCTATGCGGACATCCTCGATTATGTCGGCGCTGGGCCTTTCCGTCCCACGCCGACCAAAGACTCGGGGCGCAAACCTATTGGGCTTTCCGGCTACCCGGAATTGGTGGAACTTTCACAGCTGCCGATCGTTGCCATTGGCGACGTCCAGCCGACAGATGTGCGTGACCTTGCAGCGACAGGTATCTCGGGAGTGGCCATGGTGCGTGCTTTTAGCGAAGCACATAAAACCGGCTCGGCCACGCAAGTTGCCGAGCAAGTAATTGCCGATTTCAAGGTTGGAGCGCAAGCAATGGGGGTGCGAGCGTGAGCCGGCACGCGGTAGTGATCGGCGGCGGCATCATTGGGCTTGCGACCTGCTTTGAATTCCAAGAAGCAGGTTTTGAGGTCACGCTCATTGACCCCGATCCGATTTCCGGAGCCACGCATCACGCCGGCGGCATGCTGGCTCCCACGGCGGAGGTGCAGTACCAGCAGCATGAGCTCGTGCCGCTCATGCGCGAGTCTGCCCAGCTGTACCCAGACTTAATCCGACGCGTTGGCCAGCACACCGATTTGCCGACCGGTTATCGCACCGAAGGCACGCTGCTTATCGGTGCCGATAGAGCAGACGGGCAACATCTCACTGAGCTCATCGAATATATGAAAGCAGCGGACCTGGACATTGAGCCGCTGACTACTCGCCACGCACGGCAGCTCGAGCCAGGACTATCGCCACGCATTGTGAAAGTTGCTGCTATCGACGGGGACCACCAACTTGACCCGCGTCTCTTTGCGCGCGCTCTTTATGACGCAGTGCTTTCTCGCGGCGCACAGCACATTCGCGAGGCCGTTGAAACCATCACACCGCAGGCCGTGGGACTGACATCGGGCAAGCGCGTTGCGGTGGAATCCACGGGCGTCGTTGTCCTAGCCGCTGGTTTAGGGGCTGCAAAAATCACGGGCTGGTTCGATGGAGAGCATCCTTTGCAGCTCCGCCCTGTCTACGGCGATATTGTGCGCGTGCGGGTGCCGGAAGCGCTGCAGCCGCTGACCAACTGCGTTATCCGCGGATTCGTGGAAGATCGGCCCATCTATGTCATCCCGCGTGATGATGGCACCGTCACCATCGGCGCCACCAGCCGCGAAGATTCGCCGCACCCACGCACTTCTGCCATCCATGACCTTCTGCGTGATGCGATTCGCGTGGTGCCGGGAATAGAAGAAACTGAATTTCTAGAAGCCACCTGCGGTGCGCGTCCGGGCACCCCGGACGATTTGCCGTACTTGGGTTTGGTGCGCGAGGGCCTGATTATTTCGACTGGGTATTTCCGCCATGGCATTTTGCTGGCAGCTTTAGGCGCGAAATCCGCGGTGGAGCTTGCCACCGGTCAGGAGGCATCGACAAGCGTTGCGGCATGTAACCCTTTTCGGCACGCAGCAAGCACAATCAACGTCTAATTTTTCAAGGAGATTTTTAGTGATTACCTTTAATTTCAATGGCGAGATGGTTGAAACTCAGCCGCAGAGTATCGAGCAGTTCATAAATGAGCGCATCGGTAGCGATAAAGGCGTAGCGGTCGCTGTGGGCGGGGCAGTGGTTCCACGCTCGCAGTGGGACAGGGATATCCAGCCCGGCGATGCCGTTGACGTTCTTACTGCAGTACAAGGCGGCTAGAACGTGTTAACAATTGCGGATAAAACCTTCGCCTCGCATTTGGTGATGGGAACCGGTGGGGCAACTTCGCAGGCGCTGCTGGAAGAATCTTTGGTCGCGAGCCACACCGAGCTCACGACTGTCGCCATGCGCCGTCATCGCGCCACTACCGGTGCGGGCGAGTCCATCTTTGAGATGCTGCGCAGGCTCAACATCGACCTGCTGCCCAATACCGCTGGCTGCCGCACGGCTCGCGATGCTGTACTGACGGCACAGCTCGCGCGCGAAGCCTTGGGCACCTCGTGGGTAAAAGTAGAAGTCATCGCTGATGAGCACACGCTTTTACCCGATACCACCGAGCTTCTCGAAGCCTGCGAGCTGCTGATTAATGATGGCTTCACGGTTCTGGCCTATACCTCGGATGATCCCGTGGTGGCATCACGTTTGGAAGATGTCGGGGTCGCGGCAGTGATGCCTTTGGGCTCACCGATTGGCACCGGCTTAGGCATTTTGAATCCGCATAATATTGAGCTGATCTGCTCTCGTGCTTCTGTGCCAATTCTGCTCGATGCCGGCGTCGGCACTGCGTCCGATGCCGCCCTTGCGATGGAACTGGGATGCGACGGGGTGCTGCTGGCCTCTGCAATTAACCGCGCGCAAGACCCCGTTGCGATGGCCACCGCGATGTACCACGCGGTTGAGGCAGGCCGCCTGGCTGCCACGGCCGGAAGGATTCCGAAGCGGGAGCACGCGGTGGCATCGTCAAGCTTTGATGGCCTGGCAACCTGGTCAGAGCAGGTGCTGTGATGGCCCTGCCTGATTATGAACTACGCCGCATCGCCCGGCACTTGGCCCTGCCCGGATTTGGGCTGGAACAACAAAAACGCCTTCACAATGCGCATGTTTTAGTCATCGGCGCCGGCGGATTGGGATGTCCGTTGATGCAATCTTTGGCATCGGCAGGCGTTGGCACGATTACGGTGATTGATGATGACACCGTGGATATCACCAATATCCACCGCCAGATTCTTTTCGGCGCGGATGATGTGGGCAAGCTGAAAGTCGAAGTTGCTGCGCAGCGCCTAGAAGAACTCCAACCTGGTATTACCGTCAACGCTTTAGCTCAGCGTCTTAACACGGACAATGCTGTGGAGCTGGTGGGTTCTGTTGACCTGGTACTCGATGGCTCTGATTCTTTTAGCACCAAATACCTGGTGGCTGATGCAGCGGAGATAACCGGCACGCCATTGATTTGGGCAACGGTGCTGCGCTTTCATGGCGACCTGGCGCTATTTCACTCCGGCCCGAACTTCCGCGGCGTCGGTCTGCGCGACCTCTTCCCCGACCAACCTGATGCCAACTCCGTGCCCGATTGCGCGACCGCCGGCGTGCTCGGCGCAACCACGGCGACCATGGGTGCCTTGATGGCAACCCATGCCATTGGATACTTAAGCGGGATTGGCGCAACGGAACCGGGGGAAATACTCAGCTATGATGCTTTTCCGCCGATGACGCGAACCTTTAAAGTAGCTGCTGACCCGGAGCGGCCTTTGGCCACTGAGCTACTTCGCACCTACGGCGCCGCGGAGAGCCAAGCCTGCGCTTTAACAACGCGCGCTGCAGAACTGCTTGGCCAAGCTCGGCGCGGGGAATGCATCGCCGTAGATATTCGCGAACCACACGAAGTAATGCTGGCTGATTTACCGGCAGAGATTACAACGCAGAAGCTGCCGTTGAGCTCCATCAACTCCGACGATGAGGTAGCTGACTTCTTCTCCCAACTAGGAGACAGCCAGGTCTTGGTTTACTGCGCGGCCGGACAGCGCAGCAAAAACTTCGTGGAACGCTACCAAGCGGTTGCTCAGCGCACCGGGGTTGTTCTAGAAAGCCTGCCTGGTGGTGTCAACGGGCTATAGCGGCGGTTTTAGAAGGCGTTGTCATCGAAGCTCCAGTGCGTTGCTGGTTGGCCTTCGACCACGGTGAGGCGGCCCCGGTTCTTAGATTTCAATTATTTTCACAATTATAGAGCAAGCTTTCTGGGCGGAAAAGCTATGCGATTGCAGTGTTCGTTTGCGTGAGCATATTCGGCCGACGGAACCGCCGGTAGACAAAGCCTTGGCGTTGATATTTCAAATTCCGTCGTACGGCGAAAAGCAAAGCGCCTGTGCTTCTAAAGGAGAAGCACAGGCGCTTTTTCGCTATTCGACGATTGTGCAGCAGCCACGAGGGACTATCGTGTCGAATATGAGAGCCTTAGTCGATGGCAGGAGCCTCGGTGGTATCTACCGTTGCGGTTGGGTCATCAAGCTTGAGGTCCTTAGC